>NZ_JBJTJF010000153.1:0-8907 GCF_046095365.1 Mycobacterium sp.
CCGCTGCCTCGGCTTGCCCGGAGTCGGCCACCCGGACGGTGACCGAGCCGTCGTCGCCGCCGGGTGCTGATCACCGCGGTCGACGCCGACATCGGCGACGAGGGCACCCTGCCCTCGCCGTTCGTCGCCGAACTGGCGGCACTGGCCGGCGGCCCCGGCCACACCCCGCCGCAACCGGTGCCGGCCCCGCCGGTGCTGTCGCCCGCCGCGGTGGTCGGCCGGCTGCGGGCCGCGGTGTGCGCGCCGGACGGCGAGATCAGCGACGACGAACGGTCCTGCGCGGCAAACCAATTGGCCCGGCTGGCCGCGGCCGGCGTGCCCGGCGCCGACCCGGCGCAGTGGCACGGCCTGGCCGGGGTCAGCACCGACGAGCCGCTCTGGGAGGGCGCCGGGCACACCGTCGCACTGAGCCCCTCCACGCTGCAGACCCTGACCGACTGCCCGCTGCGCTGGCTGGCCGAACGCCACGGCGGCTCCGGCGCCCGCGCGCTGAACTCCACCCTGGGTTCGGTGGTGCACGCCCTGCTCGCCGACTCCGGCCGGATCGGGGAAAGCCTGATCGCCGAACTGGAAAACCTCTGGGCGGCTCTGCCGTTCGACGCCCCCTGGTACGCCGCCAACGAGCTCGAGCGCCACCGCGCGATGATCACCGCCTTCGCGGCGTGGCGTGCCGCCACCCGCGGCGAGCTCACCGAGATCGGCACCGAGGTGGAACTCGACGGCGTCATCGCCGAGCCCGCCGGCGGACAGCCCGGGGTGCGGGTGCGCGGCCGCATCGACCGGCTGGAGCGCGACGCCCAGGACCGGCTGGTGGTCGTCGACGTCAAGACCGCCAAGACACCGGTCAGCAAGGACGACGCCCAGAGCCACGCGCAGCTCGGGCTCTACCAGCTGGCGGTGTCGGCCGGCCTGCTGCCCGACGGCGACCAGCCCGGCGGCGGGCGGCTGGTCTACGTCGGCAAGCCCTCGGCCGCCGGCGGCGCGACCGAACGCGAGCAGACCGCGCTCGGCCCCGCCGACACCCCCGGCTGGCAGGAGGCGGTGCGCGCCGCCGCCGCCGGCACCGCGGGCCCGACCTTCGTCGCCCGGGTCAACGACGGCTGCAAGCACTGCCCGCTGCAGCCGTCCTGCCCCGCGCACGCCGGGGGGCAGTCGTGACCTACAGCCCGACCGAACTGGCTGCGGCCCTTGGCCTCCCGGAGCCCACCGACGAGCAGGCCGCGGTGATCGCCGCCCCGCCCGGCCCGCTGGTGGTCGTCGCCGGGGCCGGGGCGGGCAAGACCGAGACCATGGCCGCGCGGGTGGTGTGGCTGGTGGCCAACGGCTACGCCGGCCCCGACCAGGTGCTCGGGCTGACCTTCACCCGCAAGGCCGCCGGGCAGCTGCTGCGCCGGGTGCGCTCCCGGCTGGCCCGGCTGTCGGGGCACCTCGGCGACGCCGTTCCGGCGGGCTCGCCCCTGGTCAGCACCTACCACGCCTTCGCCGGCGGGCTGCTGCGCGAGTTCGGCCCGCTGCTGCCGGTCGAGCCCGACGCCCGGCTGCTCGGCGAGACCGAACGCTGGCAGCTGGCCCGCGAGGTGGTCAACGCCCACCCCGGCCCGCTGCCGATCGACCGCAGCCCCGAGGCCGTCACGACGATGGTGCTGCGGCTCTCCGGGGAGCTGGCCGAACACCTCGTCGACACCGCCGGCCTGCGCGACACCCACCGCGAACTGGACCGGCTGGTGCACACCCTGCCGCCCGGGCCGCGCCAGCGCGACACCGGCCCCAACCGCCGCCTGCTCGGGCTGCTGGACACCCAGACCGAACGCGCCGCGCTGGTTCCGCTGATCGAGGCGCTGCACGCCCGGATGCGCCAGGCCAAGGTGCTCGACTTCGGCACCCAGATGGCCGCCGCGGCCAGGCTGGCCACCGCCTGCCCGCAGGTGGGCGAACAGCTGCGCGCCCGCTACCGGGTGGTGCTGCTCGACGAGTACCAGGACACCGGCCACGCCCAGCGCATCGCGCTGTCGGCGCTGTTCGGCGGCGGGGCCGACGACGGCCTGGCGCTGACCGCAGTCGGCGACCCGATCCAGTCCATCTACGGCTGGCGCGGCGCCTCGGCCACCAACCTGCCGCGGTTCACCACCGACTTCCCCGCCGGCGACGGCACCCCGGCGCCGACGCTGGAGCTGCGCACCAGCTGGCGCAACCCGCCCCGGGTGCTGCAGCTGGCCAACGCCGTCTCCGCCGAGGCGCGGCGGCGCTCGGTTGCGGTGCGCCCGCTGCGACCGCGTCCCGGCGCGCCCGAGGGCACCGTGCTGTGCGCCCTGCTGCGCGACGTCGACGGCGAGCGCGACTGGGTGGCCGGCCACATCGCCGACCGCTACCGCGCCGCCGCCGAGGCCGGCGAGCAGCCGCCCACCGCCGCGGTGCTGGTGCGCCGCAACGCCGACGCCGGCCCGGTGGCCCGGGCGCTGGCCGCCCGCGGGGTGCCGGTGGAGGTCGTCGGGCTGGCCGGGCTGCTGTCCATTGCCGAAGTGGCGCAACTGGTTTCGACCCTGCGGCTGGTCGCCGATCCCACCGCCGGCACCGCTGCCATGGAGGTCGTCACCGGCCCGCGCTGGCGGCTGGGCGCCCGGGACCTGGCCGCGCTGTGGCGGCGCGCGGTTCTCCTGGAGGGCCGGCGCCCCGGCGGCGCGGGCCAGCTCTCGGCGGGCGAGATCGCCGCGGCGGCCGGCGGCGCGGACACCGCCTGCCTGGCCGACGCGCTGGCCGACCCCGGCCCGGCGGGCGACTACTCCCCGGAGGGCCACCGGCGCATCGGCGTGCTGGGCGCCGAACTGGTCCGGCTGCGCGGGTTCCTGGCCCACCCGCTGTGCGACCTGGTCGCCGAGGTGCGCCGGGTGCTGGGCCTGGACGCCGAGGTGCGCGCGGCCGGCGCCGGCGCCGAGCACCTGGACCGCTTCTGCGACGTGGTGGCCGGCTACGCCGAGCGTCCCGGCGCCGACATCGCCGGGCTGCTGGCCTACCTCGACGCCGCCGCGCAGGTCGAGAACGGGCTGTCCCCGGCCGAGGTCGGGGTGGCGCCCGGCCGGGTGCAGGTGCTCACCGTGCACGCCGCCAAGGGCCTGGAGTGGCAGCTCGTGGCGGTGCCGCACCTCAGTGCGCGGGTGTTCCCGTCGACCGCCTCGAAGCGGACCTGGCTGACCGACGCCGCCGAGCTTCCGCCGCTGCTGCGCGGCGACCGCTCGGCCGGGCCGGGGCTGCACGGGGTTCCGCTGCTGGACACCTCGGCGGTCACCGACCGCAAGGCGCTCTCCGACCTCATCGACGCCCACCGCGACCAGCTGCTGGCGCGCAAGGTCGACGAGGAACGCCGGCTGCTCTACGTGGCGCTGACCCGCGCCGAGGACACCCTGCTGATCTCCGGCCACCACTGGGGGGCCACCGAGTCCACCCCGCGCGGGCCGTCGGAGTTCCTGTGCGAGATCCGGGACGTGATCGCCGCCACCGGCTGCGGGGAGGTCGAGCACTGGGAGCCCGAGCCCGCCGACGGCGAGCCGAACCCGCTGCGGGACAACGCCGTCGAGGCGCTGTGGCCGGTCGATCCGCTGGCCGGCCGCCGCGGTGAGGTGCAGCGCGGCGCGCAGCTGGTGGCCGCGGCCATGGCGTCGGCGGCGGAGACCTCCGGGCCGGACGACCCGCACGGCTGGATCGCCGACGTCGAGGCGCTGCTGGCCGAACGGGCCCGGGCGGCCAGCGCGGACCCGCCGCCGCTGCCGGCCGCCCTGTCGGTCAGCGCACTGGTCGATCTGGACCGCGACCGCGACGCCGCCGCCCGCCGGCTGACCCGCCGGCTGCCGGCCCGGCCCGACCCGCACGCCATCCTGGGCACCGCCTTCCACGACTGGGTGCAGCGCTTCTACGGCGCCGAGCGGCTGTTCGACCTCGACGACCTGCCTGGCGCGGGGGAATCCCAGGCCGCCGACCCCGAGGCGCTCGAGGGGCTGCAGGCCGCGTTCAGCGCCTCGCCCTGGGCCGCGCGCACCCCGGTCGAGGTGGAGGTGCCCTTCGAACTCGCGCTCGGCGGGGCGGTGGTCCGCGGGCGCATCGACGCGGTGTTCGCCGATGCGGACGGCGGAATCACCGTGGTGGACTGGAAGACCGGTGACCCGCCGGCCGGCGAGCAGGCCCGCCGGCACGCCGCCGTTCAGCTGGCGGTCTACCGGCTGGCCTGGGCGGGGCTGACCGGACGCCCGGTCGAACAGGTGCGGGTGGCATTCCACTACGTGCGGTCCGGCCGCACCGTCGTGCCCGAAACGCTCTACGGCGCAGAGGAACTCGCGCTGCTGCTCAACCCCGGCGCGGAGCGTCGCGCCGGATCGCCAGCGCGCGGGTGACCATCGGCAGCTGGAACGGCAGCCGCGCCAGGGCGAACGCCCGGGCCGGCCACTTCTGGATGCCCGGCCGGTTCCACCACAGCCGCACCATGTTGAGGTTGGCCGGGAACACCGCCAGATACAGCGCGGCGGCGGCCAGCGCGGCCATCCGCCGGGTGCGCGGCACCAGCAGCATGGTCCCCACGCCGATCTCGGCCGCCCCGGAGGCGTAGGTGTAGAACCTCGGGCTGCCCGGCAGTTCGGCGGGGACGATGGTGTCGAACGGTTTGGGCGACAGGAAGTGCCCGGCCCCGATCCCGATCAGCATCGCCGCCATCCTGTAGGCGGGACGTTGGCTAACGGGCTCAGCGGGGGAGTCGGGCATGGTTTCATAATGGCCGTGTGCTGGCATCGCCCTCGGCGAAACGGGCAGTTTGCGTGGTTGACCCGTGACTGACCGCCGGATGCGGCGCAGTCTGGATGCCATCGACGAGGACCTCGCCGCCAAGCCGGACGCCGCTCTGGTCGACTACCTGCACATTCCGGACAAGTACGTCTCCCCGGGCCGGCGCATCGCCCGCCGGTTGCTCTACGCGTTTCTGGTGCTGGCCGCCGCGGTGCTGGTGGTCTACCTCGAACGCGACGGCTACCGCGACGTCGACAGCGAAGCGACCACGCTGAGTCTGCTGGACTGCGTGTACTACGCCACGGTGTCGCTGTCGACCACCGGCTACGGCGACATCACCCCGGTCACCGAGCACGCCCGGCTGCTGAACGTCCTTCTCATCACGCCGCTGCGGGTGCTGTTCCTCATCGTGCTGGTCGGCACCACCGTCGAGACGCTCACCACGGCCTCGCGTCAGGCCTTCAAGATCCAACGCTGGAGGAAAAGGGTGCGCAATCACACCGTCGTCGTCGGGTACGGAACCAAGGGCCGTACCGCGGTGAGCGCGATGATCGGCGACGGCGTCCCGCCATCGGAGATCGTCGTCGTCGACACCGACGAGCTTCTGCTGGAACGGGCCAGCGCGGCCGGCCTGGTCACCGTGCGCGGGGACGCCAACCGCTCCGACGTGCTGCGGCTGGCCGGCGCCCAGCACGCCAAGGCCGTCGTGGTGGCCACCAACAGCGACCCGACCGCCGTGCTGGTCACCCTGACCGCGCGCGAGCTGGCCCCGCAGGCCACCATCATCGCCGCGGTGCGCGAGGGCGAGAACCGCCACCTGCTGCTGCAGTCCGGGGCGGACTCGGTGGTGGTGTCCTCCGAGACCGCCGGGCGGCTGCTGGGCCTGGCCACCTCCAAACCGACCGTGGTGGAGATGATCGAGGACCTGCTCACCCCCGACGCCGGGCTGGCGATCGCCGAACGGGAGGTGGAGTCCAAGGAGGTCGGCGGTTCGCCGCGGCACCTGTCCGACATCGTGCTCGGCGTGGTGCGCAACGGCAAGCTGCTGCGGGTGGACGACGAGGCGGTCGACGCCCTGGAGGGCAGTGACCGGCTGCTCTACGTCCGCCGTGCCGAAAGCGGCTGAGCCGCATGACTTTTCGGCTGCGCAACGTTCCGCTGCTGTCGCGGATCGGGGCCGACCGGGCCGACCATCTGCGCACCGACGTCGACGCCGCCGTCGAGGGCTGGGCTGAGGCGGTGCTGCTGCGGGTCGACGAGCGCGGCCAGGTGCTCGTCGTCGGCGACGAGCTGGTGCTCAACCCGGCGGCCGAGCTCGCCGGGGCGCCGCCGTCGGAGGCGGTGTTCCTCGGCCGGCTGCCCGACGGCCGGCACGCCTGGGCCGCGCGCGCGCCGCTGGACGCCCCCGACGGCGTGCCGGCCCGCGCCGTGGACCCGCGCCGGGCCGGGATCGCCTTCGACGACGTCAGCGCCCAACTCGTGGCGTGCGCGCTGGCGCTGCTGAATTGGCATGACTCGGCGAGCTTTTCGCCCGCCGACGGCAACCCGACCCGGCCGATCCGGGCCGGGTGGGCGCGGCGCAACCTGCTCACCGGGAACGAGGAGTTCCCCCGCGTCGACCCCGCGGTGATCTGCCTGGTGCACGACGGGCACGACCGCGCGGTGCTGGCCCGCCAGGTGGTGTGGCCGGAGCGGCTGTTCTCGCTGCTGGCCGGTTTCGTGGAGGCCGGCGAGTCCTTCGAGACCTGCGTGGCGCGCGAGATCGCCGAGGAGATCGGCCTGAGCGTCACCGACGTCACCTATCTGGGCAGCCAGCCCTGGCCCTTCCCGCGATCGCTGATGGTGGGCTTCCACGCCCTGGCCGACCCCGGGCAGCCGTTCGCCTTCAACGACGGCGAGATCGCCGAGGCGGCGTGGTTCAGCCGCGCCGAGGTGCGCGCGGCCCTGGAGGAGGGCGACTGGAGCAGCCGGTCCGGCTCGCGGCTGCTGCTGCCCGGTTCGATCTCGATCGCCCGGGAGATCATCGAGTCCTGGGCCTACAGCCGCTGAGGCACCCGGGGGCCGGCGCCGGGGTGTCCGGGGTACCCGGTAGACCCCGGCGGCGCCTGCACTCAGAGTCCCAGCTTGGCCTTCACCTGGGCGATCGACGGGTTGGTCAGCGCGCTGCCGTCGGGGAAGGTCACCGTCGGCACGGTCTGGTTGCCGCCGTTGACGCTCATCACGAACTGCGCCGCGGCCGGGTCGTGCTCGATGTCGACCTCGGTGAAGGAGACACCGGCGGCCTTCATCGCGACCTTGAGCCGCTTGCAGTAGCCGCACCACACCGTCGAGTACATCGTCACCCCGGCCATAGCGCCTCAACCTAGGCGACTCGGCTGATCGGGCTGTCGCCGCCCCCTGCCAAGATGGAGCCCATGCCCGCCGCCCTCGACGACGAACAGCGCGAGGCCGTGCACGCCCCGCGCGGGCCGCTGTGCGTGCTGGCCGGGGCGGGCACCGGCAAGACCCGCACCATCACCCACCGCATCGGCCACCTGGTGGCCGACGGCCACGTCGCCGCCGGGCAGGTGCTGGCGGTCACCTTCACCTCCCGGGCCGCGGGGGAGATGCGCAGCCGGCTGCGGGCGATGGACGTCGCCGGCGTGCAGGCGCTGACCTTCCACGCCGCCGCCCGCCGCCAGCTGTCCTACTTCTGGCCGCGGGTGGTCGGCGACACCGGCTGGGAGCTGCTCGACAAGAAGTTCGCCGTGGTGGCCCAGGCCGCCAACCGGGCCCGCATCCAGGTCTCCACCGACGACGTGCGCGACCTGGCCGGCGAGATCGAGTGGGCCAAGGCCTCACTGATCAGCCCGGAGGCCTACCCGGCGGCCGTCGCCGAGGCCGCCCGCGACATCCCGCTGGACGCGGCGAAGGTCTCGGCGGTCTACGCCGGCTACGAGACGCTGAAGGCCAACCGGGACGGCTACGCGCTGCTGGACTTCGACGACCTGCTGCTGCACACCGCCGCGGCCATCGAGAACGACGCCGCCATAGCGAGCGAATTCCGCGACCGCTACCGGTGTTTCGTCGTCGACGAGTACCAGGACGTCACCCCGCTGCAGCAGCGGGTGCTCGACGCCTGGCTGGGCGACCGAGACGACCTCACCGTCGTCGGCGACGCCAACCAGACCATCTACTCCTTCACCGGCGCCACGCCGCGCTTCCTGCTCGACTTCTCCCGCCGCTTCCCGGACGCCACCCTGGTGCGCCTGGAGCGCGACTACCGCTCCACCCCGCAGGTGGTCTCGCTGGCCAACCAGGTGATCGCCGGCGCGCGCGGGCGGATGGCCGGCTCCAAGCTGCACCTGATCGGCCAGCGCCCGCCGGGGCCGGAGCCGACGTTCCGCGACCACCCCGACGAGACCGCCGAGGCCGCCGGGGTGGCCCGCGCCATCAAGGGCCTCATCGAGGCGGGCACCCCGGCCGCCGAGATCGCGGTGCTCTACCGGATCAACGCCCAGTCCGAGGTCTACGAGGAGGCGCTGACCGCGGCCGGCATCCCGTTCCAGGTGCGCGGCGGGGAGGGCTTCTTCGCCCGCCAGGAGATCCGCCAGTCGCTGGTCGCCCTGCAGCGTGCCGCCGACCGCGGCACCGGCGGGCAGGAGCGCAGCGACCCGGGGATAGATCCGGCTGGACCGCTGCCGGAACTGGTGCGCGATCTGCTCGAGCCCCTCGGGCTCACCCCGGAGGCTCCCACCGGCGTCAAGGCCCGGGAACGCTGGGAAGCGTTGCGCGCCTTGGCCGAACTGGTCGACGAGGAGGTCGCCGTCCGCCCGGATCTGGACCTGGCCGCCCTGGTGGCCGAACTGCGGCTGCGCGCCGACTCCCGCCACACTCCCACCGTGCAGGGCGTCACGCTGGCCTCGCTGCACGCCGCCAAGGGCCTGGAGTGGGACGCGGTGTTCCTCGTCGGCCTGGCCGACGGCACCCTGCCGATCTCCCACGCGCTGTCCCACGGCGCCGACAGCGAGGCCGTCGAGGAGGAGCGCCGGCTGCTCTACGTCGGAATCACCAGGGCCAGAACGCATCTCGAGCTCAGCTGGGCGGCCGCCCGCGCGCCCGGCGGCCGGCAGACCCGCAAGCCGTCGCGGTTCCTGGGCG
>NZ_JBJTJF010000154.1:0-14743 GCF_046095365.1 Mycobacterium sp.
GGTTTCCGATCCCCCCGAGCACGGCGGCCGAGAAGGCTTTGATTCCGAGCAGGAATCCCCCCGAATAGATGATGCCCTGGGGCACCCGCAACGTGTAGAGCAAGGCGGCGGCGCCGGCGAGTATGCCGCCGATCAGGAAGGTCCGGGCGATGATCCGCTTCCGCGAAACGCCCATCAGCGTGGCGGTGTCCGGGTCTTGGGCGACCGCGCGGATGCCCCGGCCGAACCGGGTGCGGTTGATCACCACATCGGTCAGGACCGCCAACGCCAGCGCGGCGGAGACGATGACCAGGGTGACGTTGGTGACGCTGGCGCCGAAAATCTCGAACTGCACCCTCGGCTGCACCAGGATAATCGGCTGCTGGGCGTTACTGCCGCCGTAGCCGGGCAGGATCGTCGGCAGGATGAAGTGGACGAACTCCTGCAGCACGAACGACATGCCGATGGCGGTGATCAGAAAGGTCAACGGGCGCGCGCCGCGGCGCCGCAGCGGCCGGTAGGCCACGGCTTCCAAGCCGACCGCCGCCGCCCCGGAGACTGCCATCGCGAACAGCATCGCGATCCCCAGGAACACGACGGTCATCGCGACGCCGAGGTTGTAGGCGTTGCCGCTGGGTGTGAAGCCGAGGATCATGTCGAGGCAGAAGTACGCCCCGAACATTCCGAGCATGAAGATTTCCGAGTGCGCGAAGTTGATCAGCCGCAGCACCCCGAAAACCAGGGTGTAGCCGACGGCGACGAGCGCGTAGATCGCCCCCCAGGCCAAGCCGTCGACGGTGAGCTGCCAGAACCCTTCCCGCAGGTTCTCGATGTTGAAGCTGATGTCGCCGGCCAGCCAGTTCTGCGAAGCGAGAGCCTGGCCGATCATTCGACTCCTCGCGTCGTTCCCACCGGCAACCCCGAGGGGCGAACTACTGGACCTTGTACATCCAGATCAGGGTCGTGGTCAGTTCCCCCTGCTCGTTCCACTGGTACTTGCGGGCAACGCCCTGCCCGTCGTAGGTCCGCACGAAGTTCAGCAGCGCCTCGCGAGTTGTAGCGCCGGAGTCGATGCCCTTGGCCAGGATGGTGCCGAGGTCATATCCCTCTGTGCTGTAGGTGCCCGGGGCCTGGTTGAACTTCTTGGTGTACTCGTCGGAGAAAGCCGCCGACGCCGGTCCGCACGGGCAGGACAGCAGCGCGTCCTTGGACGCGTTGCCGGCCTGCTTGACGAACTCCGGGTCCTTGGTGCCATCGGCGCTGACGAACGTCCCGGTGAAGCCCGCGTCGCGCAGTTGCTGGACGAAGGGTGCGGCTTCGGAGTAGTCGCCGCTGTAGTACACCGAGTCCGGCGACTGCTCCTTGATCTGGGTCACCGCGGCGGAGAAGTCCTTGTCGCCCTTCTTGACCGAGATGTTGCAGGCGGAGTCGGCCAGCGGGCCCAGGGTGTCCCGAACAGCCTCGGCCAGCCCACTGCCGTAGTCGGTGCTGTCGTCGACGACGCAGACCTTCTTGTCTCCCACGGTGTTCTTCATGTAGTTGGCGACCGACGGGCCCTGGACGCCGTCGTTGGCCAGGCCCCGGAAGAAGGTCTTCCAGCCCTGTTCGGACAGGGTGACGTTGGTGGCCGAGGCGGTGGCCGACACCAGGCCGGCCTGGTCGAACACCCCGCCGGTGGCCTTGGTCTCCCCGGAGAACGCCGGTCCGATCAGGCCGATGATCGAGGCGTCGTCGACGATCTGCGGGGCGATCGCGGTCGCTTTCTGCGGGTCGCCCTCGGTGTCGAAGGTGCGCAGTTCGATCTGACAGCCGGGGTTGGCCGCGTTGTGCTTGTCCAGGGCCAGTTGGACGCCGTTCTTGATGTTGATGCCCAGCGCGGCGTCCGGGCCGTTGAGCGCGCCGGCCATGGCCAGCTTGACCGGGGCGCAGGTGGCCTTGCCGTCACCGGCCGGGTCGGCGGCGGTGACGCCGGCCTCCGGCTTGACCTCCTTGCCGTCCTGGTCGATCTGGACCTGCTCGACGATCTTCAGGTCGACGGGCGCGGCGGCCGCATCCGACGACGCCGACGACGCCGTTCCGCCCTTGGCCGACTCGCCGCCCGGTGCGGGCTGGGTGCAGCCGGCGATGCCAAGCATCACCAGGGCCGCTGAACTCACTGCGACTGCACTCCGTGTCGGCCGACCGCGCACGTTTCACCTCCGGGTTGATGGATTCAGAAGGCGTCCCCACGGAACGCTCGGTAGAGCTTCTCGGTAGAACATCCCCGGTAGAACATAGCCAACCGGGAGCCGGAACGCGCGCCATCGTCCGGCGAAACGCCGCGCCTAGTGCGACGACGGCTTTCGTCCCGACCCGCCCAAAGTCTCCAGGACCACCTCGGCCACCCGCCTCATCGAGGTCCGCCGGTCCATCGCCGCCCGCTGCATCCAGCCGAACGCCTCGGGCTCGCTCATCCCGTGCTCGGCCTGCAGCAGCCCTTTGGCCCGCTCGACCAGCTTGCGGGTCTCCAGTCGCTCACCAAGAGACGCCACCTCGCGCTCCAGCTGGGTGAGCTCGGCGAACCGGCTGACCGCCACCTCGATGGCCGGCACCAGGTCACTGATCGAGAAGGGCTTGACCAGGTAAGCCATCGCCCCGGCGTCGCGGGCCCTCTCCACCAGGTCGCGCTGACTGAACGCGGTGAGCACGACGACCGGGGCGATCCGTTTGGCCGCGATCTCGGCGGCGGCGTCGATGCCGTCGCGGCGGGGCATCTTGACGTCCATGATGACCAGATCCGGGTTCAGGCTCTCGGCCAGCTCGACGGCCTCCTGGCCGTCGCCGGCCTCGCCGACGACCTGGTAGCCCTCCTCGCGCAGCATCTCGGCGAGGTCGAGCCGGATCAGCGCCTCGTCCTCGGCGATCAGAACCCGCCGGCCCGGCGGCAGTTCGGGATCGCTCATGGCCGTCATTGTGTCGCGCCCGCGCGCAGGCGTCGAGTCGGGGCCGGTGGCCGATCAACTATCGTGGGACGGCCTGCCCTCGTATCCCAACTGGCAGAGGAAACGGATTCAAAACCCGTGCAGTGTGAGTTCGAATCTCACCGAGGGCACCGTTAACCGGGCGATGTCTGACCCGCCGGGCTTCGCCGTCGCCGACGCGCAGCCCGCCCCGAGCGCGGACGACGAGGCCGAGAGCTTGCCTTGCGCCTCGGTGTCGTTGGGGTCGGCCGCAATGGCGGTGTAGGCGGCCGCCACGTTCTCGATGAGGTCGGCGTCCGGCGTGGTGACCCTGGGTTTGATCGCCTCGAGCAGCTTGGCCGTGGCACCCGGGTTCGCGTCCGGGTTGCCGGTCATGATCGCGTCGATCTCGCTGCAGACGCTGGCCAGGGTGCCCTCCGCGGGTTCGGCGGCGGCTGACACCGCCGAGGACGCCGCCGACGCCGCAGAGGACGCCGCAGAGGAGGCAGCAGAGGAGGCCGACGATGCCGGCGAGGATGTTGTCGAATTGCCACAGGCCGTCATACCGACCGCGACGGCGGCCGAGGCGAACGAGGTCAGAACAGCCTTCGCGAGAACAGCCATGGTGGGTCCCTTTCCTGGATGTGTCCACCGGATACTAGACCCGGCCCGGCCCGCCGGCGCGGACAGCGGCGCGCGTCTTCGGGGATTTCTTACCTGCTTGCGGCCAGTCCATCACCTGTTTCACAGGTCTGTCGGTCATTCTTGGGCGGAGCGGTCACCGACACTTCGCGCTCCCATCCCGCGCGAGTCAGGTGGCCGTCTCGTTGTCGGGATCGCCGCTCAGCGCCAGCCATCGGCGGCCTTGGCCGCCCGGAGCAACTCCTCGCACAACCGCCGCACTTCGGCCTGCGGGGCGCCCTCCTCGACTGCGGTCGCCACGTCCTCGGCGGCGCACCGCACCTGGTACACCCGGTCGGACAACTCGGCGGCCTCCTCGGAGGTCAAAACCACGGCATCGGCCGGCACCGCGGTGCCCTTGACCTGCGCTCGCTGCTCGTAGGCCCGCTGGCGGCAGGACTGCCGGCAGTACTGCCGGCGCCGGCCCAGGCCGGCGTCTGCCACCTCCCGGCCGCACCACCGACACGGCTGGGGTCGGGTGCGACGCGTCACGAGGTGAGCCTAGACCGGGCTCGGGTCGGTACCATGGGGAGCAGCGTCGGGAATCGCGGGCCGTCTTCTCGCGTTCCATCGACATCACGCAAGGAGAATCCCATGGCTGATCGTGTGCTCAGAGGCAGCCGGCTCGGCGCCGTGAGCTACGAGACCGACCGCAACCACGACCTCGCGCCGCGGCAGCTGGCGAAGTACCGGACCGAGAACGGCGAGGAATTCGAAGTCCCGTTCGCCGACGATGCCGAGATCCCGGGCACCTGGCTGTGCAAGAACGGGCTTGAGGGCACCCTGATCGAGGGCGACCTGCCCGAGCCGAAGAAGGTCAAGCCGCCGCGGACGCACTGGGACATGCTGCTGGAGCGCCGCTCGGTCGAGGAGCTCGAGGAGCTGCTCAAGGAGCGTCTGGATCTGATCAAGACCAAGCGCCGCGGCTGACGTCGCCGGCGAGGCTCTTCAGCGCGCCGCGCGCCGGCGCTTCGCCCGACCGCCGATCCCCCACTGGGCGACCTTGACCATCGCCTCGCGGATGTTGGACCCGCTCATCTTCGACACCCCGAGTTCGCGCTCGGTGAAGGTGATCGGCACCTCGACGACGGTGAAGCCGTTGGTGATCGCACGCCAGGTCAGATCGACCTGGAAGCAGTAGCCCTTCGATTCGACCGAAGCCAGGTCCAGCTTCTCCAGCACCTCGCGCCGGTAGGCGCGATAGCCGGCGGTGATGTCGTGGATGTCGACGCCCAGGAGCACCCGGGCGTAGGTGTTGGCGGTGCGCGACAGCGCCAAGCGCCGCCACGGCCAGTTGCGCACCGTGCCGCCGTCGACATAGCGGGAGCCGATCGCCAGGTCCGCGCCGCGGTCGATGGCATCGAGGAGCCGGTAGAGCTGCTCGGGGGCGTGGCTGCCGTCGGCGTCCATCTCCACCAGTACCGCATAGCCGCGTTCCAGGCCCCAGGCGAACGCCGCCAGGTAGGCCGCACCCAGGCCGTCCTTGGCGGTGCGGTGCATGACGTGCACGTGGTCGGGCTCGGCCGCGGAGTACTGGTCTGCCAACTCCCCGGTGCCGTCCGGGCTGCCGTCGTCGACGACCAGCACGTGGGCTTCGGGGCGGGCCTTGCGGACCCGGCCCAGGATCAGGGGGAGGTTCTCCCGCTCGTTATAGGTGGGGATGATCACCAGCGTCCGCCGGCTCGGCGGCTCGCCGGCGGCCACGGTCTGACTCCTGGCGTGCGCTTTCGCCGACCTGCTACCGGAGGGGCTCATGCGACTCCTTCGACTGGGTTCACACGCCGGCTGCGCAGCGGCCGCACGAAACCCCCATTCTGCAGTATCGCCGCACCGATCGCGGCCACTGCGGCGGCAACCAGCAGCCACTGCAGCGCGACGGTCCAGCGGGTGGCCGGTGTGAGCGCGGTCCGCAGCCCCACCGGGACATCCAGATAGGCCGGCGTGAAGAAGCCGGTCCGGGCCAGCTCCTGGCCGTCCGGGGCGATCACCGCGCTGATACCCACCGTCCCGGCGACGATCACGAAGCGGTCGTGCTCGACGGCCCGCAGCCGGGCGAAGGCCAGTTGCTGTTCGCTCATCGCCTGGTCGAAGGTGGCGTTGTTGCTGGGCACCACCAGGACCTGCGCGCCGTTGCGCACCGACTGGCGCAGCGCGCGGTCGAAGATCACCTCCCAGCAGGTCGCCACCCCGACCGGCACGCCGGCCGGATACACGACGCCGCTACCGGTGCCCGGGACGAAGTAGCCCGCCCGATCGGCGTAGGACGACAGGTGCGAGAAGAAGGCCCGCCACGGCAGGTACTCCCCGAACGGCTGGACGATCTGCTTGTCGTGACGCTCCCCCGGTCCGGTGGCCGGGTCCCACACGATGACGGTGTTGGAGGCCACCGGGTTGTCCGGTGTCGCCTCGGGCCGGTCGACGACGGCGCCGACGAGGATCGGCGCCCCGATGCCCCGGGCGGCGGCGCCGATCTGCTCGGCGGCGTCGGCGTTGGCCAGCGGGTCGATATCGGAGGAGTTCTCCGGCCAGACCACGAACTGCGGGCGCGCGGCGCGGCCGGCTTGGACGTCGGCGGCCAACTGGAGCGTCTGACGGACGTGGTTGTCCAGCACGGCCCGGCGCTGGCTGTTGAAATCCAGCCCGAGCCTGGGCACGTTGCCTTGGACCGCCGCGACGGTTACCTCCCGGCCACCGTCCTGTCCCGCGCGCCCCACCGCCGGGGTCACGACCACGACGGCGAGCACGACCGCGCCGATGCAGGCTCCGGCCGTCAGCAGCGTGCCGGTGCGCCGCGGGGCACGGCCGATCTCGAGCGCCAGTGCGCACAGCGAGGTGCCCAGCACGGCGACGGCGAACGACACCAGAGGTGCGCCGCCCCACTGTGCCAACGGCAGCAGCGGACCACTGGTCTGCCCGAAAGCCGTTACCCCCCACGGGAATCCACCGAAGGGAATACTCGACTTCAGCCACTCCTGCATCGACCACACGCATGCGAGCCACAACGGCCAGCCGGGCAGTCTGGCGACCATGACCGCGAACCTGCCGAAGGCGGCCGGGAACAGCGCCTCCATCGCCGACAGCGCAAGCCAGGGCCCGACGCCCACCAGACCGCTGATCCACGGCAGCAGCGGAAGGTAGAAGGCCGTGCCGAAGACCAGTCCGTAACCGAAACCGCCGGCCAACGTCGTCCGGGGGTGAGCCAGCACCCAGGTCAGCAGGGCCAGCGCCGGCACCGCCGACCACCACCAGCCGAACGGTGGGAAGCTGACCACCATCAGCAGGCCGGCCAGCACGCTCAGGCCGAGCCGGACGATCCGGGAGAACATCCGTTCAGCCATGCAGCGCGACACCCCGGTGCACGGTCTGCCGGCAGGTGGGCAGCGCGGCGCCGGGGTCAAGCCGGGGCAGCGCGGGGATCCGCGACCGGGGGTCGGTCGACCAGCGCTGCACGGCGTCTGCGGGCACGCTCACATCCAGCTCGCCGGTCTCCCAGACCGCATAGGAGGCGGCGGCGCCCGGGACCAGCGTGCCGGTCAGACCGTCGCGAACCCCGCCGGCCCGCCACCCCCCGCGGGTGGCGGCGGCGAACGCCGCGCGCATGGAGATCGAACTGCCGCCCGTTCGGTGGTGGCTGGCCGCCTGCACCCAGGACCACGGATTCATGCCGGTGACCGGGGAATCCGAACCGAATGCCAGGGGCACGCCTGCCGATGCTAACAGCGCGAACGGGTTGAGCCCGGCGGCGCGGGCGGCCCCGAGCCGGCGGGCGTACATGCCCTCGCCGCCGCCCCAGCGGGCGTCGAAGTTCGGCTGCATGCTGGCGGTGATCCCCCACTGACCGAGCTTGGCCGCCTGCTCGGCCGACACCATCTCCAGGTGCTCCAGCCGGTGCCCGCACCGGGCGACCGCAGGCGCTCCGAACCGGGCGACGACGCGTTCGAGCGCGTCGACGACGGCGGTGACGGCGGCGTCGCCGATGACGTGGAAGCCGGCCGTGATGCCGGCCTCGGTGCAGACGCTGAGGTGCTCGGTGACCTCGCCGCCGTCCAGGTAGCGGGTTCCGGTGCAGTCCGGTGCGTCGGAGTAGGGCTCACTCAGCCAGGCGGTGCGTGAGCCCAGTGCGCCGTCGACGAACAGATCACCGCCAAGACCCCGGGCGCCGGTGGCATCGATGAGGGCACGCGCCTGCGCGACAGTGGAGACCGGCTCACCCCAGTAGCCGACGATCTCGACGCCGTGGCACGAGCCACGCAGTTCCGCCCAATCCTCCGGGCCTGCGATGTCAGGTCCGGCGCATTCGTGCACGGCCACGATGCCATTCGTCGCGGCGGCGGCCAGCGCCGCCCGGCGCGCGTCGTCGCCCTGCTGCCAGGTCAGCAGGCGCCGGGCTTCGGCCCGCACGAGATGGTGCGCCTCGGCGGTCAGCGGCCGCTGCGGGTCGAATCCGGCAACCCCGGCCAGCCCCGGCACCGACCCGCGAAGCGCGCTGGATGCCAGCGCCGAGTGGACGTCGATGCGCGCCAGGTAGGCCGGCGCGTTGCCGACGGCGGCGTCGACCTCGGTCGTGTCCGGGGTGCGTGGCCAGTGGGTGTCGTCCCAGCCGTGGCCCCATACCGGCCGGCCGGGATGGGCGGCGGCGTGCTCGGCGATCCGGCGCAGGAGGTCGTCGGGTCCCCGGGCCGGACTCAGGTCCAGCCCGGTGATCCGCAGCCCGGTGGCGGTCAGGTGCACGTGGCTGTCGACGAAGGCCGGGGCGACGAACGCCCCGGCCAGGTCGACCGTCTCGGCGTCGGGGAACTGCGCCCCGGCGACCGCGTCACTGCCCAGCCAGGCGATCACCCCGTCGCGCACCGCCATGGCGGTGGCGTCGGGGTGCGACGGGCTGTGGATGCGCCCGTTGATCAGGACGGTGGTCACGGGGTGTCAGTGTGCCCTGGCACCGGCGCGTCAGCGACGGACGGGCAGCTCTTCGACGACTTCCCCCAAAACCTCGCCGTCGATGTAGTCGCCGCGTCCGGGCCGGCGGGCGGGGTTCGGGGCGAAGGCGGGGTCGAAGCCCGCCGCGCGGACCCGGCGGGCGACCCCGCGGGTGAGCATGGTCGCGGCCAGCGGCCGCATGGCGCCCCGGGTGGGCGGGGCGAGCATCAGTGCCCCGGCGGCGGTGCTGACGATCCCGGGCAGGAAGACCAGGACCGCGCCGAGGCCCACCAGCATGCCGTCGGCCACCGCGCCCTGCGCATTGCGCCGGCGCACGGCGGCGACCTGGCTCTTGACCTGGGAGGCCGCCAGCAGCACGCCGCCCAGGAAGGTCGCGGCCAGCACCACCAGCGCCCAGCCGAGGCCGGCTGCCCAGATCAGCAGTGCCAGCGCGGCGAGTTCGACCGCGACGTAGATCCCGGCGTAGCGAAGAAAAGGTCGCGGTTGCATGCCCGTTACAACGACGGAGCCGCTGAGTCCGTTCCGGTTCCTGCGGGCGGTTTCCGATTTGTGACCGGTGAGATCCGCGGTCGTGTCGCTGCGGCGCTGGCCTGTCGTCATGACCACCGCAACCGCACCGAGAGTGCGCTCAGATCGACTCGAACCCGGTCCTCCCGGGAAACCCTCGATCTGTGCGCACTTTCGGCGGGAGACGTATCGGATTCAGGCCGCCCGCAGTTCCAGCCCGACGGTGCGCTTGGCGCCCCCGCGCAGCTTGGAGAACAGCGAGAAGACCTTGCCGACGATCCCGTAGCGGCGGTTGATGGCCTGATAGACCGCTTCGGTCTGCGAGTCGTCGAGGACGGTGGCGACCGCTTCCACGGCCTCGCCCTTGACGTTGCCGCGCATGTCGCAGACCGCCAGGGTGACCCGCGGGGTGTTGCGGATCCGCTTGACCTTCCAGGAGTTCTTCTCGGTGATCACCAGGGCGCGGTCGCCGTCACGGGCGATCCAGATCGGCGTCGGCTTGGGCCGGCCGTCCTTGGTGAAGGTGGTCAGTAACACGTACTGGGCTTTGGACACGTCGTCGAAGGTGGCCTTCATACCGACAAGGTACCCAGCGGCGCGGCCGGCGCGCCGCCCCGCCCGGCGCTCTAGCGTGCCTCCAGATCTCCCTCGGCCTCCAGCAGCACCCGGCGCAGCGCGTCTAGCGTCGCCGGTCGGGGCTGTTGCCACATCCCGCGGCCGGCCGCCTCCAGCAGCCGTTCCGCCATGCCGTGCAGCGCCCAGGGATTGGACTGCGCCAGGAACTTTCGGTTCTGCGGGTCCAGCAGGTACTGGGCGCTGAGGTCCTCATACATCCAGTCGGCGACCACGCCCGCGGTGGCGTCGTAGCCGAACAGGTAGTCCACCGTGGCGGCCATCTCGAAGGCGCCCTTGTATCCGTGCCGGCGCATCGCGGCCATCCAGCGCGGGTTGACCACCCTGGACCGGAACACCCGCGCGGTCTCCTCGCTCAGCGTGCGGGTGCGCACCGCGTCCGGCCGGGTGTTGTCGCCGATATAGGCCGCCGGCGCCCGGCCGGTGAGCGCGCGGACGGTGGCCACCATCCCGCCGTGGTACTGGAAGTAGTCGTCGGAGTCCGCGATGTCATGCTCGCGGCAGTCGGTGTTCTTCGCGGCGACCATGATCCGCCGGTACTGGTCGCGCATGTCCTCGCCGGCCGGCCGGCCGTCCAGCCCCCGGCCGTAGGCGAAGCCGCCCCAGGCGGTGTAGACCTCGGCCAGGTCGGCATCGTCGCGCCAGTTACGGCTGTCGATCAGCTGCAGCAGGCCGGCCCCGTAGGTCCCGGGTTTCGATCCGAAAATTCTTGTGGTGCAGCGCCGTTCATCGCCGTTTCGGGCAAGGTCGGCCTGCACGTGGGCCCGGACGAAGTTGAGATGCTCCGGTTCGTCGAGCGCGGCCACCAGCCGGACGGCGTCGTCGAGCATCGTCACCACATGCGGGAAGGCATCCCGGAAGAAGCCTGAGATCCGGACGGTGACGTCGACGCGTGGCCGGCCGAGTTCGGCCGGCGGAATCACCGCGAGGTCGACCACCCGCCGCGAGGCGTCGTCCCACACCGGCCGGACCCCGAGCAGGGCGAGGATCTCGGCGATGTCGTCGCCGGAGGTGCGCATCGCCGAGGTCCCCCAGGCCGAGATGCCCACCGAACGGGGCCAGTCGCCGTAGTCGGCGCGGTAGCGCGCCAGCAGCGAATCCGCCATCGCCACACCGGTTTCCCACGCCAGCCGCGACGGCATTGCCTTGGGGTCCACCGAGTAGAAGTTGCGACCGGTGGGCAGCACGTTGACCAGCCCGCGCAGCGGCGACCCGGACGGACCGGCGGGGATGTAGCGGCCGTCCAGCGCCGCGAGCACCTGGTCGATCTCGCGGGCGGTGCCGGCCAGTCGGGGCACCACCTCCTCGGCGGCGAAGCGCAGAATCGCCTCCAGCGCCGCATCGCCGGTGAGCCCGGAGACCCGCGCCGGATCCCAGCCGGCGGCCTGCAGCCCGGCCAGCAGTTCGCGGGCCCGCTGCTCGGCGGCGTCGACGTCGGCCCGGTCGTCGCTGCCGTCCTCGGCCAGGCCCAGCGCCTGTCGCAGGCCGGGCAGGTGACGATCGCCGGCGAAGAGCTGGCGGGCCCGCAGGATGGCCAGCACCAGGTCGAGTTGCGACTGCCCCGCCGGGGCGGCCCCGAGGACGTGCAGGCCGTCGCGGATCTGGGCGTCCTTGATCTCGCACAGCCAGCCGTCCACACCCAGCAGCATGTCGTCGAAGCGGTCGTCGGCGGGGCGTTCGGCCAGCCCCAGGTCGTGGTCCATCTTGGCGGCACGCATCAGGGTCCAGATCTGCTGGCGGATGGCCGGCAGCTTGCCCGGGTCCAGCACGGCGACTCCCGCGTGCTCGTCGAGCAGCTGCTCGAGGCGGGCGATGTCGCCGTAGGACTCGGCGCGCGCCATCGGCGGGATCAGGTGGTCGACCAGCGTGGCGTGCGCCCGGCGCTTGGCCTGGGTCCCTTCGCCGGGGTCGTTGACCAGGAACGGGTAGATCAGCGGCAGGTCGCCCAGCGCGGCGTCGGTGGCGCAATCCGCGGACATGCCGAGCGTCTTGCCGGGCAGCCACTCCAGGTTGCCGTGCTTGCCGAGGTGCACCATCGCGTGGGCGCCGAACTCGTGGCGCAGCCACAGGTAGGTGGCCAGGTAGTGATGGCTGGGCGGCAGGTCGGGGTCGTGGTAGATGGCCACCGGGTTCTCGCCGAATCCGCGCGGCGGCTGCACGACGATCACCAGGTTGCCGGATTGCATGGCGGCGACGACGATTTCGCCGTCCGGGTCTCGGCTGCGGTCGACGAACAAATCCCCCGGCGGCGGCCCCCAGTGCCCCACCATCGCGGCGGCGAGGTCGGCGGGCAGTGCGGCGAACCACTCCCGGTAGCGCGCCGCCGGGATGCGGATCGGGTTGCCGGCCAACTGGCCGTCGGTGAGCCAGTCCGGGTCCTGGCCGCCGCGTTCGATCAGGGCGTGCATCAGGGCGTCCCCATCCGAGGCCTCCAGACCCGGCACCTCGCCGACGCGGTAACCCTTGTCGCGCAACGCCTGCAGCAATGCGATGGCACTGGCCGGGGTGTCCAGGCCGACGGCGTTGCCGATCCGGGAATGCTTGGTCGGGTAGGCCGAGAACACCAGAGCCAGCCGTTTGTCGGCCGGGGCGACCGAACGCAGCCGGGCATGGCTGACCGCCAGGCCGGCCACCCGCGCGCAGCGCTCCGGATCGGGGACGTAGGAGATCAGGCCGTCGGCGTCGATCTCCTTGAACGAGAACGGGACCGTGATGATGCGGCCGTCGAACTCCGGCACCGCCACCTGCGTCGCCACGTCCAGTGGGCTCAGGCCGTCGTCGGAAGTCAGCCAGCGCTCCCTGGAGCCGGTCAGGCACAGTCCCTGCAGGATCGGGATATCCAGCGCGGCAAGGTGTTTGACGTCCCAGCCGTCGTCATCTCCACCGGCTCCGGCAGCCGCCGGAGTGGCGCCGCCGGCGGCCAGAACGGTCACCACCATGGCGTCCGCCCCGGCCAGCAGGTCCAGCAGGTCGGCCGGCGGATTGCGCAGCGAGGCGCAGTACACCGGCAGGGGACGCCCGCCGGCCCGCTCGACCGCCGCGCACAGCGCCTCGACATAGGCGGTGTTGCCGGCGAGCTGCTGGGCCCGGTAGTACAGCACCGCGATCAGCGGGCCGGCGCCGGGCCCCGGCTGCCGCAGCACGCCCCACGACGGGGTGCCGGCGGGCGGGGCGAAGCCGTACCCCGTCATCAGCACGGTGTCGCAGAGGAACGCGTGGAGCTGCCGCAGGTTCTCCACGCCGCCGTGGGCCAGGTAGGCGTGGGTCTGCACGGCGATGCCGGCCGGCACGGTCGAGCGGAGCATCAGGTCCGCGTCCGGCGCCTGCTCCCCGCTGACCACCACCATCGGCACTCCGCTGGTCGCGATCGCGTCGATGCCCTCGGGCCAGGCCCGGTAGCCGCCCAGGATGCGCACCACCACCGCCGCGGCCCCGGCGAGCAGCCCGGCCAGTTCCCCGTCGGCCAGCCGGGCGGGGTTGGCCCAGCGGAACCCCGCACCGCCGGCGCGGGCGGTGATCAGGTCGGTGTCCGAGGTGGACAGCAGCAGGACGGTGGGCCGGGACATCCGTTATTCGTACCTAACCGGGTGGCTGCCGGTCGGCGGCGGGGCCGGAGACGGCCTCGGCGACCAGCGGGGCGACCACCGCGATCAGGATCGCGGCGACGATCGCGGGGGCGATCAGCGGCGCCCAGGCCAGGCGCACCGGGATGACGGCGACGGCGAGCCCGGCGACGGCGAACCCGAGCATGCCGGCCGCGGCCGGGACGGTCAGCGTCACCGCCCCGCCCGCGTATCTGGTCATCAGATAGGCGGCGGCCGACAGCCCGGACACCGCGACGAACACCGGCGCGGGGTCGCCCAGCCCGATCGCGGCGACGGTGGCCACCACGGCGACGGTCGCCGCCCGGCGGTCGAAGACGCCGGCCGGCACGGCCACGGCCGCCACGGCGAGCGCGGCCAGGGCCCACGGGCCGCCGGGTCGGGCGGCCGCGGCGACCATCAGCGCGCCGAACGCCGGGGAGAAGGCCGCCGGGCCGCCCGCGGCGGCGCGTTGCGGGTTCACCGGCGCCGCCGGCCGGATCCGACCCTGGCCCGTGGCAGCAGGCGCATCGCCACGTCCAGGTTCACCTCGGCCGGCCAGGCCACCACCTCGACGCCGACCATGCGCATGTCGCGGTACATCGCCGAGCGCTGCAAAGCCCACATCCGCTCCAGGATCGGGTCCTCGTCCTCGCCGAGCGGGCAGCCCTTGAGCACGTCGACGACCACGACGACGTGCCCGCGGTGGGACAGGTCCATCAGCGCCAGCCCGAAGTCGGCGTCGAGCAGGGTGGAGAACCCGACGATCACCGCGCCGGGCGGGACCGCGGCCTGCGGCGCCAGGGTGCCGGTCAGGTCGTGGTGTCCGCTGCCGGCTCCGAGTGCGGCATCGAGCACCCGGTAGAACTGCCGCTGCCCGATGTCGGGCCCCAGCCACCGCGGCCGCCGGCCGCCGAGCCCAATCACCCCGGCCCGGTCGCCGTTGCGCAGCGCCGACTGCACCACCTGCAAAGCGCCCTCGACGGCCCGCTGGGTGTCGGCCGTCGCCGGGCCGGGGGGCTGGGCGCTCATGTCCACCAGCACCACCACGTCGACGGACCGGTCGGTCAGCCGCTGGGTTACGTGCAGCACGCCCCGGCGGGCGCTGACCGACCAGTTGCCCGTGCGCAACTGGTCGCCCGGCACGTAGGCGCGGATGTCGGCGTACTCCACGCCGGGTCCGGCGTGGCGGGTCAGGTGGGTGCCGATGCGGTCGAGCATCTCGGTGCGCGGCATTGCCGTCGTCGGCGGCGGCACCACCGGGAAGACGAAGACGTCGGCGATTTCCGCCGAGGCGGTCGCCGCGGTCAGACCGCCGGGGGCGACGACGTCGACGCGGGCCCGCAGCGGATAGCGCCCCCACCGTTCGGCGGACACCTCGACCGCCTGCCGGCGCGGGCCGTCGCCGTCGAGCACGACGGTCTGCATGCCCACCGGGGCGGTCACCGTCAGCCCCACAGCCGCGCCGTCGGGGGCCGCACTGAG
>NZ_JBJTJF010000155.1:0-11488 GCF_046095365.1 Mycobacterium sp.
CTGGAGCAGCAACAGCCAACGCAAACGCGGTCTTGACCGATTCCTTGACCGCTACAACACTCGACGAGGCCACTCCGCCCTCGGCGGACGACCACCCATCAGCCGGCTCGCCGCCTGACAACAACGTGTCAGGTCACGACAACTAGCCGCCGGCGGCGGGACGCACCCCGGCGTGGCGGATCACCATCGCGACCACCGTCTCCATGTCAGCCCGGCCGCGATCGGGGTCAGGGTCGGAGACATACTGCAGGATAAGCCCGTCGACTCCGGCGATCAGCAACCGGGCGAGCCGCCGCGTCTCGATGGAAATCTCCTCGCCCGCTCGCTCGGCGGCCTCGTCAATCCACCCGGCGACGGCATCGGTGTACCCCTCGTACTGCCGGCGTGCCATGTCCTCCAGGCCCGCGGACCGCAGCGCGTAGGTCGTCAGTTCGTACTGGGCCAACTGGAGGGGCACATCGCCGACGACCAGGTTGTTCCAGAAGCGCCGCACCCCCTCCGCCAGTGCGTGTTCCAGGCCCGAATCAAGCGGAGCGGAGGATCGTAGCGTCGCGCTGATCTCCTCGATCACATCCTCGATGACCGCACGCATCATCTGTTGCTTTGTCGGGAATACGTACTGCAGCGTGCCGAGCGGGATACCGGCCTCTTTTGCGACCGAGCGAATGGTCGTGGCTGCCACACCATCGCGAGTGATCACCGTTCTTGCGGCGGAAACGATCTGCCGACTCCGCGCCGCGGACTCGACGTAGACCACTGCGGGCCCCCAATCAGCCGTCGTCGGATACGGGCGACTCTACCTGCCACGCGGGCGGCGGGACCGCCCTGACGGCGGGGGTGTCGACCTCCTCAGTCGGTGTTGAAGGCCGCGGCGGCGTCTCGCTGCAGGTCGACGTAGGCCTTCTCGCTGACGTCGATGGCCACACCCTGGATGGTGCCGCCGGTGAACGTGCCGGGGTTCTTGTACTGCTCGGAGACGTTGTCGCCGCTGTCGTAGCCGACGCACAGGCCGTCCCCGGACAGGGTGAACTTCCCGATCTGGGCGCGCATCGGCCCCTTGGCCACCTCTTTGCCGTCGACGTACAACTTGGTGGTCCCCAGCGACTCCCCATGCTCACCGGCGCGCTCCCGGACGAACTCCATGCCCAGGGTGTGCTTGCCCGGCGACAGCGGCGGCGAGACGAAATCCTGCTCGGGCTTGATCCCCAGGAAGTTGTACACGTAGTGCAACCGGCCGTCCTTGACGAACATCGTGTGCCCGCCGAAGCGCGAACCGTGTGCGAACAGCACGCCCTCGGCGTCCGACTTCAGATCGGCGTTCGCGATGATCTTGTAGGAGCGCCCGCGGATGCTCGCCGCGACGCCTTCGGGCACCGGCGCGGTGTCGGGGTAGTAGACATAGCGGTCCCGCGGCGGCTCGGACTGCGGCCTCGGAGTTCCGAGCACGTCGACGGCAGTGCGGTCGTCGAGCGGCAGCACGAAGTTGTTCTTGGCCTCTTCGAACCAGGCGTCGATCAGTTCCTTGAGCTTGTCCGGGTTCGCCTCGGCCAGGTTGGTGGACTCCGAACGGTCCTCCTCGACGTGGTACAGCTCCCACTTGTCGTCGTCGAAATGCCCCTTGCCGCTGATCGGGGCGTGCAGGGCCGCCGCCTTCCAGCCGTCCTGCCAGATCCCGCGGGTGCCGAGCATCGCGAAGTACTGCCGCTTGCGGGTCGTCGCGGCGCCCTTGTCGTCGAAGCTGTAGCGCATCGACACCCCGTTGAGCGGGTACTGCTTGATGCCCTTGTACTCCTTCGGCATCTCCACGCCGGCGACGTCGAGCACCGTGGCCGCCACATCGGTGGCGTGGTGGTACTGGTCGCGCACTTCGCCTTTGGCCTTGATCCCCTTGGGCCAGGAGATCACCATCGGGTCACAGGTCCCCCCGGCGAACTGCGCATACCGCTTGAACATCTGAAACGGCGTCGAGAACGCCGTCGCCCACCCGGTCGGATAGTGCTCGTAGGTGTCCGGGCCACCCAGAACGTCGATGTACTTCATGTTCTCCGAGAGCTCATCGGGATAGCCGTTGAAGAACTTGTTCTCATTGACCGACCCGTTCGGCGAGCCCTCCCCCGAGGCGCCGTTGTCGGCGCAGTAGAAGACGATCGTGTTCTCCAACTGCCCGGTCTTATCCAGATAGTCGATGATCCGGCCGATCTGGGCATCGGTGTACTCCGAGAACCCCGCATACACCTCGGCCATCTTCGAGAACAGCTTCTTCTCATCGGCATTCAGCGAATCCCACGGCCGCACATTGTCATTGGCGACTTCGATGTCGTCGGGCAGTGGGTTGATCGGGGTCATCCTGGTGCCCTCGGGGAAGATCCCCTTGCCGATCATCCGGGGCAGCACCCAGTCCCGGTAGGCCTCATAGCCGTCGTCGAACTTGCCCTTGTACTTGTCGATGTACTCCTGCGGGGCATGGTGCGGTGCATGGTTGGCCCCCGGGCAGAACCACATGTACCAGGGCTTGGACGGATTGGACGACTTCTGATCCCGCAACATCCGGATCGCCTGATCGGCAAGGTCTTTCGACAGGTGATACCCCTGATCGGGTCCGTACTCCTGCTCGATGAACCGGTTGTCCTCGACCAGATCGGGATACCACTGGTTGGTCTCCCCGCCGATGAACCCGTAGAACCGGTCAAAACCCTTCTGCAGCGGCCACTCCGACTTGCTGCCCCCACTGGAGACGTCCTCCTCGGGCACGTTGTGGTTCTTGCCGATCCAGAACGTGCTGTACCCGTTGTCCTGCAACACCTGCCCGACGGTGGCGCACTGCGCGGGAAGCCGGGCAGCGGCACCCGGAAATCCGTTGGACCCCTCGGTGATGGCGGCGAATCGGTTGACGTGGTGATTGCGCCCGGTCAGGAAACACGACCGGGTCGGCGAGCACAGCGCGGTGGTGTGCCACTGGGTGTACATCAAGCCGTTGTCGGCCAGTTTCTGCATGACCGGCATGTTGATCCGCCCCCCATAAGGCGACCACGCCGCCATCCCGGTGTCGTCGTAGAGCACCACCAAAATGTTCGGCGCCCCCTCCGGGGCCTTCTTCAACTCGAACGGCTTCCAGTCGGCCACCGAGTCCCGCACGTCCAGTTCGATCTTGCCGTCGAAACCCTCATTGATCCCGGTGCCGTACCCCGGCGGACCGTCACCACCCCCGCCGGCCAACCCACCGCCGCCGCCCTCCTTGGAGCAACCCGCCGCGAACGCCCCCGCGGCCGCCGCCCCGGCACCCGCAGCCAGTCCACCGAGCACCCTGCGCCGGGAAAGGTTCCCGCCCACGGGATTCGTCTCGGGTGTCTCGATCGGATCGGTACCGGCATCGGTCATTGGCGAAGCCCCTTTGCTCGTTGTTCGTGCTGTTCGGCAGGTGGCGTTCTTTATACCAGTCATTCGTATGAATCCAGGGCTGGTCTGCGCTAAAGTCGGTCAACTGTATGACCCGGTCGCACGGGCCGCGGGCCGAACGGAGGCAGTCGTGGCGGATCGCGTCGACGTCGTCATCGTCGGTGCCGGACTGGCGGGGCTCAGCGCCGCACGGACGCTCACCCGGGCGGGCCGAACGGTGGCCGTGCTCGAGGCGCGGAACCGCGTAGCCGGCCGCAATCTTGGCGGGGTCTTCAGCAATGGCGTTCCCATCGAGATGGGCGGGCAATGGCTCGGCCCCACCCAGGTGGCGGCGCTGGCGCTGGTCGATGAACTGGGGCTGGAAACCTATCCGTCCTACGACCACGGCGACTCGCTGATGGTGTACGACGGCGGGATTCACCGGTACGCGGATGAGACCTACGGACTGCCTCCGGCCAGTGCGGCCGAAGTCGGCCGCGTCTGGGCCCGCATCGCCGAACTCGCTGAATCCGTCGATGCCGACGCGCCGTGGGCCACCGAGGGTGCGGCGGACCTGGATCGCCAGACGCTGGATCAGTGGCTGGTCTGCCAGACCACCGACTCGGTGGCGCTGCGAATGTTTCGCTTTATCGTTCCGGCCGTGTTCTCCGCGGAGGCGCCGGAGATGTCGCTGCTGCACTTCCTGTTCTACGTCAAATCGGGAGACGGCCTCGACACGCTGGTCTCGGTCACCGGCGGGGCGCAGGAAACCCGCGTGGTCGGCGGCACGCATCAGATCTCCGAGCGCATGGCCGCCGAACTCGGCAGCGCCGTCCGACTCAAGACGGTGGTCTCCGGCGTCGCCCACGACGACTCCGGGGTTGTCGTGCACTTCGACGGCGGCCGGATCTCCGCCGACCACGCCATCATCGCCATCCCCCCGGCCCTGGCCGGACGGCTGCGCTATCAACCCGCCCTGCCGTCGGCGCGGGACGCGCTGACCCAGCAATTCCCGGCCGGCTCGGTCATCAAATTCAACGTCGGCTACCGCACACCGTTCTGGCGCGACGCCGGGTTGTCCGGTTTCGTGATGAGTCTGGATGACGCGTTCAACATCGTCCTCGACAACTCACCGCCTGACCTCTCCTGCGGCGTTCTCGTCGGCTTCCTCGAGGGCGCCCATGCGCGCGCGGCAGCTGAGCTGACACCGGCCCAGCGGCGCGCCACGGTGATCGGTGATCTGGTCAAGTATTTCGGTGACCAGGCCGGCGAGCTGTTCGATTTCCTCGAACAGGATTGGAACGCAGAGGAATTCACCCGCGGCTGCTACGGCGGGCGGCTGGGCGCCGGGGTGTGGACCCAGTACGGAAAGGCGTTAGCCACCCCGATCGGGCGGCTGCACTGGGCCGGGGCGGAAACATCCCCCATCTGGAACGGCTACATGGACGGCGCGATCCGCTCGGGGTACCGGGCGGCGGCGGAGATCCTCGGCGGGGTGTCATGCGACGGACGTTGATCAGGCTCTGCATTGCGCTGATATTGGTTGTCGCCGGGGCGTGTTCGGCGAAGCCCGCCCGAACCCAGGCGCTCAGCGGCGCTCCCAACATCGTGTTCATCCTGACCGACAACCTCGGCTACGGGGAGGTCGGCGCCTACGGTGGTGGGCTGCCCCGGGGTGCGCCGACCCCCCGGATCGACTCCCTGGCCGCCGACGGCACCCGCTTGCTGAACGCCAACATGGAAACCCAGTGCACCCCAAGCAGATCCAGCCTGCTAACGGGGCGCTGGGCGATCCGCTCGGGCACCTACGCCGTGCCTTTCGGCGGGGTCGCCGACGGCCTGACCCAGTGGGAGGTCACCCTCGGCGAGGCGATGTCCGACGCGGGCTACGCCACCGGCTACTTCGGCAAGTGGCATCTGGGCAGCCGCGACGGCCGCCTGCCCAACGACCAGGGTTTCGACGAGTGGTACGGCATTCCGCGCACGACCGACGAGGCGCTCTGGCCCGAGTCGCCGGGCTGGTCGCCCGACATCATGCCCGCCGAGCAGATCATGGAGGGCCGCAAGGGCGAGAAGAGCCGCGAGTTGGGCGTCTACGACCTGACTCAGCGTCGTCTGATCGACGCCGAGATCACCCGCCGCGCCGTGTCCTTCATCGGCAAGCAGAGCCGGTCGGGCAGTCCGCTCTTCGCCTACGTGGCGCTGACGCAGCCGCATCTGCCCACCGAGCCGAACCCGTCGTTCGAGGGCAAGACCGGCAACGGCGACTGGGCCGACGTGCTCACCGAGACCGACGCCCACGTCGGCCAGATTCTCGACGCGGTCGACAAAGCCGGCATCCGGGACAACACGGTCGTCGTGTTCACCAGCGACAACGGCCCGGAGTTCATCCGTCCCTGGGACGGCTGGGCAGGCCCGTGGCGCGGGCAGTACTTCACCGCACTCGAAGGCGGGATCCGGGTGCCCTTCATGATCCGGTGGCCGGGCCGGATCCCGGCGGGCCGGGTGACCAACGAGATGGTCCACGGTGTCGACATGTTCGCGACCCTGGCGAAGTTCAGCGGCGCGAAGACACCGGACGACCGTCCTTTCGACAGCGTCGACCAGTCCGACTTCCTCCTCGGCAACTCCGAGAAGTCGGCGCGCGAGGGTTTCCCGATCTGGTGCTCGGACCGACTGCAGGCGGTGAAGTGGCGCAACTGGAAGCTGCACTTCTACCGCCAGGACACCATGTTCGATCCGCCGGCGAAGTATCCGGTGCCGATGGTCTACAACCTCTTCACCGACCCGCGGGAGGAGAAGCCCACCCCCGACTCCTGGGTCGTCGGGCCGGTGCTGAAGATCGTCGGCGAGTTCGACAAGAGCGTCAAAGAACACCCACTCATCCCGATGGGCACACCGGATCCGTATCGGCCATGACAGCGCGGCATTCTGATGACACAGGATTGGTGCTCGGGTGACTAACAATGTCCGCGGGACCGCAACCCGGCAGAAAATCCTGGAAGTTGCCGTCGAGACCGTTGCCCTCAACGGCTTCGGCGCCACCAACCTCCATGAGGTCGCCGACCGAGCCGGACTCAGCAGCGGTGCGGTCTACTACCATTTCGAATCGAAGGAAGCCCTCGCCGTCGCGATCATCGAAGAGGCCTGGTCGAAGACCTGGACTCTGGTGCTCCACGATCTGGCGTACCCGGGTGCGGGCCTGGAAAGCGTTATCCGCATGACGTTTTCGCTCACCGAACTGTTGCTGCGAGACGATGCGGTGCGGCTGGCCTACCAGCTCGCTCAGGCGTTCGGTGACTCGCACGCCGAAACGCACGCCATGCTGCGGGAGCATTTGTACTCATTCACCGACGCCGTGTTCATGGCCGTCCGGCCCTGCGACATCAGTGATGAAACCACTCTCGGGGCGGTGGCCAATCACGTCTGGCTTCTGGTGTACGGATCCCACCATCTGGCGCGGATGAGAAGGGAAGACCACTACGTCGGGTTGGCCGAGAATTGGATGATCCTGCTCCGGTCGGTCGTCCCGGCCGAGTCGCTGAGCTACTTCGAGAAGTGCGTCGCCCGCACCGCCGAGCAGTTCGACTCCGCATGACCCGTTAGTCCAAGCGCGCTACCACTACTAGGGTGCCTCGCTGTCGCCGACCCTGAGGTTCTGAGCGCCCCCCACCTGCGCGAAGGGGGCGACGGTAGCGTTCCGCCATTGGAGACGACTAGTCAATCGGGCTGCGCCACAAAAGGTTCGGGAACTGGGCGTACCCGCGATCGTTGGTGATCCAGGTGGCGCCGTGCTCGATGGCCAGCGCCGCGTGGTAGGCGTCGGGCACATCGTTGGCGGTGGCCGAGACAGCGCGGCAGAGTCCGGAGAAGATCTCCCAGTGCTTGGCCCCGGGCCGCAACGGGATCGCGGACGGTCCTGAGCGCACCGCATGGCAGAAGTCCAGTACATCCGCCGTGGAGCTGGGCTGGCGGTAGATCCGATGGTTGGTCGCCAAGCGAACCACACCCGAAAGGACGAGTTCACTCACGCCGACCGGCTCGTGACCGGTCATGGCGCGCTGTAGCCATTGCGCGTATGGGTTGTGATCCGCGCTGTCGCGGCGGAATGCGTACAGCAGGACGTTGACGTCAGGGCAGAGCATTCTCACCCAGGAGATCGGCGAGGGCTTCGCGGTCATCGAGGTTCACCCCTGGCTGCAGGCCACCGGCGCCACTGATGGGAAACGTCCACGCCTCGGCCCTCGATTCGGCCGCGTCGCGCCTGAGCAACACCCGCAGCGCATCGTCGACCACCGCACCGATGGAACGGTGCGTTCTAGCGGCGACCACCTTCGCTTCGGCCAAGAGATCGTCGGAGATGTTCAGGGTAGTGCGCACGATCGCATCATAACATCACCAGTAAACATCATGATGCGGATGGCGTCCGTCCGCCGTACGCCTCCTGTCACAGGCTGCCGCGCGGCATGACCCACACCTGCCCGAAGGCGACGACGGTGGCGGCGGTCTCGAAGTCGGCGTCGTAGTGGACCACCGTGAGCCCGTGCGCGGCGGCCAGGACTGCGGTCAGCAGATCCGGCATTCCGACCGCCCGGTGCCGGCCCTGCCGTGCCAGTTCCCGCTGGGCTTGCAGCGCAGCCCGCCAGTGTTCGTCCTCGGTCGGCAGGTACTCGTAGGCCACTCGGCGATCCGCCCAGAGTTGTTCGTATTCACCGGGATTGCGTGCGCTGTAGAGCGCTTCGGCGTCAAGTGCGGCGGTCGTCGCGACCAGTCCGGCCTCGATGAGGGGCGCCAGGCGCGCGCCGACTTCAGGATGACCCATCCGCGCGGCGGCACTGGTGTCGAGGAGGTACCTCGATATCAGCGCCACACCTCATCACGGCGGGCCGGATCGGTCATGGCCGCGAGGCCTCCTTCGCGGAGCCACGTCACCTGCCGGGCTCGCGCGGACCGAGCCGCCGCCTGCTGCAGCGCGGCCCGGACCGTGTCGGATACGCCGGTGGTGTTCAGTTCGCGTTGCGCGTCGGCCAGCAACTCGTCGTCGAGGTCGATCAGGCGTTTGGTCATCGCGAGCTCCTATATACGAGAGATGCACGGAGCATATATCGTTTTTGAGGGTCGAGCCTTCCAGCCCGTGCGATAGGTGTACTCACGCGTCAGACTCGGGAGCAAGTCGCCCCGACTCGGCTTGTGGATATGTAGCTGTGTCCAGATTGCGTGGTTTCTCGGCGAGTGCTCGAGGTTTAATGCAGACGGCGCGGGCGCTGCGCTGACCGCGTGCCGGACTGCCACCGCCGCCGACCGAGACCAGCCGCGGTGAGCCGGGCGACCGGCTTGCCTTTCACCGTGATCGTGACATCTTCCCCGGAGACGACTCGGCGCAGCACACCGGCGGTGTCATTGCGCAGTTCGCGGGACGTGACCTCTGCCATGCGACAAATGTAGCCGCGTGTAGTAATCAAGACTTCGTCCTGTTTGGGAGGGGAAGGCGAACCTCATCGGGACGACACACCCGGGCGCTCGGCAGACACGCGAGTGGTGGCGGCCAACCCGGAATTCTGAGTTCCATTCTCGCGCAGCACGATCGGCTCCCTCCCGAAGGAGGGAGCCGATCCTCCGAGGTTCCATCAGCCCTTCACGGCGTTCCCGGCTGGCCCGGTGTGCCGGCCGTGCCGTCCGGGGTGCCGCCGCCCGCGGCGCCGCCGGCGCCGCCGGCGCCGCCTGCGCCCACTGTTCCGTCGGTGCCACCTGCGGTGGCAACACCACCACCGCCGGCGTTGCCGCCGTTACCGCCGTTACCGCCGTTACCGCCGGATTTGCTCGCGACGTTGCCTCCGCTGCCGCCCTTGCCGCCGACGCCGCCGTCGCCGCCGTTGCCGGCAGTGCCGTCGGTAGCGTTGCCGCCGGCACCGCCGTCCCCGCCCGCACCGCCGTTGGCGCCGTTGCCTCCGGGTTTGGAGGTGGCACCGCCAGATCCGCTTCCACCGGCGCCGCCCGCGCCGCCGGTGCCGCCCTTGGACCCACTTCCATCAGCACCCTTGGACCCGTTCAACGAGACGTCTGCACCCGTTCCGCCCTTGCCGCCGGCGCCCGCGTCTCCGCCGCGTCCCCCGGCACCGCCAGCACCGCCTGCGGTCCCAGACGTGTTGTTTCCGTAAATATCTTGAAAGCCATTGGCGCCCTTGCCGCCGACTCCGCCCGTGCCGGCGACTCCGCCGTTGCCGCCGTTGCCGCCATTCCCGCTGACGGCGTTGGTCCCGTTGGTTCTGCCGGTTCCACCACGTCCGCCGTTGCCGCCATCACCGCCGGCGCCGCCGTTACCGGCGGTGCCGCCAATGCGGCCGGCGCCACCGGGGTTGCCGCCCCCAGTCGAGTCATTACCAGGCGCTCCGTTAGCGCCGTTGGTGCCGTTGGCGCCGTTGCCGCCGTCTGCGCCGGTGCCACCGTTGCCGCCGATCCCATCGATTTGCTTGCCGGTCCGCCCGGTGCCGCCGATCCCGCCGTTGCCGCCGGCCCCGCCGTCACCGCCCTTGACGCCGGCTGCACCGGCGGTGCTGCCGTTAGCGCCCTTGCCGCCCGCGGCGCCGTTGAAGCCGTCCGAGGCGTTGCCGCCGATCCCGTCGAGGGCCCTGGTCACGCCGTCGCCGCTGAGACCGCCGGTGCCGCCGTTGCCGCCATTACCGCCTGTACCACCCGCGCCGCCGTTCTGACCGGCACCGCCGGCGACCCCGTTGGTGGCCACCCCGGCGTTGCCGCCGTCTCCGGCGCTGCCGCCGAGGCCATCGGTGCCCTTGGTGGACCCGGCGCCTGCGCCTCCGTTTCCGCCGCGCGCACCAGCGGTCGTTGGGGTGAAGGCGTTGCCGCCCAGTGCGCCATTAGCGCCATTGCCGCCGGCGGAGCCGTTGCCGCCGGTTCCGTCGAGGGCCTTGGTGACGCCGTCGCCGCCCAGGCCGCCGGTGCCGGCGTTGCCGCCGTTTCCGCCGGTGCCGCCGGCGCCACCGTTGCCGCCCGCTAACCCGTCGACGGCAGAACTGGTGCCCGCCTTGCCGGCGGTGCCGGACTTGCCGTCGCCTGCGGTGCCGCCGACGCCGCCGTTACCGCCGAGGCCACCGGCCCCGTCGGTGCCCTTGGTGGCACCGGTGCCGCCGACGCCGCCGTTGCCACCCGCACCGCCGGCGCCGCCGGCGCCCGCGTTGCCACCGGCAGCGCCGGCCGTGGTCGGGGCGAAGCCGTTGCCGCCCCGCCCCCCGGTGCCACCGATGCCGCCGGTTCCGCCGCTGCCACCGATACCGGCTACCGCGGTGCCGCCTCCTGCGCCGGCGTTACCGCCCGAACCTCCGGTGCCACCAGCCCCGCCGGCAGCGCCGGTACCGCCGGCCGTCGTGGTGGTGTTCCCGGCGGTGCCGGTCCCACCGGTGCTGCCATTGCCGGCTTTTCCGCCGTCGCCGCCATTGCCGCCGACCGCGTCTGCCGCCTTGGTGACGCCGTCGCCGTTGGTTCCGCCGGCGCCGCCGGCACCGCCAACGCCGCCCGCACCGCCGTCACCGCCGGCGGTTCCGTCGGTCAGACCGGCGGCGTCAAAGCCGTTGCCGCCGTCGCCGCCAGTCCCACCGGCCGTGCCGGCACTACCTTTACCGCCGAGCGCGCGGCTGACACCGTCGGCATTCAGGCCGCCGGCGCCGCCGTTGCCGCCGGTGCCACCGGCGCCGCCCTTGCCGCCGGCTTTGCCGGAGCGCGAGGAGGAGGTGCCATCAAGCCCGGCTTTCCCGTTCCCGGCGAATCCGCCGCGGCCGCCGTCGCCGCCGACACCACCGACACCGCCGGTGCCACCGGTGCCGGCACCGGCGAGGCCTGCGGCGCCGCCGGCGCCACCCTTGCCTCCGTTGCCGGCGTTGCCGCCGTCGAGGTATCCAGCCTTGTTGCTGGGCGCGATGTTGGGGGAAACGGCGGTGTTGGGGTCGTAGCCGTCGCCGCCGGTGCCGCCGGTGCCGCCGGCGCCGCCGTTCGAGCCGTTGCCGCCGGTGCCGTCGAGGGCGCGGGTGGTTCCGTCGGCATTGAGGCCGCCGATGCCGGCGTCGCCGCCGGCGCCGCCGGTGCCGCCGTTGCCGGCGTC
>NZ_JBJTJF010000156.1:0-3043 GCF_046095365.1 Mycobacterium sp.
CCGCCGGCGCCGCCCTTGCCACCGGCACCGCCGCCGGTGAGCCCGCTTCCCCCGACGCCGCCGTCCCCGCCCCGTCCGGCGATCGAGATCATCCCCCGGATTCCGGATCGCCCGCCGTCCCCGCCGGCCGCGCCGACACCGGTCGCGGACGACGCACCGGCGCCCCCGTTGCCACCGGAGCCCCACAGCACGCCTCCGCTGCCGCCGCCGCCGCCCACGCCCCCGTTGACGCTCTCGATGCCGGCACCGCCGTCGCCGCCGTCACCGAGCAGGCCGGCCGCTCCTCCACGGCCCCCGGCGAAACCTCCTCCGCCGGAACCGAACAGCAGCCCGGCCCGGCCGCCGTCGCATTGACCGCTGGTGCATGCGCCTTCGTATTTCGTATAGGTGAATCCGTTCCCGCCCAGCAGTCCTGCGTTCGGGTTGTCCGCGGTTCCGTCGCCGAAGAGCCTGAGCTGGCCGGCCGACAGCTTGTTCGGCCCAGCGAGCATGCCGCCGGAGGTCGTGGTGCCGGCCGCCGGCTTGGCCGTGTCCGGCTTGCCGCCCAAGTCCCGGCGGGTGAACGCCAGTGCCGTCCACATCAGAGGAGCCGCCGCCGGGGCGTCCCCACCACTGCCGGTCTGCAGCCACGACAGCAGCCCCCGGCTCAACCCCGACACCGCGCCACCGATGGCCACCGCGCGGCCGGCCGGAGCCGCTGTCATGACTGGCGCCTGCCCGGCGGCGGCAGTCCCCAGGGCGGACGCCGCGGCCGGGGTGGACTTCCGCGCGGGTTTGGATTCGGGTACGACGGCTTCCCGGCTCGCGACGCCACGCGACGGCCCCGCGGGAATTCGCGACTCCGGCCGGTTCGCAGCCGGCTCGGAAATCACCGCTGCCGGGGCGGGGAGTCCGGCCTTCGGCGGCACCGGAATCCCGGCCCGAGCGGACGGATCGGAGTGGCCCCGCCGATGACGATCGGCCGCGGTGTCGGGGCGGTGTGCCGAAGGACGGGATTCGCCGTCCGGGGACTCCGGGGCGGTGGGCGCGCGGCGGCGCTTGGCCGGTCCTTGCGGGCGCGACGGCGAAGCGGAGGAATCCGGCACCGCGGCCGACGACGACTGATCGCTGGTGGTTCCGCTCGATCCCGCCGAGCCGGTGGTATCGGCGATCGCCAGCGGCACGCCCGCCACTGCCGAGCCCACCCCGAGTGCGACCGCAAGGGCACCCACCCGGCCCACATAGCGCGCGTACCGGGCGGCGCCCCTGTCCGCGTCGGTCACCGCCCGGCGGGCGTACTCGATGGCCCGCACCCGCCCCTTCGAGGAGCGACGGTGCCGGCCGGCCGGCTGGAGAGAATCGGATGCGGACACGCTGCTCCCTAATGCTTGAGCCGTGGTGGAGGGAGAATGCCCTTGGGGCCGGAGATCAGCGGCGAGCTTGCGTGCTCGATGCCAGCGATTTGGGCAAAGGCAGCGGCCAAGGCGTAACTCCTGCGAGAAGCCGGATAAACTACGGGACAGATACTTTTCGGGCACTACTACGAGTTGGCTGCGGCGAACAATAGCAAACTCTTCTCTATCCAGGCGAACAAATGGTTCCAACTGTTTTCTCCGGCGCGGACCTCACCCTTCTGTGCACCTGGCAGCGCTCGGGCTACCGTCGACCGGGTGACGGTTCTCGGCTCGCGGATCGCCCGGGCCGGCGTGGCCGGGGCGATCCTCGCCGGCCTGGCGGGGGCCCCGGCCTGCGCCCGCACGGCGCCGCCGTCGCCGCCCGCCGGCACCGTCGCGGCCGTCACGCCGGCGCCGGCGTCGATGCCGGCCGCCCCGGCGGCGGTGGTCACCCCCGAGGACGCCATGCCGGCCGTCTCGGCCCTGGTGAACGGCGCGATCGCCGCACCCCGGATGCCCGGGGCGGTGGTCCAGATCGGGCACGCCGGCAGGATCGTCGTGAGCCGGGCTTTCGGCTCGCGCAAGCTCGCCGGCGAGCCGGCACTGGACGGCTCACCGGCGCCGGCCGAGACGATGACCGTCGACACCGTCTTCGACCTGGCGTCGCTGACCAAGATCCTGGCGACCACCACCGCACTGCTGCAGCTCTACGAGCAGGGCAAGGTCGGGATCGACGATCCCGTGCAGGACCATCTGCCCGAGTTCAACCCGTCCGGTGACCCGCGCCGCGCGCAGGTGACGCTGCGCATGCTGCTGACCCACCACTCGGGCATCGGCGGCGACCTGAGTCACCAGGGTCCGTGGGGGCTGGTGGCCGCGGACAAGGAGGACGGGATTCGGCGGGCACTGACCGCCCCGCTGGAGTTCGGGCCCGGCGAGCTCTTCCACTACTCGGACATCGGGTTCATCATCCTCGGCAGGCTGATCGAGAAGATCACCGGCGAGCCACTCGATGTCTACGTCGCCGATCACGTGTTCGCCCCGCTGGGCATGGCCGACACCCGCTACCTGCCAGGTTCCAAGGCGTGCGGCCCACACGAAATCATCGGCAACGCAATCGCTTTCGCGCCGCGCGCACCCGAGCCCACCCGGTGCCCCGAGGGATCGTGGAGCACCGACCTGCTGGCGCGGATCGCGCCGACGGCGCGTGACGAGGACACCGCCGGCATCAACCCCGACTTCGACCGCCTGCTGCGCGGCACGGTGCACGACCCGACGGCGCGCCGGATGGGCGGGGTGGCCGGCAGTGCCGGGGTGTTCTCGACGGCCGCAGACGTGGGGCGCTACGCCCAGGCGCTGCTCGACCGCCTGGCCGGACGGCCCAGCACGTTTCCGCTCAAGCAGTCGACCCTGCGCATGATGACCTCTCCGCAGCAGCCCGGACACCACCCCGGACAGATCGCGGCGGCCAACGACGCTGAGCGGCAGGCGATCTGGGCGGCGCCCAATACCGAGGATCCGCTCCTCGCCCCGCGCTATCCGGCCGTGGCCGGGCAGAACCTGCGCGGCTTCGGCTGGGACATCGACACACCGCACTCCACGCCGCGCGGCCTGATCTTCCCGGTGGGCAGCTTCGGTCACACCGGGTTCACCGGCGTGACGGTGTGGAT
>NZ_JBJTJF010000157.1:0-2594 GCF_046095365.1 Mycobacterium sp.
GCGGGGCCGGCTACATCGGAAGCCACACCGTCGTGCGGCTCATCGAGGAGGGCTTCACCCCGATCGTCATCGACAACTTCTCCAACGCCAAGCCCAGTGTCTTCGACCGCGTCGAGGAGATCACCGGCGCCCGTCCGGTGAGTGTCGACGGCGACATCCGTGACCGCGCGCTGCTCGACGGGCTCTTCGCCGATGCGCCCGCTGGCGTGCGCCCCGACGGGATTGAAGTAGCGCAGCAGGCACACCGACCAGTCGTCGTGCGCGACTGTCACGTCGGTGAGGATCTGCTCGATCATCAATTTGGTGCGCCCGTAGGGATTCGTGGCGCGCAGCGGGAAGTCCTCCCGGATCGGCACCGACGCCGGGTCTCCGTACACGGTGGCCGACGAACTGAACACGATGGTGCGCACGCCCGCGTCGCGCATCGCCTCGATGAGGACGATCGTTCCGCTGACGTTGTTGTCGTAGTATTCCACAGGCATCGCGACCGATTCGCCGACGGCCTTCTTTCCGGCGAAGTGGATCACCGAGTCGATGTCGTAGTCGGCGAAGATGCTGTCCAGCAGAGCGCGGTCACGGATGTCGCCGTCGACAGCGACTGGACGGGTGCCGGTGATCTCCTCGACGCGGTCGAAGACGCTGGGCTTGGCGTTGGAGAAATTGTCGATGACGACCGGGGTGAAGCCCTCCTCGATGAGCCGCACGACGGTGTGGCTTCCGATGTAGCCGGCCCCGCCGGTGACGAGCACTGCCATGAAACACTCCTTGAGTCGGGCGGCGTTAGGACTTTATCCAGCCGAGGGCACGGAGAAACCCAGTGCAGCCGCCCACGGCGTCGTCGCCGAAGACACCGCAGTGCTCCAATCCGCGGACGAAGACGGCGCCGGCCTCGGTCCGGACGACCGCGCGGGCCTCGGCCAGGCTGGGTGGCCGGCTAAAGCGGGAGCGCAGGCCGTCCAGCATCGGCTGATGAGCCGACAACTCCTGCGGCAGTTCCGATCCCGCCGCCAGTGCCTCGGCGATCCGCTCCAGTTCGGTCGCCAGGCGCGCCGGCAGCACGGCCAGCCCCATGGCTTCGATGAGTCCGATGTTCTCGCGCTTGATCGGATGGATCTCGGCGTGCGGGTGGAAGATCCCGTCCGGATGCTCGTCGGTGGTCCGGTTGTTGCGCAGGCAGAGCGTCAGTTGCAGGTGGCCGTCGATCAGCCGGGCGATGGGTGTGATGGTGTTGTGCGGGGTCTCGCCGGTGTAGGCCAGCACGCCGTGCTCGGGGTCGGAGTAGTCCCGCCAGGCCGCCAGCAGATCCGTGGCCCGCGCGAGCACCTGGTTGCGCGGCCCGCGTAACCGCAGCACCGTGAGCGGCCAGTGCAGTACCTCCACCGACATCCCGTCCAGGTCCCACTGCGCGGCGACCGCGGCGCGATCGAGGGCGAATTCGTATGCGCCGCCTTGGAAATGGTCCTGGCTGAGGATCGACCCCCCGACGATCGGCAGGTCGGCGTTGGATCCGACGAAGTAGTGCGGGAGGGTTTCGACGAAGTCGGCAAGCCGCGTGAAGGCGGCGCCGTCGATCTTCATCGGCCGCACCGCTTCGCTCAGGACGATCGCGTGCTGGTCGTAGTACTCGTAGGGCGAGTACTGCAGGAACCAGCGCTCGCCGCCGAGCTCCATCGGGATCAGGCGCAGATTCTGCCGGGCCGGGTGATCGGTGCGCCCGGGGTAGCCCTCGTTGTCCCGGACCAGGAGATTCGCCGGGTACGGTTGGCGATCCGCACTGCGTTTCTTCCTGGCGGCCTTGGCGATATCGCGCGGGTCCTTCTCCGGTTTGGACAGGTTGATGGTGATGTCCATCCGGCCGTAGTCGGTGTCCTGCCGCCAGCGGATATCCCGTTCGGTTCGGCCGGTTCGGATGTAGTTGCTCGCCACCGACATCCGGTGGAAGTATTCCGTGGCCGCAATGGCGTCGCGGCCGTGCAGCGACCAGAACCGCTCGCTGACCACCGAGGGGTGCATGACGAACGCGCCCATGACGGCGGTGTCCCACAGGTCGCGTTCGGTGGTGGTGTCGGGTTCGATCAGGCCCCTCGCCACCCCGTCGTCGAGCAGCGGAGAGAGCAGGTCGTCGACCGGGGCGTCGCCGCCGTCCGATGTCTCGGCGGCGAGGTCGTAGTCCTCGATCTGCAGCACCTCGAGGATGCGATTGCGGACGTACGCCCGGTCCTCGGCGCCGATCAGGCCCTGCCGGACGCCGTAGTCGACGAGGTTGCCGATTGCCGACTCGATCACGCCTGCTCCCACGTCGGTGCCGGATTGGCGTCCAACTGCGCCGGATCGGTGATCTCGCGCGCCCCCTCGTCGGCCCGCACCACGAAGAAGCGCGGCTCGAGACCGGTTGCCTCGGTGTACCGCGGGCCCACGAAGTCCGCGAAGGCGCCTGCGGCGTCGGCGCGGACCAGGTTCACCGTGCAGCCGCCGAATCCGGCCCCGGTCATCCGGGCGCCGAGGCAGCCCGGCGCCTCCCATGCGGCGGCTGCCAGCGCGTCGAGTTCCGGGCCGCTGACCCGATAGTCGTCGCGCAGCGATTCGTGCGACTG
>NZ_JBJTJF010000158.1:0-6795 GCF_046095365.1 Mycobacterium sp.
CTGCGCTCAGGCTGCTCGACACTCGGGGTTTGGCTGCGTGGTTGCAGTCTCGGCGGTGCGGGCGCGGCGGGTTCGGCGGGCGGGGGAGCAGGCTCAGGCGCGGGAGTGGTGTCGGCGGGGTCGGGTGGTGGCGTGGCGGCATCAGCTGGCGCGGGCGCGGGTGCGGGCTCGGGGTCGGGCGCCGCAGCGGCCTGCGTCCTGCGCACATACTGCTTGGCGGGCCCGGGCGCGCCCGCGGGGACCTCCCCGGCCGGGATGGAGATGTCCAGCCGGGTCTCGATGCGTTCGACGCGTTGCAGCAGAGCGGATTCGGCGTCGGACGCCGACGGCAGCAGCAGCCGTGCGCACACCACCTCCAGCAGCAGCCTTGGAGCGGTGGCGCCCCGCATCTCACCGAGACCGGCGTGCACCACCTCGGCGTAGCGGGCCAGCGTCGCCGGCCCGAAGCGCGCCGCCTGCTCGCGCATCCGCTCCAGCACATCACCGGGCGCGTCGACCACACCGCGGCTGGCGGCATCCGGAACAGCCTGCAGCACAATGAGATCCCGGAACCGCTCCAGCAGATCGGTGCCGAACCGCCGCGGGTCATGCCCGGCGTCGATCACCGATTCGACCGCACCGAACAGCGCGGCCGCGTCGCCCGCCGCCAGGGCGTCCACCGCGACGTCGATCAGCGCGACGTCGGTGGCGCCCAGCAGTTCCAGCGCCCGCCGGTAGTGCACCCGGTTGTCCTGCGCGCCGGCCAGCAGCTGGTCGAGCACGCTGAGGGTGTCACGCGGCGAGCCGCCGCCGGCGCGGATGACCAACGGGAACACCGCGTCGTCGACCTGCACCTGCTCGGCGGCCAGGATCTTCTCGACCAGGCCGCGCATGGTCTTCGGCGCCAGCAGGCGGAACGGATAGTGATGCGTCCGCGAGCGGATGGTGGGCAGTACCTTGTCCGGCTCCGTGGTGGCGAACACGAAGATCACATGTTCGGGCGGCTCCTCGACGATCTTGAGCAGCGCGTTGAACCCGGCGGTGGTCACCATGTGCGCTTCGTCGATGATGAAGATCCGGTAGCGGCTCTGGGCGGGCGCGAAAGACGCCCGGTCGCGCAGATCGCGGGTGTCGTCGACGCCACCGTGGCTGGCGGCGTCGAGTTCGATCACATCGAAGGACCCGCCGCCTCCGGGCCCCAGCGCAGCACACGAGTCGCATACCCCGCACGGCGTCGGGGTGGGCCCCTGCTCGCAGTTCAGCGAGCGGGCGAGGATGCGCGCCGAGGAGGTCTTGCCGCAGCCGCGCGGACCGGAGAACAGGTAGGCGTGGTTGATCCGCCCGGCCGACAGCGCCGTCGAGAGCGGCTCGGTGACGTGTTCCTGGCCCACCACCTCGGCGAAGGTCGCCGGCCGGTACTTGCGGTAGAGCGCCACCTCAGCAGTCTGTCACGAGGCGGTGACGGCCCCGGACCCCAGCAGCTTCTCGGTGGCGGCCAGCAGCGCACAGGTCGCCAGACCGTCGATGGCCGCCTCGAGATCCGACAGCGGCGGGAAACTCGGCGCGATACGGATGTTGGTGTCGTCGGGGTCCTGTCCGTACGGGAATGACGCGCCCGCGGCGGTGACGGCGATACCGGCGTCCTTGGCCAGCGCGACGGTGCGCCGGGCGGTCCCGGGCAGGACGTCGAGACTGATGAAATAGCCGCCCCGGGGTTCGGTCCACGACGCGGTCTTCGACTCCGACAGCCGGTCGTCGAGGATCTGAAGAACCCGGGCGAACTTCGGCGCCAGCACCCCCCGGTGGCGCTGCATGTGCGCCCGCACCCCGGCGGCGTCGCGCAGGAAGCGCAGGTGCCGCAGCTGGTTGACCTTGTCCGGGCCGATGGTCTTCTTCCCGGAGTGCTGCAGGAACCAGGCGATGTTGCCCAGCGATCCGCCGAAGAAGCTCACCCCGGCGCCGGCGAAGGTGATCTTGGAGGTCGAGGAGAACACGTAGGGGCGGTTGGGGTGGCCGGCGGTGGCCGCCAGACCCAGCACGTCGACCTGCTTGGGGAAGTCCCCGGTCAGGGTGTGCACCGGGTAGGCATTGTCCCAGAACAACCGGAAATCCGTTGCGGCGGTGCGCATCTGGACCAGCCGGCGAACCACCTCCCAGGAGTACACCGCTCCGGTCGGGTTGGCGAACACCGGCACGCACCACATCCCGCGGATGGCCGGGTCGGCGGCGACGAGCTCCTCGACCACATCGACGTCGGGTCCGTCGTCGCGCATCGGCACGGTGATCATCTCGATGCCCAGGCTCTCGGTGATCGAGAAGTGCCGGTCATAGCCGGGGGCGGGACACAGGAACTTCACCACCGGCTCGGCGACCCAGGGCCGCGGCGAGTCCACCCCGCCGTGCAGCATCGAGAACACCACCGCGTCGTGCATCAACTCCAGGCTCGAGTTGTTCCCGGCGATCAGGTTGGGCACCGGGATGCCGAGCAGTTCGCCGAACACCGCCCGCAGGCCGGGCAATCCGTGCTGGCCGCCGTAGTTGCGGGTGTCGGTGCCCTCGGCGTCGCGGAAGTCCCCGGCGCCGGGCAGTTCCAGCAGCGTGTTGGACAGGTCCAGTTGCTCGGCCGAAGGCTTGCCGCGGGTCAGGTCCAGGGTGAGGTTGCGGGCCTGAAGTTCGGCGTAGTTGCGCCGCTGCAGTCCGTGCTCGGCCAGCAGGTCGTCGTGGCTCAGAGAAGAAAGCGACACCGTGGGCCTTTCGTTCGCCCGGGAGGAAGAAGGGGACCCCGCGCACCCGCCAGAGCCCGTTGACCCTTGCTGCCTTCCAGCCCTGGGGAGTTCACAGGTTGGACGCCGCGCGGGGTCCACGGCGAGTCTAATACCGGCCGGTCACCGCAGCACAGCGGGTTCTTCCCGCCGCCGGCGGTCGGTTACCATTGCCGACGGAGGATTCGCCTAGTGGCCTATGGCGCTCGCCTGGAACGCGGGTTGGGTTAATAGCCCTCAGGGGTTCAAATCCCCTATCCTCCGCGCTCTCCGGGGTGCGATCGCGACCTGATCGCACCCCGGATTCACGTGAAACAAGGAGGGGCATGAGCCGGCGCAACGCACGGGCACTGCATCTTGCTCTCGTTCTGCTCGGCCTGGTGCTCTACGTGGTGTTCGTGCTGCCCCGGTGGTGGGTGCTGACCGGCGACATCCCCGCCACACTGGCTACGGCGGGCCGGATCGCCACCGGCTTCCCCGTAGCACTGGCGGCACTGCCGGTGCTGGCCATCCTTCGCGACGCACTGGCCCGTAAGACCCGAACCCCGGAGTTGGCGCTGCGGTTGCGGGCGTGGTCGGCGGTGCTGCACGTGGCCGCCGGGGCGCTGATCCTGCTGGCCGCGATCGTGGAGATCTGGCTGCGCCTCGAGGTGGGCGGGCCGTACCTGTTCGCCGTGTACGGCGCGGCCGGCGCCGTCGCGGTGCTGGGGGTACTCGGGCTGTATCTGTCCTTCGTCGCCGAGAAGCCGCCCGCCGCCCCCAGGGAACCCAAGGCCGCTAAGCCCGCCAAGCTCAAGAAACCCAGGCCGGAGAAGAAGCCGCGCGGCAAGAAGCGGTCCGCCGCCGAATCCGCCGCCGAGTCGGTGGCCTCGGCGACCATCCTGACCGTCGACGAGGACACGGACACCGGGACCGCCGACGACGAGACGGACACCGGGACCGCCGCGGCAGAGAAGGAGACGGTCGCGTCGTCCGGGAACGTGACGGTCGAGGCGACAGCGCCCGACGAAGACGCCGCAGCCGATGCCGGCGAACAGGATTCGGAGTCCGGCGGGCTGCGCAACAAGCGCCCGGCCGGCAAGCGCCGGCGGTTGCCGGGTCGCTGACCGGAAGGACCGGCCCCCGCACGAATCAACCCGCCGGGGCTTGATCCCCGGCGGGTTGATTCGACTGCTGGTGGTTAGCCGGGGATCAGTGCCGGCAGGGGGTTGGGGATCGCCGTGCCTGTCGTCGGCAGGCTCACGGAGATGTCACTGATGTCGATATTCCAGATCACATCGTTGTTCTTGAACGACGAGGCTTTGGCGACGAGTTGCAGCGTCAACGACCCGGCCGCGCCCTCCGGTGCGGTGTAGGCGATGTTGGCGATCGGGAAGTTGGTGACCTTCAAGACCTCCGGCTTTCCGAGCTGGATCGGGTTCTTGAGAGTGACCGGGATGGGGGTGTTGATGTTACCCAGTACCTGGCCGGTTGCGTTGTCGACGATCTGCGCGTAGATCGCCTTGGCGTTACCGGTGCCGGAGTAGGTGAAGCTCACCGTGGGTGCGCCGACGACCACCGATGGGTTGTCCGGATCAGTCGTTGCGGGTACCGAGATGGCAATGTTGATGGCGTCCTTGGACTCGGTGGCGATCACCTGGTTGAGCGGGAACTCGCAGGCCGACGAGATACTCGCGCAGACTGCCCCGGCCGGGTCCTTGGTGGTCAGCGGCCCGCTGGCCTGGGTGAACAGCGAACGCAACGAGCCCTGGGGACCGACGCCGGTGACCGCGATCGGCGATGTGTCCTGGAAGGCGTCGCTGTAGGGCATGCCGTCGTAGGAGGCCAACGCCGTGCCCTTCTGATCCCACCACTGGAACACCGGCGTGAAGGCGAGCAGGCCGGCGGTCAGTTCTTTGAGGGTCTGCGGTGCCGGGGCGGGCAGCCCGGTCGGGATCTGGCCGAGGTAGTTCTTGGTGTAGTTGTTCACCCAGATCATGTTCTCCAGGAACATCAAGGTGGTCTGTGCCCTCAGCAGGTCCGCTCCGTTCGGCTGCAGGAGAACGTTGGTGGGGACGCCGTGTCCGCCGTTGAACCAGATCATCTTGACCTGATCCTGCTTGTCGGCGAAGTACGGGTTCTGCTCGAGTTGGGTCTGCGCGTTCTCCAGTGCTTGCTGGAGCGGGAACAGACCGTCGACGATGCCCTGGTCATACATGGTCGGGATGTTGAGCTTGGTCAGCAGCGTGGTCGGACCGCTGCTGGCGAGCACAGCCTGCGCCGAGTCGCTGATGTAACCGAACAGGTTGCCGGTGATCAGCGCCTGGGTGACCTGCGAGTTGATCCGGTTGACCGACGACGCCCCGGTGAGCAGCAGCGCCGAGGCCAGCACGTTGGCCCACCCGGTCTTGAACACGCTGTCCGGGTAGAGCGACTGGTTGAGCGAGTTCCAGGCGATGGAGGGCACGATCGCCTTGATCCGCGGGTCGATGGTGGTCAACTGGATGCCGCCGCCATAGGACCCGCCCAGCATTGCGACGTCCGGCTTGCAGCCCGCGTCACCCGGGCTGCACGGGCTCACCAGTGCGCCTGCGGCTTTCTCGTTGAGCAACGGGGTGTTGGCGTTGGCCCAGTCGATCAGCGCGGAAACGTCGCGGCCCTCGAAGAAGGGGTTGTCCAGTTGCAGGACACCGCCGGAGTCCCACTCACCGCGCGGGTCCCACGTGATCACGTTGAAACCGACCGGGGCGTTGGTCAGCGGCGCGGGGAGTCCCTGCCCGCGCATCAGACCCAGGCCGGGTACCGAGCCGCTGGCCTGATAGGCCTCGTACGGCTTGGTCTCACCGGGCGAACCCAATCCGGGTCCGTTGAAGATCGTCGCCTGCTGGTCGCCGAGGGCGGGCTTGAGTGCCGCCTGGGTGTTCAGCGAGGCCGGGAAGTAGTTCATGCTGATCTTGGTGCCGTCAAAGGACGACACTTTGTAGGTGTAGGCCACCTGTGTGCCGCCGGCCGCCACCAGGGCCAGGTTCGGGTTGACCGTGACGGTGGAGAGCAGCGATGCGCCGACCAGTCCGGTGAGAATGCCCCAGTCCTGGAAAAGCTTGATGATCGGCTCGGCGAGGCCGCCGATCAGGGGGAGTCCGGTGACGGTCTGGTCGAACTGGGTGTTCTCGGCGATCCGGACCGTGAAGTCCTGCGTGCCGGGCTTCTGCGCCGTCGGGGCGGCGGCCCTGCTGGGACTGGCCGGGTCGATCCAGGTGGCGTAGGGCAGGAAGGTGAAGCTGCCGGGACCGCCCTTGGCACTGGGCGCCAGCAGCGGGTCCAGCTCCGCGGGAACGGGCGACGGGCTGGACTTGGTGGGCAGGTTGGCCTTGCCGCCTTTCGAGGAACTGACGAACTCGTAGGTCAGGGTGCAGGTCGAGCCGGGCGCGCCACAGCCGCTGGCGCTGGTCACGTTGAAGTTGCCCTGCAGAACACCGTCGAAAACCTCATACCCCGGGTTGGCGGTGAGCGGGTCGGTGGCAGTGGCCTTCGCAAAGCCGCGCCGGTTGCCGACCGTTTTGTCAAGGCCGGAATCGGGCACTGCGCTGTAGGCAATGACTTCGGGGGCTTCGGTACCGACCGCCGGTTCAGGCACGTCGACCGGCGATTCGACAGCCACCGGTTCCGGGTCGGCGGCTACCGGGTCGGCCGCGGCGCTGCGGGCCTTGCGGGTCGTCGCGGCGGGCTTGGCCGCGCGGACACGCGGAGCACGCGCCACGCGGTTGGCGCCGGACGTCTTGCCCGCCGATGCGGTGCTGGTGTTCGTCTGGGATCCGGAGTCGGCGAACGCCACCCCCATCCCGGTGGAGAACATGGCTGCGCCCACCCCGAGGGCTACCGCCAGTCCACCGACACGTCCGACAAAAACCGATGCTCCCATGACGTCCTCCGAGGTTTGCGGGATAACTACCCGCACCGTAACCCCGATTACTCCCCGAGCGGAGCAAATTGTCAGGAAACCCGAAAATTTATTTCAGGCAGGTCCTCACCAAATCGAGAAGTCCGTCGAACCGATGCCGTACGGCTCGTCGAA
>NZ_JBJTJF010000159.1:0-14673 GCF_046095365.1 Mycobacterium sp.
GGCCCTGCCCGGCTACAAGCCCTCCTACGACGCCCGCCCGTATCAGCCGGACTGGGCCCCGGCCAAGGTGGGCTACGCCGCCGCCGAGCGGCACTTCTCCACGGCCCGGCTCAACCCGGAAGTCCTCATGCTGGAGTCCGACAAGGATCTGCGCACCCCGGCGAATATGAAGGTGCTGGAGAACGTGGCCAAGGCGGTGTTCCGCACCCCCGGTGTGGCCATGGTGCAGTCCATCACCCGGCCGCTGGGCACCCCGCTGGACCACTCCTCGCTGGGTTTCGCGATGAGCGCGCAGAGTTCGGCGCAGATCCAGAACCTGCCGTTCCAGCAGGCCCGCGCCGCCGACCTGGCCCGCCAGGTCGCCGAGATCTCCAGGGCGATCGACCTGCTGCGCGATCAGTACGGGCTGCAGCAGCAGCAGTACGACCTCCAGCAGCAGGCCACCGCGGCCACCGACGAGCAGGTGAAGGCCTTCGCGGAGACCTACGCGACGATCAAGGACCTGCGCGACAAGGTGGCCAACGTCGACGACTTCCTGCGGCCCATCAAGAACTACTTCTATTGGGAGCCGCACTGTTTCGACATCCCGGCCTGCCAGTCGTTCCGGTCGCTGTTCGAGGCGATCGACCAGGTCGACGAGCTGACCGACCAGTTCGGTGCGGTCACCAAGAGCCTGGACAAGCTCAACGCGCTGCAGCCGCAGCTGCTGGCGCTGATCCCCCGGCAGCTGGAGCTGGTGCAGGAGCAGATCGCCAGCCAGGAGACCAACAAGTCGCTGGCCGAGTCGAACTTCTCCACCCAGTCCGGGTTGTCCGCCCAGGCCGACGAGGCGCTGAGGAACTCCGACGCGATGGGCAAGGCGTTCGACGAGTCCAACGACGACAGCACCTTCTACCTGCCGCCGGAGGTGTTCGACAACGCCGAGTTCAAGCGCGGCCTGACGCTGTTCCTCTCCCCGGACGGCCGCGCCGCCCGGATGATCATCACCCACGACGGCGACCCGGCCACCCCGCGCGGCATCTCGCACATCGACCCGATCCGCCAGTCCGCGCAGGAGGCGCTCAAGGGCACCCCGCTGGCCGGGGCGCAGGTCTTCATCGGCGGCACCGCCTCGGGTTTCAAGGACGCCCGCGACATGGCGAACTACGACCTGATCATCGTGGCGATCGCCGCGATCAGCCTGATCCTGCTGATCATGATCGTCGTCACCCGCTCCCTGGTGGCCGCGCTGGTGATCGTCGGCACCGTCGTGCTGTCGCTGGGCGCGTCGTTCGGGCTGTCGGTGCTGATCTGGCAGCACCTGCTGGGCATCCAGCTGTACTGGATCGTGCTGGCGCTGGCCGTCATCATCCTGCTGGCGGTGGGGTCGGACTACAACCTGCTGGTGATCGCCCGGTTCAAGGAGGAGATCGGGGCGGGGCTGAACACCGGCCTGATCCGCACCATGGCCGGCACCGGTTCGGTGGTCACCGCGGCGGGCCTGGTGTTCGCCCTGACCATGTGCGGCTTCGCGTTCGGCGACCTGATGGTGCTGGCCCAGATCGGCACCACCATCGGCGTCGGCCTGATCTTCGACACCCTGGTGGTGCGCTCGTTCATGACGCCGTCGATCGCCGCGCTGCTGGGCCGCTGGTTCTGGTGGCCGCTGCGGGTGCGGCCCCGGCCGGCCAGCGCCATGCTGCGCCCCTACGGCACCAGGCCCAGCGTGCGCGACCTGCTGGACGCCCGGACCGGCGAGGCACAGGACCGGTAGAAACGGCGGCGGGCGCAGCCCACCCGGTACGGTTCTGCGTGAGAAAGGCGGGCGGGTGAAACGCAGACTGGCGAGCCGGGTGATGTCGAAGACCTGGATGCTGATCGTGGCCGCCGTCGTCATCGGCGCGGCCGGCTTCTCGGTCTACCGGCTGCAGGGCATCTTCGGCACCCACGTCGACACCTCCACACCGGGCGGGGGAGCCGGCGAGATCGCCGCCTTCAACCCCAAGACCGTCCTGCTCGAGGTGTTCGGCAACCCCGGGTCCACCGCCCGGATCAGCTACACCGACGTCGACGCCCAGCCCCAGCTGATCGACTCCGCGCCGCTGCCGTGGGCGTATGAGGACTCGACCACCGCCCCGGCGGTGGTCACCAACATCATGGCCCAGAGCGACGGCGGGGCGGTGGGCTGCCGCATCACCATCGACGGCGTGGTCAAGGCGGAGAAGTGGGTCGACGCCCCCGCCGCCTACACCTACTGCCTGGACAAGTCCGGATGATCGCCAAGATCATCCGCCGGCTCGCCGTGCCCATCCTGCTGGCCTGGATGGGACTGGCGGCCTTCACCAACACCACCGTGCCGCCGCTGGAGAAAGTCGCCGAGTCGCACAACGTGGCGCTCTCGGCCAAGGACGCGCCGTCGCTGAAGGCGATGCTGCACATCGGCAAGGTGTTCAACGAGTTCGAGTCCGACAACGCCGCGATGATCGTCATCGAGGGCGAGCAGCCGCTGGGGGCGCAGGCGCACGCCTACTACGACTCCCTGGTCGCCGAGATGGAGGCCGACCCCGAGCACGTCTCGCACGTGCAGGACTTCTGGGGCGACCCGCTGACCGCGGCCGGCTCGCAGAGCCCGGACGGCAAGGCCGCCTACACCCAGGTGTTCCTGGTCGGCAACCAGGGCGAGGGCAAGGCCAACGAGTCGATCGCCGCGCTGCGCGACATCGTGGAGCGCTCGACGCCGCCGCCCGGGGTCAAGGCCTACGTGACGGGTCTGTCCCCGCTGGTCTCCGACCAGTTCAACGTCGGCTCCAAGAGCTCCAAGAAGGTCACCCTGATCACCTTCGCGGTGATCGCGGTCATGCTGCTGTGGGTCTACCGCCGGATCTCCACCGTCTGGCTCACGCTGGTCACCGTCGCCATCGAGGTGGCCGCGGCGCGCGGGGTGGTCGCGGTGCTGGCGCACAACAACCTCATCGGGCTGTCGGTCTACGCCACCAACCTGCTGACGCTGCTGGCCATCGCCGCGGGCACGGACTACATGATCTTCCTGGTCGGCCGCTACCAGGAGGCCCGGCACAACGGGGAGTCCCGCGAGCAGGCCTTCTACACCGCCTTCCACGGCACCTCGCACGTCGTGCTCGGCTCGGGCCTGACCATCATCGGCGCGGTCTACTGCCTGAGCTTCACCCGGCTGCCGTACTTCAAGAGCCTCGCGGTGCCGGCCGCCATCGGCATCTCGGTGGCGCTGCTGGCCGCGCTGACCCTGGCCCCGGCCATCCTGACGCTGGGCAGCTTCCTGGGGGTGTTCGACCCGAAGCGGGCGCTGCGCACCCAGGGCTGGCGGCGCATCGGCACGGCGGTGGTGCGCTGGCCCGGGCCGGTGCTGGCGGTGTCCATCGGCGTCGCGCTGATCGGGCTGGTCGCCCTGCCGGGGTACAAGACCAGCTACGACATCCGCCCCTATCTGCCGCCCGGCACCCCGTCCAACGTCGGCTACGCCGCGGCCGAACGGCACTTCTCCACCGCCCGGCTCAACCCCGAGCTGCTGATGATCGAGTCCGACCGCGACCTGCGCGACCCGGCCGGCATGCTGATGCTGGAGAAGGTCGCCAAGGCGGTGTTCGCCGCCCCCGGCGTGGCGATGGTGCAGTCCATCACCCGCCCGCTGGGCACCCCGCTGAGCAACTCCTCGATCCCGTTCCAGCTGAGCCTGCAGAGCGCCACCCAGCTGGAGGCGCTGCCGTTCCAGCAGGCCCGCGCCCAGGACCTGCTCACCCAGGTCCAGGAGATCAGCAACTCCATCGACCTGCTCAAGCGGCAGCAGGCGTTGCAGCAGCAGCTCTCCGACGCCACCAACAACCAGGCCCAGGAGTTCAAGAACACCGGCGACGCCATCAAGGACCTGCGCGACAAGCTGGCCAACGTCGACGACTTCCTGCGGCCGATCCGCAACTACTTCTACTGGGAACCGCACTGCTACAACATCCCGGTCTGCTACACCTTCCGCTCGCTGTTCGACGCGCTGGACGGAATCGACAACCTCAACGACCAGTTCGACAAGATCTCCGTCGCGCTGGACCAGATGACCGCGCTGCAGCCGCAGATCCTCGCGCTGATCCCCGAGCAGCTGGCCATCCAGGAACGCTCGAAGACGTTGGTGCAGAACAACTATTCGACCCAGACCGGGCTGCTCGAGCAGTCCAGGGAGGCGCTGGCCAACGCCGGCGCCATGGGCAAGGCGTTCGACGAGGCCAAGGACGACAGCTCGTTCTACCTGCCGCCGGAGGTGTTCAACAACGCCGAGTTCAAGCGCGGCCTGTCGATGTTCCTCTCGCCGGACGGCAAGGCCGCCCGGATGATCATCACCCTGGACGCCGATCCGGCCACCCCGCAGGGCATCTCCTACATCGACGGGATCGACAAGTCGGTGCGCCAGGCGATCAAGGGCACGCCGCTGGCCGGGTCGAACATCTACCTGGCCGGCACCGCCTCGACGTTCAAGGACATCCAGTACGGCGCCAAGTACGACCTGCTGATCGCCGGCATCGCCGCGCTGAGCCTGATCCTGCTGATCATGATGTTCGTCACCCGCTCGCTGGTGGCCGCGCTGGTGATCGTGGGCACCGTCGCGCTGTCGCTGGGCGCCTCCTTCGGGCTCTCGGTGCTGGTGTGGGAGAAGCTGCTGGGCATCGAGCTGTACTGGATCGTGCTGGCGCTGGCGGTGATCCTGCTGCTGGCGGTCGGCTCGGACTACAACCTGCTGCTGATATCCCGGTTCAAGGAGGAGATCGGCGCCGGGCTGAACACCGGCATCATCCGGGCGATGGCCTCCACCGGTTCGGTGGTGACCGCCGCCGGCCTGGTGTTCGCGGCCACCATGGGCTCGTTCGCGTTCTCCAACCTGCGGGTGCTCGGCCAGATCGGCACCACCATCGGCCTGGGGCTGCTGTTCGACACACTGGTGGTGCGCTCGTTCATGACCCCCGCGCTGGCGGCGCTGCTGGGCCGCTGGTTCTGGTGGCCGATGAAGGTCCGGCCCCGGCCGGCCAGCCGGATGCTGCGCCCGTACGGCACCCGGGGGAGCGTGCGGGAACTTCTGCACGACGAGGACGCCCCGGAGCCTACGATTCAACAGTGAGCGACAACCCCTACGCGACGGCCGAGGAGCTCGGCCTGATGCGGGGTTTCCCGCCGCCGCCGGGCAAGCGGGTGGACCGGACCAACGCCTTGATGGCGCCGCCCTACAACCGCTGGGCCTACCAGCACATGCGCACCGTCTTCCCGTCGGCGGCGGTGTCCAACGGTGCAGACGTTCTGCCGCTGCACACCGAGATCGACTCGGGCATCACCGAACTGGAGGTCGCCCGCGCCGACGGCAGCCGGGCCGACTTCGCGACGTTCCTGCGCGAGACCTACACCGACTCGCTGCTGGTGGCCACGCCCGAGCGGCTGGTCTACGAGTTCTACTCCAACGGCATGCACCCGCGTCAGCCGCACCAGATGATGTCGGTCACCAAGTCCTTCGCCGGGCTGTTCGCGCTGATGGCCGCCGCGGCCGGCGAGCTCGACGAGAACGCCCGGGTGGCCGCGATGATCCCGGAGCTGGCCGGCGCGTCGGCGTTCGCCGACGCCACCGCGCGGCAGGTCATGGACATGACCAACTCGATGGACTTCAACGAGGACTACGCCGACCCGAGTTCGGGCATCGCCCGCTACGGCATGGCGCTGGGCCTGCTGGAGATCCCCGGCGCCCCGCCGGCGGAGGGTCTCTACGACTTCCTGGCCACCCTGGGCAGGGACCCGGCCCACGAGCACGGCGCGGTGTTCCACTACCAGACCCCCAAGACCGACGTCGTCAACTGGCTGACCAACCGCGCCACCGGAAGGTCCTTCCAGGACCAGATGTCGCAGGTGCTGTGGTCGCCGCTGGGCACCGACGGCGAGACCTACGTGCTGCTGGACCGGTGCGGCACCCTGGTGGCAGGCGGCGGGCTCAACGCGACGCCGCACGACCTGACCCGGTTCGCCATGATGCTGCTCAACGACGGGACGGCCGGCGGGCGGCGGATCGTGGCGCCGGCGATCATCGACACCCTGGAGGCCGGCGGCAGCCGGGAGGCGTTCGCCGCCGGGCCCGAGGCCACCGGGGCCTACGCCCGCGACTGGAGCTACCGCGCGCAGTGGTGGGTCCGGCACACCCCCGGCCGGGAGGCGATCAGCGCGATCGGCATCCACGGGCAGTGGGTCTACGTCGACCGCCGACGCGGGGTGGCGATCGTCAAGCAGTCCTCCCAGCCGGTGTCCTCCGACCCGGACGCCGACGCGTTCATCCTCGGTGCCTTCGACGCGATCGTCGACCGCGTCGGAAATTAGGTTGTGCCCGGGCGGGCGCCCCCGCTAACCTGACGGCCATGTTCTTCGCCGCCGCGCACCACGCCGCCGCTCGCCAGTCCGTGGACTGGGGCGACGCCTAGCGCTACCCCGACGAACCCAGGCCACGGACGAACCGAAGTCCGTGGCCTTTTTGTTTGTCCGAAACACCAGCCGAAAGAGAGAGACCGATGTCCATTCCGTGCCGGGACGGTGATCCCGACCTGTGGTTCGCCGAGGAGCCGGACCGCCTCGAGCGCGCCAAGGCGCTGTGCGGCGGCTGCCCGATCCGCCGCCAGTGCCTGACCGCGGCGCTGGAGCGCGCCGAGCCGTGGGGCGTGTGGGGCGGGGAGATCCTGGAGCGGGGCAGCGTGCTGGCCCGCAAGCGGCCCCGCGGGCGTCCGCGCAAGGCCGCCTGAGCCAGGGTCGGTGCCGGGAGGGTCCTAGGCCGCGGGCTCGGCGTAGCCGGGGATGAGCCGCTCGGCCATCTCGCGCACCGGGACGCGGCAGTCCAGCTGGCAGGAGATCGCCACGTTGGAGGCGATCACCCGCAGCGGGATGGCCAGCTCGGCGGGCAGGTCCATCTGACGGGCCATCTTCAGCTGCTGGGGCGCGTTCTCCATGTTCGACTGGGCGTGCTTCTGCAGCCACTTGCGGGTGTAGTGGAACACCGGCACCTCGACGGGTTCGACGTACTGGGCCAGCATCTCGTCGATGGCCTCGACCGGCAGCTGCTCGCCCTTGCGGACGAAGCCGACCTTCTCCATCGTCGGCAGCAGTTCGTCGTACTTGCGCTGCTGGGCCAGCCGGATCATGATGCCCATCTCCTCGGGCAGGCCGTCGGGCAGCGGGGCGACCGCGCCGAAGTCGATGACCACCAGCTTGTCGTCGTCGCGCAGCATGAAGTTGCCGGGGTGGGCGTCGCCGTGCATCAGCCCGACCCGCGCCGGCGCGTAGAAGGTCAGCTCGAAAAGCCTTGTGCCGCAGAGGTCGCGCTCGCGGCGGGTGCCCGCGCGGATGATGTCGGCCATCGGCTTGCCCTCGATCCACTCGCTGACGACGACCTTCGGCGAGCTGCCGACGACGTGCGGGATGGCGAAGTGCGGGTGGCCCTCGTAGGCCTTGGCGAAGGCGCGCTGGTTGTCGGCCTCGAGCCGGTAGTTCAGCTCCATCTCAGTGCGCTCGACGAGTTCGTCGACCACCGCCTGCACGTCCGCGCCGGGGGCGAGCTGCTTGAGCATCGAGGTCAGCCGGCGCATGGTCTTGAGGTCGGCGCGCAGCGCCTCGTCGGCGCCGGGGTACTGGATCTTGACGGCCACCTCGCGGCCGTCGGCCCAGACCCCCTTGTGCACCTGCCCGATGCTGGCCGAGGCCACCGGCTCGTCGTCGAAGGAGCTGAACCGGCCCCGCCACTTGGTGCCCAGCTGCGCGTCGAGCACCTTGTGCACCTTGGCCGCCGGCATCGGCGGGGCGTCCTTCTGCAGCTTGGTCAGCGCCTCGCGGTAGGGCTCGCCGAACTCCTCGGGGATGGCGGCCTCGAGCACCGACAGCGCCTGGCCGACCTTCATCGCCCCGCCCTTGAGCTCGCCGAGCACGCTGAACAGCTGGTTGGCGGCCTTCTCCATCAGCTCGGCGTTGACCTCGTCCTTGGACTTGCCGGTCAGCCGCTTGCCCAGTCCGAGCGCGGCGCGCCCGGCCATGCTCACCGGGATGCTGGCGAGCTTGGCGTTGCGGCGCGCGCCTCCGCGCTTGATGTCGTCAGCTGCCACGCCCACCATCATCCCCGACGAGCCGGGTTGGTCAACGCGGCGGGGCGGGCGAATCGCGCGGCGGGCGGTAGCGCTGACGCCTCTGGGGGTACCTCTAATACTTGTGCCCACCTATGAGCGACACGGACCCGGCTTGCTCGCGCAGCGCGACGACGCGCCAGATGATCCGGTGCTCGGTGGTGGGCAAGAGTGTTAGTGGTCCGGCGCAGGCTCGGCGGGGGCGGGCGGGGGACGCCAGCACCCGCACAGCGGATGACGGACCCAGCGGCGGGTGACGATGCGCCGGGTGGCGACGTCGACCTCGACGGTGGCGTTCATGGTGGCGGGTGCGGGGGCCCCCAGAGCGTGGGCCGCGCGCACCGCGGCGATGACCTGCTGCAGCTGGCTCAGCGCCAGCGCCGCGGTGGCCAGCACCGCCGGCCGGTCGGCCACCCCGACCACGCCGCGCAGCTGGGCGGCCAGCGCCGGCCAGGCCGGGTCGCGGTCGGTGCGGTGCAGATCGGCGCACACCAGGCAGCTGGTCAGCCCGGGGATCACCAGCGGCCCCACCACCCCGGAACCGTCGCGCAGCCGCACCGGCAGGTGCGGCACCCGGTAGAGCTGCAGATCCCGCACCAGCCGCGGGTCGGCGGCCAGGGTGTCGGCCAGCACCACCAGGTCCACCCCGGCGGGCGCGCCGGTGGCGTTGGGGTGACTCGAGCGGCTCACCCGCGCCCCCGAACAGCGCAGCCCCTCGGTGAGCAACTCCGACAGCGGGCCGCCGCCGTGCACCCGGATCGACAGCGTCCGCCCGCCGCGCGCACCCCCGCAGGCCCGCACCACCCCGGCGGCCACCAGCTGGCCCACCAGCGCGTCGAGCCCGCCGGCGTCGGCCAGCCCGTGCCGGGCCGCCACGACCGCCAACTCGGCCCGGGTGGCCGGCACCGACATCGCGCGCAGCACCTCGGCCAGCCCGCCGCAGGACAGTCCGGCCGGGGGACGGGCCAGCACCGCGCGGCGGGGATCCCAGCCGACCTGAACCGTCCCGTCGGGACGCAGCAGCACCGGCATCGCCGGGTCGAGCGCGTATCGCACCGGCTGACTGTGACACCGCCGCGGTGCGCGCCGCCTCAGCTATCCACAGCGTCGCCGGGAGCCTCGGGGGCGTCGGGCTCCCTGCCGGCGAGGTCCCGCTCGAACTCGGCGATGGCGGCGTCGATGTCGATGCTGCCGACGTCCCCGCCGATCACCCGGTCGATGAACGCCGCCGGCTCGTCGAGGTCCGACGACGACGGCATCAGGTCGGGGTGCTGCCACACCGCGTCGCGGCCGTCGATGCCGACCGCGTCGGTCAGCCGCTGCCAGAGCACCGCGGCCTCGCGCATCTTGCGCGGCCGCAGCTCCAGGCCGAGCAGGGTGGCGAAGGTCTGCTCGGCCGGCCCGCCGGTGGCACGGCGCCGGCGCAGCATCTCGCTCAGCGCCTCGGTGCCGGGGATGCGCTCACCGAGCGCGGCGCTGACCACCGTGGACACCCAGCCCTCGACCAGCGCCAGCAGCGTCTCCAGCCGGTCCAGCGCGGCGGTCTGCTCGGGGGTGGCCTTGGGTTCGAAAACCCCTTGGGAGAGAAGCTCTTCCATCTTCGACGGGTCGCCCATCGAGGCCGGGTCGAACCCGGAGGCGAGCTCCTCGATACCGCTCATGTCGACCTTCATGCCCTTGGCGTAGGCCTCCACCGCGCCCATCAGCTGGCCGGCCAGCCACGGCACGTGGCCGAACAGCCGGTGGTGGGCGGCCTCGCGGGCGGCCAGGAACGTCAGGATCTCGCTGCGCGGCTGCTCCAGACCCGCGGAGAGCTCCTCGATGGCCTCCGGCATCAGCGCGGCCACCCCGGCCGGGCCCAGCGGCAGGCCGATGTCGGTGGAGGTCAGCACCTCCCGCGACAGCCGGCCCAGCGCCTGGCCCAGCTGCGAGCCGAACGCCATCGACCCCATCTGGCCCAGCATCGCGATCAGCGGCCCGGCCATCGCCGCGAGCTCCTTGGGGCCGTCCTGGCCCAGCGTGGAGGTCCAGACCGCCGAAACCTGTTCTGCCATCGGGTCGCACAGCCGCTGCCAGGTGGGCAGGGTGTTGTCCACCCAGTCCTGCGGGGTCCAGGCCGCCGCCCGGGTGGCCCCGGCCGGCAGGGCGGTGGCGCCGTCGAGCCAGGTGTCGGCCAGGTGCACCGCGTCGGCCACCGCCGAGGCGGTGGACTCCGGCACCGGCGCGCTGAACCCGATCGAACTCGACGCCAGCTTGCGGGCCAGGTCGTAGTTCACCGGCCCGGCGTTCTTACCGCCGGCCATCGCGCTGCCCGCCCCGGAGAACATCTCGCCGAGCTGGCTGAACAGCTTGCCCAGATCGCCCATGCTGAATTCGCCGCCCGAACCCGGGTTGGCGGCCCGATCCGGCTTGTCGCGGTCGGGGTCGTCGCCGGGGGAGAAGCCGAACGGCACGTCGGGCATGCCCCCAACCGTACCCACTACCCTGTGGTTCGTGAACCGGCGGATCGTGACGCTGATGGTGGCGATGGTGCCCATCGTCATCTTCGGCGTGCTGCTGGCCGCGGTGACGGTGCCGTTCGTGGCGCTGGGCCCGGGCCCCACCTACGACACCCTCGGCGACTTCGAGGGCAAGCCGGTGGTGGCCATCGACGGCACCGAGACCAAGCCCACCAGCGGGCATCTGAACATGACGACGGTCTCCCAGCGCGACGGCATGACGCTGGGCCAGGCGCTGGCGTTCTGGCTGTCCGGCAACGACCAGCTGGTGCCCCGGGACCTGGTGTTCCCGCCGGAGAAGACCCGCGAGGAGGTGGAGAAGTCCCAGAACGAGGACTTCACCCGCTCCGAGGACAACGCCGAGTGGGCCGCGCTGAACTACCTGAAGTACCCCAAGGCCGTCGTCGCCGCCAAGGTCAACGACCCCGGCCCGTCGCTGGGCAAGCTGCAGTCCGGCGACGCGATCACCGCCGTCGACGGCACCAGGGTCGGCACCCTGGACGCGTTCACCAAGTACATGAAAGCCACCAAACCCGGCCAGGAGATCGTCCTGGACTACCGCCGGCGCAACGCCCCCGACGGCAGCGCGCGGATCACCCTGGGCCGCAACGAGGATCGCGACTACGGATTCCTGGGCATCGCCGTGCAGGAAGCGCCGTGGGCGCCGTTCAGCGTCGACTTCAACCTGGCCAACATCGGCGGCCCGTCGGCGGGGCTGATGTTCAGCCTGGCCGTGGTGGACAAACTCACCACCGGGGACCTCAACGGCGCGAAGTTCATCGCCGGCACCGGCAGCATCGCCGCCGACGGCACCGTCGGCCCGATCGGCGGGATCACCCACAAGATGGCCAGCGCCCAGGACGCCGGGGCCGAGGTGTTCCTGGTGCCCGCCGACAACTGCGACGAGGCCCGCTCGATGCGCGACTCGCGGATGGCTCTGGTCAAGGCCGAGACGCTGACCCAGACCATCGACGCGCTGCGCGCGCTGACCTCGGGCGGCAAGCCCCCGATGTGCTGACAGGCGGGCGACAAGCGCCCGCCGTGCTGATCGGTATGGTTGGAACCGTGAATCCCGGAGCGCGGCAGTGACCGTCCGTCCGCCCGCCCGCGGCCTGCCCGTGCTCAACCGGCGCAGCCGCATCGTGGCCGGGATCGCCGTCGCGCTGGTGGCGGTGCTGCTGATCGGCCCGCGCTTCGTCGACACCTACGTCGACTGGCTGTGGTTCGGCGAGCTGGGCTACCGCTCGGTGTTCACCACCGTGCTGTTCACCCGGGTGATCGTGTTCCTCGTCGCCGCCGTGCTGGTCGGGGCCATCGTGGCCGCCGGGCAGGCGCTGGCCTACCGCACCCGGCCGGTGTTCGTGCCGACCACCGGGCCCAACGACCCGGTGGCCCGCTACCGGATGGCCGTGATGACCCGGATGAAGCTGTTCAGCCTCGGGGTGCCGATGGTGGTCGGCGGGCTGGCCGGGATCGTCGCGCAGAGCTACTGGCCCAGGGTGCAGCTGTTCCTGCACGGGCGCAGCTTCGGCATCACCGACCCGCAGTTCGGCCGGGACCTCGGCTTCTACGCCTTCGACCTGCCGTTCTACCGGCTGCTGCTGAGCTTCCTGATGGTCGCGCTGTTCCTGGCGTTCCTGGCCAACCTGGTGGGCCACTACATCTTCGGCGGCATCCGGCTGGCCGCGGGCAGCGGGGCGATCAGCCGCGCCGCGCGCATCCAGCTGATCTCCCTGATCGGGGTGCTGGTGCTGCTCAAGGCGGTGGCCTACTGGCTGGACCGCTACGAGCTGCTCAGCCACACCCGGGTGGCCAAGCCGTTCACCGGCGCGGGCTACACCGACATCAACGCCGTGCTGCCGGCCAAGCTGATCCTGATGGCCATCGCGGTGATCTGCGCGGCGGCGGTGTTCTCCGCGCTGGTGCTGCGCGACCTGCGCATCCCGGCGATCGGCCTGGTGCTGCTGCTGCTGAGCTCGGTGGTGATCGGGGCGGGCTGGCCGATGATCGTCGAGCAGTTCAGCGTCAAACCCAATGCGGCGCAGAAGGAAAGCGAATACATCCTGCGCAGCATCACCGCCACCCGGCAGGCCTACGGCCTGACCAACGACACCGTCACCTACCGCGACTACAACGGCAACGCCCCCACCAACGCCGCGCAGGTGGCCGCCGACCGGGCCACCACCTCCAACATCCGGCTGCTGGACCCGACCATCATCAGCCCGGCGTTCACCCAGTTCCAGCAGGGCAAGAACTTCTACTTCTTCCCCGACCAGCTCTCCATCGACCGCTACGCCGAACCCGACGGCTCCCTGCGCGACTATGTGGTGGCCGCCCGCGAACTCAACCCGGCCCGGCTGATCGACAACCAGCGCGACTGGATCAACCGGCACACCGTCTACACCCACGGCAACGGCTTCATCGCCTCCCCGGCGAACACGGTGCGCGGAATCGCCAACGACCCCAACCAGAACGGCGGCTACCCGGAGTTCCTGGCGAGTGTGGTCGGCGCCAACGGCAGCGTGGTCTCACCCGGGCCGGCGCCGCTGGATCAGCCGCGGGTGTACTTCGGCCCGGTGATCTCCTCGGGCGCCGACGACTACGCGATCGTCGGCAAGAACGGCAACGACCGCGAGTACGACTACGAGACCAACACCGAGACCAAGAACTACACCTACACCGGGGTGGGCGGGGTGCCGGTGGGCAACTGGCTGGCCCGGCTGGTGTTCGGCGCGAAGTTCGCCGAACGCAACTTCCTGTTCTCCAACGTGATCGGCAGCAACTCCAAGATCCTGTTCAACCGCGACCCCGCCGAGCGGGTCAAGGCCGTCGCGCCGTGGCTGACCACCGACTCCACGGTGTACCCGGCGATCGTCAACAAGCGGATGGTGTGGATCATCGACGGCTACACCACGCTGGACAACTACCCGTACTCCGAGCTGACCAGTCTGTCCTCGGCCACCGCGGATTCCACCGAGGTGGCCGTCAACCGGCTGCTGCCGGACAAGAAGGTGTCCTACATCCGCAACTCGGTGAAGGCCACCGTCGACGCCTACGACGGCACCGTGGCGCTGTATGCCCAGGACGAGCAGGACCCGGTGCTACAGGCGTGGATGGAGGCCTTCCCGGGCACGATCAAGCCCAAGTCCGACATCACCCCCGAGCTGGCCGCGCACCTGCGCTACCCCGAGGACCTGTTCAAGGTGCAGCGCATGCTGCTGGCCAAATACCACGTCGACGACCCGGTGACGTTCTTCTCCACCTCGGACTTCTGGGACGTGCCGCTGGACCCCAACCCGACGGCGTCCAGCTTCCAGCCGCCGTACTACATCGTGGCCAAAGACCTTGCCAAGAACGACAATTCGAGCTCGTTCCAGCTGACGTCGGCGATGAACCGGTTCCGCCGCGACTTTCTGGCCGCCTACATCTCGGCCAGCTCGGATCCGGACAGCTACGGCAGGATCACCGTGCTGACCATCCCTGGTCAGGTCAACGGGCCCAAGCTGGCGTTCAACGCGATCTCCACCGACACCGCGGTGTCCCAGGACCTCGGCGTGATCGGCCGCGACAACCAGAACCGCATCCGGTGGGGCAACCTGCTGACCCTGCCGGTGGGCCAGGGCGGGCTGCTCTACGTCGCCCCGGTGTACGCCAGCCCCGGGGCCTCGGATGCTGCTTCGTCGTACCCGCGGCTGATCCGGGTGGCGATGATGTACAACGACAAGGTGGGGTACGGCCCCACCGTCAGCCAGGCTCTGGACGGCATCTTCGGCGCCGGCGCGGGGGCGACGTAGAGCAGCCCGCCCTGGCCCACCGGCAGGGTCAGCAGGTTGCCCCACCGGATCCGGTTCTGGTTGTCGCGGCCGATGACGCCGAGGTCCTGGGACACCGCGGTGTCGGTGGAGATGGCGTTGAACGCCAGCTTGGGGCCGTTGACCTGACCGGGGATGGTCAGCACGGTGATCCTGCCGTAGCTGTCCGGATCCGAGCTGGCCGAGATGTAGGCGGCCAGAAAGTCGCGGCGGAACCGGTTCATCGCC
>NZ_JBJTJF010000160.1:0-39765 GCF_046095365.1 Mycobacterium sp.
GGTGGCGCCCGGGGACCGCCGGGCCCGGCCGGGCCCGGCGGCCGCGGTCAAGGGTCCCTACGGCGACCCGGCCGAGTGGGACCTGACGCTGCCCGCGGTTCCCAGCGCTTTCCTGTCCGGCGATCCGGTCCAGATCATCAACGCCGTCCTGGGGATCGCCCAGAACTCGCTGCAGGTGACCCAGGGACTGGGCAAGAAGTTCCTGCAGCGGCTGGGCATCCTCAAGCCCACCGACTCCGGGATCACCAACGGCGGCGGCATCCCGATGGTTTACGGAAACCAGGCCATCGAATACGTCATCAAGCGGGGGATGTCCCAGATCGGGGTGCCCTACTCATGGGGCGGGGGCAACGCGGCCGGGCCCAGCCGCGGTATCGACGAGGGGGCCGGCACGGTCGGCTTCGACTGCTCCGGGCTGGTGCTCTACGCCTTCGCCGGCGCCGGCATCAAGCTGCCGCACTACTCGGGTTCCCAGTACGAGCTGGGCCGCAAGATCCCGTCGTCGCAGATGCGCCGCGGCGACGTCATCTTCTACGGCCCCAACGGCAGCCAGCACGTGGCGATCTACCTCGGCAACAACCAGATGCTGGAGGCGCCCTACACCGGAGCCACCGTGCGCGTCGCGCCGGTGCGCACCGGCGGCATGACTCCCTTCGTCGTCCGCTACATCGAGTGGTGAGGTTGATGATCCTGTCGCCCAGGTCGTTTCGGCCGCTGCGCGCGCTCGCGGCCGCGTTGACGGCGCTGATGCTGGCACTGGGGGTGGCGTCCCCGGCCGGGGCGTCCCCGGTGGCCGGCGATTGGGATCCGACCCTGCCGGCGATCCTCAGCGCCGGGGCGCCCGGGGATCCGGTTGCCGTCGCACAGGCGTCGCTGGCGTTCACCCAGCAGGCCGCCCAGGCCGCATCGGACCTCGGGCGCAAGTTCCTGGCCGGTCTCGGGATCGGCGGCAGCCCGACATCCATGCCCGGCGGGCGGGTCGGCGGTCCGCAGGCCATCGAATACGTGATCCGCCGCGGCGCCTCCCAGCAGTCGGTGCCCTATTCCTGGGGCGGTGGTGCGATCAACGGCCCCAGCGAGGGCGTCGACCAGGACGCCGGCAAGATCGGCTACGACTGCTCGGGTTTCACCCGCTTCGCCTTCGCCGGCGTCGGGGTGCTGCTGCCCAAGTACTCCGGGGACCAGTACAACGCCGGCCGTCACGTCCCGCCATCGCTGGCCAAGCGCGGGGACCTGATCTTCTACGGGCCGGGGGGCAGCCAGCACGTCGCGCTCTACCTGGGCGATGGGCAGAGGATGGAGGCCTCCTCGGCGGCCGGTCAGGTCACTGTCGGCCCGGTCCGCACCGCGGGTATGACGCCGTACCTGACCCGCGTCATCGAGACCTGACCCCGGCCGGCCGGCACGCCAGCGAAGACCCACGTCGACGGATTCCGGATCGCCTGGAATAGTTGTCGGCGGGACACGCGGCCGCCCGGTCGGGAAGTGGTAGCCGGTAAGAACGTTCCAGCCAACAGCTGTGGAGGAAATTCGATGACGTCACCAGGTGGGTCGCTCGCGGGTCCGGGAGGATATGCGGGTTCGAGCACGGCCGCCGTCACTGTCTCGGGCGGCAACGGACTGGCCGGCGAGGTGAACACCCTGGAACGGGCGATTTTCGAGGTCAAGCGGATCATCGTCGGCCAGGACCAGCTCGTCGAGCGGATCCTGGTGGGTCTGCTCGCCAAGGGCCACGTGCTGCTCGAGGGTGTGCCCGGCGTGGCCAAGACGCTGGCCGTGGAGACCTTCGCCAAGGTGGTCGGCGGCACCTTCGCGCGCATCCAGTTCACCCCCGACCTGGTGCCCACCGACATCATCGGCACCAGGATCTACCGGCAGGGCCGCGAGGAGTTCGACATCGAACTCGGCCCGGTGGTGGTCAACTTCCTGCTGGCCGACGAGATCAACCGCGCCCCGGCCAAGGTGCAGTCCGCCCTGCTGGAGGTGATGGCCGAGCGCAAGATCTCCATCGGCGGCCAGACCTACCCGCTGCCCAAGCCGTTCCTGGTCATGGCCACCCAGAACCCCATCGAGAACGAGGGCGTCTACCCGCTGCCCGAGGCGCAGCGCGACCGGTTCCTGTTCAAGATCAACGTCGACTACCCCTCCCCGGAGGAGGAGCGCGAGATCATCTACCGGATGGGTGTGACCCCGCCCGAGCCCAAGCAGGTGCTCGAGACCGGGGACCTGCTGCGGCTGCAGGATGTGGCGGCCAACAACTTCGTCCACCATGCCCTGGTCGACTACGTGGTCCGGGTGGTCACGGCCACCCGCCGTCCCGAGCAGTTCGGCATGCCCGACGTGCGGGCCTGGATCGCCTACGGCGCCTCGCCGCGCGCCTCGCTGGGCATCATCGCCGCCGCCCGTGCCCTGGCACTGGTCCGCGGCCGCGACTACGTCGTGCCCCAGGACGTCATCGAGGTGATCCCCGACGTGCTGCGGCACCGGCTGGTGCTCACCTACGACGCCCTGGCCGACGACGTCAAGGCCGACACCGTGATCAGCCGGATTCTGCAGACGGTCGCGCTGCCGCAGGTGAACGCGGTTCCCCAGCAAGGACATGCGGTACCGCCGATGGCACCCCCAGCACCCGCAGGGCCTGCCGTCTCACCCTCGGCCGGCGCCCCCGCTCGGTGAGCGAGTCCGAGACCGTCCACCCGCCCTCGTTCGGCCGCGGTGAGATCGGCGACGCGAAGCTCTCGGCCGCGTTGCGCACGCTCGAGCTCACCGTCAAGCGCAAGCTCGACGGCGTCCTGCAGGGCAATCACCTGGGCCTGATCCCAGGCCCGGGTTCGGAGCCGGGGGACTCGCGGCTCTACCAGCCCGGTGACGACGTGCGCCGGATGGACTGGTCGGTGACCGCCCGCACCACCCACCCGCACGTCCGGCAGATGGTCGCCGACCGCGAACTGGAGACCTGGCTGGTGGTGGACATGTCGGCGAGCCTGGACTTCGGCACCACCGGCTGCGAGAAGCGCGACCTGGCGGTCGGCGCGGCCGCGGCGATCACCTACCTCAACAGCGGCGGCGGTAACCGGATCGGTGCGCTGATCGCCAACGGCCAGGACATCATCCGGGTCCCCGCCCGCTCCGGCCGCCAGCACGAGCAGACCCTGCTGCGCGCCATCGCGACCTCGCCGCGGGCGCCGGTCGGGGTGCGGGGGGACCTGGCCGTCGCGATCGACGCCCTGCGCCGTCCGGAACGCCGCCGCGGGATGGCGGTGATCATCAGCGACTTCCTCGGGCCGATCAACTGGATGCGGCCGCTGCGGGCGATCTCCGCCCGGCACGAGGTGCTCGGCATCGAGGTGCTCGACCCGCGGGACGTCGAACTTCCCGACGTCGGCGACGTGATCCTGCAGGACACCGAGACCGGCGCGACGCGTGAGTTCACCATCGACGAGCAACTGCGCGACGATTTCGCGCGCGCCGCCGCGGCGCACCGCGAGGAGGTGGCCCGCACCCTGCGCCGCTGCGGCGCGCCGATGATGACGCTGCGCACCGACCGGGACTGGATCGCCGACATCGTGCGCTTCGTGGCCTCCAGGCGCCGCGGGGCGATGGCGGGAGCCCAGTGACCGGGGACCGGCGATGAGCGTGCCCGGACTGGGCCCGATGTCGCTGACCGACTTCGCGCATCCCTGGTTCTTCCTGGGTCTGCTGCTGGTCGCCGGACTGGCGGCGCTGTATGTCTACATGCAGCTCGCGCGGCAGAAGCGCATCCTGCGGTTCGCCAACATGGAGCTGCTGGAAAGCGTTGCGCCGCAACGTCCCAAGCGCTGGCGGCACCTGCCCGCGATCCTGCTCATCAGCTCCCTTGTGCTGTTCACCATCGCGATGGCCGGGCCCCGCAACGAAGTCCGGGTGCCGCGTAACCGGGCGGTGGTGATGCTCGTCATCGACGTGTCGCAGTCGATGCGCGCCACCGACGTCGAACCCAGCCGGCTGGCCGCCGCCCAGGAGGCCGCCAAGCAGTTCGCCGACCAGCTCACCCCCGGCATCAACCTGGGTCTGATCGGATACGCGGGCACCGCCACGGTGCTGGTCTCGCCGACGACCAACCGGGACGCCACCAAGATCGCCCTGGACAAGCTCCAACTCGCAGACCGCACGGCCACCGGCGAGGCGATCTTCACCGCCCTGCAGGCGATCGCCACCGTCGGCGCGGTGATCGGCGGCGCCGGCGGCAACGACGAGGAGAAGCCACCCGGGCGCATCGTGCTGATGTCCGACGGCAAGGAGACCGTGCCGTCCAACCCGGACAACCCCAAGGGCGCCTTCACCGCCGCGCGCACCGCCAAGGACCAGGGCGTGCCGATCTCCACGGTGTCCTTCGGCACCCCCTACGGTTACGTCGAGATCAACGACCAGCGCCAGCCGGTGCCGGTCGACGACGCGATGCTGAAGAAGATCGCCGAACTCTCCGACGGAAACGCCTACAGCGCCTCCACCCTGGAACAGCTCAAAGAGGTGTTCACCACGCTGCAGGACCAGATCGGCTACGAGACAGTCAAGGGCGACGCCAGCGTGGGCTGGCTTCGGCTCGGTTCGCTGCTGCTGGCGCTGGCCGCGCTGGCCGCGCTGCTGATCAACCGCCGCCTGCCCGGCTGAGTTCCCCGGGATTTCCCAGGGATTTCCCCCGAGATCGCCCCCAGGGTCGTTGATCCGGGTCACTCGCAGCCGTGGTGTAGATGTCGGCGCCGCCAACCGCAGGCACTAAGTTGACGGGAATGAGCGAGACCTCCTCAGGCGCCAAACCTCCGTTCGTCGCCCGCTCGGTGCTGGTCACCGGCGGTAACCGGGGGATCGGCCTGGCGATCGCGCGGCGGCTGGCCGCCGACGGCCACAAGGTAGCCGTCACCCACCGCGGCTCCGGCGCGCCGGAGGGCCTGTTCGGCGTCGAGTGCGACATCACCGACAGCGCGGCCGTCGACCGGGCGTTCACCGAGGTCGAACAGCATCAGGGCCCGGTCGAGGTGCTGGTGTCCAACGCCGGCATCACCGCGGACGCCTTCATGATCCGGATGACCGAGGAGCGTTTCGAGAAGGTCATCGACGCCAACCTCACCGGTGCCTTCAGGGTGGCGCAGCGCGCCGCCCGCAGCATGCAGAAGAACCGGTTCGGCCGGATGATCTTCGTCGGGTCGGTCTCGGGCATGTGGGGCATCGGCAACCAGTCCAACTACGCGGCCTCCAAGGCCGGCCTGATCGGCATGGCGCGCTCGATCTCCCGCGAGATGTCCAAGGCCGGCGTCACCGCCAACGTGGTGGCCCCGGGCCTGATCGACACCGACATGACCCGCGCGATGGACGAGCGGGTTCAGAAAGGCGCCCTGGAGTTCATTCCGGCCAAGCGGATCGGCACCGCCGAGGAGGTTGCCGGCGCGGTCAGCTTCCTGGCGTCGGAGGACGCGGGTTACATCGCGGGCGCGGTGATCCCGGTCGACGGCGGCATGGGCATGGGCCACTAGGAGAAAGGACTGACATGGCAGGCATTCTCGAAGGCAAGCGCGTTCTGGTCACCGGGATCATCACCGACTCCTCGATCGCGTTCCACATCGCGAAGGTTGCTCAGGAGGCCGGTGCCGAACTGGTGCTGACCGGGTTTGGCCGGATGAAGCTGATCGAGCGGATCAGTCACCGGCTACCCACCCCAGCGCCTCTGCTGGAACTCGACGTGCAGAACGAAGAACACCTGGGCACCCTCGCCGACCGGATCACCGAGGTGATCGGGGCGGGCAACAAACTCGACGGCGTCGTGCATTCCATCGGCTACATGCCCCCCAGCGGGATGGGCATCAACCCGTTCTTCGACGCTCCCTACGAGGATGTGGCCAAGGGCATCCAGATCTCGGCGTTCTCCTACGCCTCGTTGGCCAAGGCGACCCTGCCGATCATGAACCCTGGCGGCGGCATCGTCGGCATGGATTTCGATCCGACCCGGGCGATGCCGGCCTACAACTGGATGACGGTGGCCAAGAGTGCGCTGGAGTCGGTGAACCGGTTCGTCGCGCGGGAGGCCGGCAAGTACGGTGTGCGCTCCAATCTCGTTGCGGCCGGACCGATCCGGACCCTGGCCATGAGCGCGATCATGGGCGGGGCGCTCGGCGACGAGTTCAAGGACGAGATGAAGATGCTGGAGGAGGGCTGGGACCAGCGCTCGCCGATCGGCTGGGACATGAAAGACCCCACGCCGGTCGCCAAGACGGTGTGCGCATTGCTGTCGGAGTGGCTGCCGGCCACCACCGGGACGGTGATCTACGCCGACGGCGGCGCCAGCACCCAACTTTTCTAGCCCCCCATGAGTGACGACTTCGACGCGCTGCTGCTGCTGTCCTTCGGTGGGCCGGAGGGCCCCGAGCAGGTGATGCCCTTCCTGGAGAATGTGACTCGCGGCCGGGGCATCCCGCGGGAACGCCTGGAGTCGGTGGCCGAGCACTACCTGCACTTCGGCGGGGTCTCGCCGATCAACGCGATCAACCGGTCGCTGATCGGGGCCATCGAGGCCGAACTCGCCGCCCGAGGCGAGAAGCTGCCGGTCTATTTCGGCAACCGCAACTGGCATCCGTTCATCGAGGACACCGTCGCCCAGATGAAGGCCGACGGGGTGCGGCGTGCGGCGGTGTTCAGCACCTCGGCGTGGGGCGGCTACTCCGGCTGCACCCAGTACCAGGAGGACATCGCCCGGGCCCGGGCGGCGGTCGGCGACGGAGCCCCTCAGTTGCAGAAACTGCGGCAGTACTTCGACCACCCGCTGCTTATCGACATGTTCGCCGGAGCGATCGCCCGGGCGGCGGCCGATCTGCCCGAGGACGTGCGCCCGCAGGCCCGTCTGGTGTTCACCGCCCACTCGATACCGATGCGCGCCGTCGACCGCTGCGGGCCGGGCCTCTACCCCCGCCAGGTGGGCTATGCCTCGAGTCTGATCGCCGACGCCGCCGGTTATCCCGACTACGACGTCGTGTGGCAGTCGCGATCCGGGCCGCCCCAGGTGCCTTGGCTGGAACCTGATGTGGGCGATCATCTCTCGGAGCTTGCCGCCGGTGGTGTCAGGGCGGTGATCGTCTGCCCGGTCGGCTTCGTCGCCGACCATATCGAGGTCATCTGGGACCTGGACGGCGAACTGGCCGAGCAGGCGGCCGGACTCGGTGTCGCGCTGGCGCGGGCCACGACGCCGAATGCCGAGCCGCGTTTCGCGCGGTTGGCCCTCGACCTGCTCGACGAGGTGCGAGACGGCCGGGAGCCCGCCAGGGTAGCCGGCCAGGACCCGGTCCCGGGATACGGATCCAGCGTCAACGGCAGCTTCTGCACCGCCGACTGCGAGGCCAGCGCGGCTGCCGCCGGTCGCTAGTGCCAGGCCGACTGCAGGATCGCGCCGACCGCCGCCGACCGGGCGGCCCGCACCACGGCCGACAGCGGACGCAGGGCCGCGTCGGCGATGTGCGCCTGCGACGCGCTCTGGGTGGCGATCGGCGCCACGTCGGAGCTGACGGTGATGATCGCGTCGACGTGCGCGGCGGTCGAGAGCACCCGGACAGCCCGCGCGGGTGCATGATCGGGGATCTGGTGATGGCAATTGGCCTGCAGTACTTCCTCCACGAGACCGCGTGGATCATCCTGTCCGGCAACCAGTTTCAGACCGTCGAGTGTCTCCGCCGCCGACCGGACAGCCGATCGGAGCGCATACTCGGCCTCGCCGAGATCGATATGGTCTCCGCTCGGCAGCCCCTGCAGCGAGTAGACCGACCACAGCAGGGATGTCTGCGGCGATAAGGGGTCCTCGTCGCCGGACTCCGCGGTGGGCACAAGGCCGATCGCCGATCCGTCCTCGGCGCTGACCAGTACCGCCTCGCCGGCCTCGAGGGCGTCGGTCTGGAACTGGGACCCGACCGGCAGGCCCCGGACGTCGCCGGGAACCGGGAGCGCGAGTGTGACAGCCGGGCGGCGTGGCCATCCGCCGCCGCGCGGCGTGCTCGCGGTGCGCACCGTCTGCAGCAGCGACATCGTTCCTGCGTCGTCGATGTCCGGCCACGGCAGACCGGTGCGGCCGGCCGCCACCGCGTCATAGGCGGTCACCGAATGCGTTGGCGCCCAGGCGCTCAGTGCGTCGAGGACGTCATCGGGCGCCGCCTGACCGGCCAGCCAGGCGTTGGCCCACACCGACAGCGAGACACTCGGGCACCACATAGTGCAGGTGAGTGTAGTAGCTCGTCAGCCCCCGGGTCGGCTTCGCGCGTAGGGTGGAAACGTGTCTGCACCGCTGATCTGGCTGGTGTTCGCCGTCGGCCTCGCGGCCGCCGAAGCCCTCACCGGGGACATGTCCCTGCTGATGCTCAGCGGGGGAGCCCTTGCTGCCGCCGGATTCAGCTTGCTGGGCCTGCCGGTGTGGGCCGGCGGTGCGGTTTTCCTGGTGGTTTCGGTGCTTCTGCTGGGCCTGGTGCGTCCGGCGGCGAGGCGGCGGCTGTCCGCCGGCAAGGGACTGCCGGAGCCGGCCAGGGCGCTGGAGGGCAGGCAGGCGGTGGTGCTGAGCCGGGTGGGCCGGGATGAGGGACAGGTCAAGCTGGACGGCGAGGTCTGGACGGCCCGTCCGCTGAACGACGACGACGTCTACGAGCCCGGCGACCGGGTGACCGTCGCGCACATCGACGGCGCGACCGCGGTGGTCTGGGGCGACCGGTAGAGGGAGGAACCGACATGGAGGGTGCGACCGCAGGGCTGGTGCTGCTGGCGGTGCTGGTGATCTTCGCGGTGGTCATCGTCGCCAAGTCGGTGGCCCTGATCCCGCAGGCCGAGGCCGCCGTGGTCGAGCGCCTCGGCCGGTACAGCAAGACCGTCTCCGGGCAGCTGACGCTGCTGATCCCGTTCATCGACAGGATCCGCGCCCGGGTCGATCTGCGCGAACGCGTGGTGTCCTTCCCGCCGCAGCCGGTGATCACCGAGGACAACCTCACCGTCAACATCGACACGGTGGTCTACTTCCAGGTCACCAACCCCCAGGCCGCGGTGTACCAGATCAACAACTACATCGTCGGCGTCGAACAGCTGACCACCACCACACTGCGCAACGTCGTCGGCGGGATGACGCTGGAGCAGACGCTGACCAGCCGCGACCAGATCAACGCCCAGTTGCGCGGGGTGCTCGACGAGGCCACCAACCGCTGGGGGCTTCGGGTCGCCCGCGTCGAGCTGCGCAGCATCGACCCGCCGCCCTCGATCCAGGACTCGATGGAAAAGCAGATGCGCGCCGACCGGGAGAAGCGGGCGATGATCCTCACCGCCGAGGGCACCCGGGAGGCCTCGATCAAACAGGCCGAGGGGGCCAAACAGGCGCAGATCCTGGCCGCCGAGGGGGCCAAACAGGCGGCGATCCTGGCCGCCGAGGCCGAGCGGCAGTCGCGCATCCTGCGCGCTCAGGGCGAACGGGCGGCGTCCTACTTGCAGGCCCAGGGTCAGGCGAAGGCGATCGAGAAGACGTTCGCGGCGATCAAGGCCGCGCGGCCCACCCCTGAGCTGCTGGCCTACCAGTATCTGCAGACGCTGCCGAAGATGGCGGCCGGCGAGGCCAACAAGGTGTGGGTGGTACCCAGCGATTTCGGGTCGGCGCTGCAGGGCTTCACCAGGCTGCTCGGCGTGCCCGGCGTGGACGGGGTTTTCCGCTACGAGCCCTCGCCGATGGACTCGAGTTCGGCTGCGCCCCCGGATGATTCAGACGAGGTTGCGGACTGGTTCACCACGCGCAGCGATCCCGCGGTGGCCGCCGCGGTGGCGGATGCCGAGTCCGAGGCGCGCTCGTCGCTGCCGGCTGTCGGTCAGGTGTCGATTCCCGCGGTGGAGATACCAGGGGCGGTCGAGATCCCGCCGGCGGGCGGTTAGGCGCGCTACCAGCCGACTCCCCACATCGGCTCGTCCTCCATGGCGCCCATGACCCCGAGGTCGTTCGGGGTGGCGCGCAGCTCGGAATCGCCCGGGCTCGCGCAGTCGGTCATCTGCCCGCCGGTTGCGTCACTGCCCCCGGTCACCTCGCACCCCGGCATCAGCGGGTTGCTGGGGCCGCCGCCGCCGTCCTCGTCGGCCGCGGCCAGGGGCGCGGTCAGCAGAGCCGCGACGGCTCCGGCTGCCGCAGCGAGGAGAACCAGCGGGTGTCGCTTCTGCATCAGGGTGTCCTTCGTCGTCGGGTTTCTTGCGATATCGTAACCGCTGGATCCGCAAGCCCGCCTGCCGTCGAGACCCAGGAGCACCCACATGACAGCTTCAGCCCTGCTTGCCCGGCGCATCACGCTCGCCGCCCTCGGCGCCGGCGCCGTGCTGATCGCCGGCGCGGGCACCGTCGCGGCCGCACCCGCGCCGGGGTGCACAGTGGCCGATATCACCGCGGTCGAGTCGGGGGTCGCCGCGGGGCTCACCGCGTACCTGTTCAGCCACCCCGACGTCAACGACTCGTTGAGCAGCTTCCAGGGCCTGCCGAAGGCCGAGGCGACCAGCAGGACTCGGGCCTACCTGGCCGCCAACCCCCAGGTGCAAGCCGACATCAACGGCATTCGGGGGCCGGTGTTCGATCTGCGCGCGAGGTGCAACATCCCGACCAACAACCTCATCCGCGGGGTGCTCTGATCCCGACCGGTTCGCGCCGGTAGCGTCGCGCCTCGTAGACCAACCCGGCGATGCCCATGGCGGCAGTGCACAGCGAGACCAGCACCAGTAGCGGACTGACGTTGCCGGTCATGGCGTCGCCGAGAACGACCACCGCCGCCGTTCCCGGCACCAGGCCGGCCACCGTCGCCCACAGGTAGGGAACCGCCCGGACCCCGGATGCCCCGGCGGCGTAGTTGAGCACCGAGAACGGTACGGCCGGAATCAGTCTCAGCGACAGCACCGCCGGCCAGCCCCGGGCCTGCAGCCGGGCGTCGAGGGCGTCGATGCCCGGATGGCTGACCAGTCCGCTGATCTGCCAGCCCAGCACCCGGATCAGATAGAGGGCCAGCATCGCGCTGAGCGTGCTGGCCGTCACGGCGAGCCCCACCCCCAACAGCGGCCCGAACAGCAGGCCGGCCGACAGCGTGAAGGCGGTCCGGGGAAACGGCAGCACGGTGACGATGACGTGGGCTCCGAGGAAGGCCAGCGGAAACCAGGGACCCAGGTTCGTGGCCCAGTCCCGCAACTGGATCGCGGAGGGCAGCGGGACCAGCAGCGCAACGGCCACGAGTGCCGCGAGGACGATCGCGGTCAGCAGCATCCGGGTGCGGCTCACCTGCCGGGCGGTCGCGGCCATCGCCGACCCCACGCTGCGCGCCACGCTACCGCCGCGCTTGATGCTCGGCATGCCTGCCAAGGTTACGGCCTGCCCGCTGCGGTCCCGGAGGGCAGGCTGATTTAGCCTGAGGGGCAGGCGGCGACGGCGCCGCGCGACAACAGGAGCTGCCGGTGTCCCCAGTCGAGGTGGAAGCCGTCCAGGCCGACGCCGTGCACCTGGAGGCCTTGCGGCAGGCCCGCGCCCGGTGGCGCACCGCGGTCGCCGAGGTGCTGGCGAAGAGCCGGCGGGACGTCCCGGAGGGCGCCGAACCTGAGCGGCTGCTCGACTCACCCACCTACGAGGACTTCCCGGTGCGGGCGCTCTACACCGCACTCGACGCGCTGCGGGAGGCACCGCTGCCGGGGGAGTGGCCGTTCGTCCGGGGCGCCGACCGCGACCGCGACGTGCTGGCCGGCTGGAAGGTCGCCGAGGAGTTCCCCGCCCCGGGCTCGGACAACGACCCGGCCGAGGGCAACGCGGCGATACTCGACGCACTGGTCAACGGGGTGAGCGCGCTGGTGCTGCGGGTGGGAGGCACGGGAATCGCGGCCGGCGAACTGGACCGCTGGCTGGAGGGCGTCTACCTGGAACTGGCCCCGGTGCTGCTGGATGCCGGTGCGCAGTTCACAGCCGCCGCCGCGGCCGTCACGGGGCTGGTGGCCGGGGCCGATGACGCCCGCCGTGCGCGGATGTCGATCGACCTCGGCGCGGACCCGCTGACCGCCGCGATCAGCGGGCGGCCCGCAGCCGCGCTCGACGAGGTGGTCCGGGTCGCTTCCGCGATCGGCGGAAAGCCGGGAATCCGGGCTATCACCGTGGACGGCCCGGCCTTCCACAACCGCGGCGCCGGCGCGAGCTGGGAGCTGGCCGGCGTGCTCGCGGCAGCCACCGAGTACCTCAGGCTGCTCACCGCCGGCGGCATCGGCGTCCCGGAGGCGCTGGGGCAGATCAGCTTCCGGCTGGCCGCCGATGACGACCAGTTCATGACGATCGCCAAATTCCGCGCCGCCCGGCAACTCTGGGGCCGGGTTGCCGAGGTGCTGGGTCACCCAGGCAGCGGAGCGGCCCGGCTGCACGCGGTCACCTCGAGGCCGATGATGACCCAGCGGGACCCCTGGGTGAACATGCTGCGCACGACGGTCGCGGCCTTCGGCGCCGGAGTGGGTGGCGCCGACACTGTCGAGGTTCTGGCTTTCGACACGGCAATCCCCGGCGGGCTGCCCGGTTCTGCAGCCGGATTCGCCCGCCGGATCGCGCGCAATACCCAACTGCTACTGCTCGAAGAGTCCCACATCGGGCGGGTCCGCGATCCGGCGGCCGGCTCGTGGTACGTCGAGGATCTCACCGAAACCCTTGCCGCACAGGCCTGGTCGCATTTCCAGGACGTCGAGGCGCGTGGGGGGTACCGGCAGGCCCTCGATTACCTCATCGGTCGCATCGACGCCGTCGCCACCCGTCGCGCCGACGACATCGCCCACCGGCGCATCGCGATCACCGGGGTGAACGAATTCCCGAATCTCGCTGAAGCGGCGCTGCCGCAGTCGGGTTCGCCGACACCGGAGGTGCGCCGATACGCGGCGGACTTCGAAGCGCTGCGCGACCGATCCGACGCGCACCTGCACCGGACGGGGTGCCGGCCCAGGGTCCTGCTGCTGCCGCTGGGGCCGTTGGCCGAGAACAACATCCGAACCACGTTCGCGGCCAACCTGCTGGCGGCCGGTGGTATCGAGGCGGTCGATCCGGGGACCGTCCGGCCGGACGGGCTCGCGGAGGCCGTGCGCGACGCCGGCTGTGCCGTCGCGGTGATCTGCGGGACCGATGCGCGTTACGCCGCCGAAGCCGCCGGAGTCCTCACCGCTGCCCGCGCGGCCGGGGTGGGTCGGATCTATCTCGCCGGAACCGGGAAAGCCGTCGCCGACCAGCCCGCCGAAGCCCGCCCGGACGGTCATCTGGCGGCGGGTATCGACGCGGTTGAGGCACTGTCGGCCCTGCTGGACCGGTTGGGGGCCTGACGATGACGGCCGCGGTGGTCCCCAGCTTCGCCGGCATTCCACTTCGTGGCTCCGCGCCGGCCCCGGCGCCGGACGCGGCCGGGGCCAGGGCTCTGGTCGAGGCAGCCGCCACGGCGCACGGGTATGCCCCCGAGCAGCTGGACTGGATCACGCCGGAGGGCATCCTCGTCAAACCGGTCTACATCGGAGCCGACCGGGACGCGGCGGTGGCGGCCGGCTACCCGCTGGACTCGTTCCCCGGCGAGCCGCCGTTCATCCGCGGGCCGTATCCGACGATGTACGTCAACCAGCCGTGGACGATCCGCCAGTACGCGGGCTTCTCCACCGCGGCGGACTCCAACGCCTTCTACCGCCGCAACCTGGCCGCCGGGCAGAAGGGCCTGTCGGTCGCCTTCGACCTGGCCACCCACCGCGGCTACGACTCCGATCACCCGCGGGTGCAGGGCGACGTCGGCATGGCGGGGGTGGCGATCGACTCGATCCTGGACATGCGGCAACTCTTCGACGGCATCGACCTGGGGGCGGTGTCGGTGTCGATGACCATGAACGGCGCGGTACTGCCGATCCTGGCGCTGTACGTGGTTGCCGCCGAGGAGCAGGGCGTGGCGCCGGAGAAGCTGGCCGGAACCATCCAGAACGACATCCTCAAAGAGTTCATGGTCCGCAACACCTACATCTATCCGCCCAAGCCCTCCATGCGGATCATCTCCGACATCTTCGGTTACACCAGCGCGAAGATGCCGAAATTCAACTCCATCTCGATCTCCGGCTATCACATCCAAGAAGCAGGCGCCACAGCGGATCTCGAGCTGGCCTACACCCTGGCCGACGGGGTGGACTACATCAAGGCGGGCCTCGCCGCCGGACTGGACATCGACACCTTCGCTCCCCGGCTTTCCTTCTTCTGGGGCATCGGGATGAACTTCTTCATGGAGGTGGCCAAACTGCGGGCCGGCCGCCTGCTGTGGAGTGAGCTGGTCGCCGGGTTCGGCGCCACGCGCGCGAAATCGCTGTCGCTGCGGACGCATTCGCAGACCTCCGGCTGGTCGCTGACCGCCCAGGACCCGTTCAACAACGTCGCACGCACCTGTATCGAAGCGATGGCCGCCACCCAGGGCCATACCCAGTCCCTGCACACCAACGCCCTCGACGAGGCGCTCGCACTGCCCACGGACTTCTCCGCGCGCATCGCACGCAACACCCAGTTGCTGCTTGCGCAGGAGTCCGGCACGACCCGGCCGATCGACCCGTGGGGCGGCTCGTACTACCTGGAGTGGCTGACCCACGAACTGGCGCATCGGGCCCGCGCGCACATCGCGGAGGTCACCGAGCGCGGGGGAATGGCGCAGGCCATCAGTGACGGCATCCCGAAGCTTCGTATCGAGGAGGCGGCCGCGCGGACCCAGGCCCGCATCGACTCCGGCCAGCAGCCGGTCATCGGGGTCAACAAGTATCTGGTGGACGACGATCCCGACATCGACGTGCTCAAGGTCGACAACAGCCGGGTGCGCGCCGAGCAACTGGCGAAGTTGGGTCAGTTGCGCTCCGAACGGGACGAGGCCGCCGTCACCGCGGCGCTGGCCGACCTGACCCGCGCCGCCGGGACGCAGGGCCGCGCCGGCCCGGACGGGCTGGGAAACAATCTGATGGCCCTGGCCATCGAGGCAGCCCGCGCCAAAGCCACCGTCGGCGAGATATCCGACGCGCTGGAGAAGGTCTACGGTCGGCACCAGGCCGAGATCCGGACGATCTCCGGGGTGTACCGCGACGAAGTGCGTGCAGGAGGCAGCATCACTGGATTAACGGAGGCCACCCGACTGGTGGAGAAGTTCGCCGAGGCCGACGGCCGCCGGCCCCGCATCCTGGTGGCAAAGATGGGCCAGGACGGACACGACCGGGGACAGAAGGTGATCGCCACCGCCTTCGCCGACATCGGGTTCGACGTCGACGTCGGCTCACTGTTCTCCACTCCGCAGGAGGTCGCCCGGCAGGCCGCCGACAACGATGTCCACGTGGTCGGGGTGTCCTCGCTGGCGGCCGGCCATCTGACCCTGGTCCCGGCGCTGCGCGACGCGCTGGCCGAGGTCGGGCGTCCGGACATCATGATCGTCGTCGGCGGGGTGATCCCCCCCGGCGACTTCGACGAGCTCTACTCAGCAGGCGCAGCGGCCATCTATCCGCCCGGCACGGTCATCGCCGAGGCGGCGGTCAGCCTGATGCACAAGCTCGCCGATCGGCTCGGTTACACGCTGAGCTGATGAACTCCGAGGAGGCGGGCCCAGAGTTGCCGGGAGGCAACGACATCCCGGCGCTGGCAGAGGCGGTCCGCGGCGGCGATCGTTCCGCCCTGGCACGGGCGATCACGCTGGTGGAGTCGACCCGCGCCGATCATCGTGAGCAGGCGCAGCGACTGCTGATGACCCTGATGCACAGTGCCGGTTCGGCGCTGCACGTGGGTATCACCGGGGTTCCCGGTGTGGGTAAGTCGACGGCCATCGAGGCGCTCGGCATGTATCTCATCGAACACGGCCACCGAGTCGCGGTTCTCGCGGTCGACCCGTCGTCGACCCGCACCGGCGGATCCATCCTCGGCGACAAAACCCGGATGGCGAGACTGGCGGTTCACCCCGACGCCTACATCCGCCCGTCGCCGACCTCGGGAACGCTCGGCGGGGTGGCCAGGGCGACCCGGGAGACGATCGTGCTGCTGGAGGCGGCGGGATTCGACGTGATCCTGGTGGAGACGGTGGGAGTGGGGCAGTCCGAGGTCGCGGTGTCCAACATGGTCGACACCTTCGTGTTCCTCACCCTCGCCCGTACCGGTGACCAGCTTCAGGGCATCAAGAAGGGAGTGCTCGAACTGGCCGATGTGGTGGTGGTCAACAAGGCTGACGGCGCCCACGCCGTCGAGGCGCAGGCGGCGGCCCGGGAACTGGCCGCCGCCATCAGGCTGATCCACCCGGCCGAAACGCTCTGGCGCCCGCCGGTGCTGACCATGAGCGCGCTGGAGGGAGCAGGACTGGAGGAACTGTGGCGGACCGTGCTGCGGCACCGGGACATCCTGACTGCAGCCGGCGAGTTCGACGCCAGACGGCGCGCCCAGCAGGTGGACTGGACGTGGGCAATGGTCCGCGACGCGGTGCTCGACCGGGTGCTGACCAGCCCGGGGGTCAGGGCGATCCGAGCCGACGTGGAACGGCGGGTGCGCGACGGTGAGCTCACCCCCGCCCTCGCCGCCCAGGCCATCCTCCACGCCGCGGGTAGTTAACGTTTCAACAACGATCCCGGCGCCCGGAGCCGCGAAGAATGTAGTTTGGCTATGTGATCCAGGCCACGGCCGGTAACACTCTCGACCTGCCGCACGGCGTGCAGGGCGCGGCCGATGCGAGCTTCGCCTGCGCGGTGCGCGGGTTCGCCGCGTTGTTTCCCCATCCCCGGTTAGGCGGCGGTGCGCTGTCGGTGTACCTCGACGGCCGGCCGGTGGTGGATGTGTGGACCGGCTTCGCCGACCGGCGGGGACGGCGGCACTGGACCGCCGACACCGCGCCGATGGTCTTCTCGGCGACCAAGGGGGTGGCCTCGACGGTCATCCACCGGCTGGCCGACCGTGGCCTGATCGACTACGACGCCCCGGTGGCCGAATACTGGCCGGAGTTCAGCGCCAACGGAAAATCGCAGATCACCGTGCGGGAGGTGATGCGCCACCGGGCCGGCCTGTCGCACCTGCGCGGGGTGCGCAAGCGCGAACTGCTCGACCACCGGCACATGGAGGCGCGCATCGCCGCGGCACCGGTGGGACGTCACTTCGGCAAATCGGCCTACCACGCCCTCACCTATGGATGGCTGCTCTCCGGGCTGGCGCGGGCGGTCACCGGGTCCGGTATGCGCTCGCTGATGCGCACCGAGGTGGCCAAGCCGCTCGACACCGACGGCATCCACCTCGGACGTCCGCCGGCCGGCGCCCCGACGCAGGTCGCCCGGTTCATCGGGTCCCAGCTGAACGTCCCCAACCCGGTGTTCAACGCGCTGGCGCCCGCAGTCGCCGGCTTCGAGCTGTCCGCGGCGTTCGGCTCCATGTACTTTCCTGGCGCCAAATCCGTTGTCCAGCGCGACATTCCACTGCTCGACACCGAACTTCCGTCGGCCAACGGGGTGATCACGGCCCGCGGACTCGCCCGGATGTACGGGGCGATCGCCAACGGCGGCGTCATCGACGGTCAGCGCTACCTGTCATCCGAGCGGGTCGCCATGCTCACCGGCCGCCGCACCATCAAGCCGGACCGCAACCTGATCGTGCCGCTGGCGTTCCACCTCGGATTCCACGGGCTTGCCGTCCCGGGCGTGCTGCCCGGATTCGGGCACGTCGGGCTGTGCGGGTCGTTCGGCTGGGCCATCCCGGAGGAGGGGCTGGCGTTCGCGCTCGTGCACAACCGGCTTTTGACGCCGTTCATCGTCTCCGACCAGGCCGGTTTCGTGGGGACCGCGGCGCTGGTCCGGCTGGGTGCGGCCGCCGCGCGCAAGCATGGTTGCGCGCCGGTGGGTCGGTTCGGAGCCGGTTTCGGCTCGTCGTGCGCAAGCGCGGCAGCCGGTTAGCAGCGGCCCCGGCCGGGTCTGCCGGGCCCGAATCGGGGCCTCCGGGAGCTCGTTTTCAGCCCTGAGCTGATCGCGACACGCCGGATCAAGCACCTGAATAGGGGTGATCTGGCTAACACCCAGCAAAACGGTACGGGCCGATTCCTTTTGTGGGCACCGCGTGCGTTGATGGCGCACTCGGGGCTGCCGGGCGCTTTTTTGGGCGCAAAGTCGCGCTTTTATGAATAGTTGCCCGAGATTCTCTCAGGCGACGTTTGCTTCGGTGGCTGCGAGGCTTTCCGGACGAGGCAAAAGACACTGGACAAATGACGCCCCAGAACTCCGGGATGAAACATTCTTGGCTTCTCCTCAGGTGTCTCAGCAAAATCTCAGCTTGTTTGCCAGCTACCTGACCGAAGTTGCGAGCTGGCTGGTCAAAGCTGGCCGGAGTCGGACTGGCAACGTAACGCCTATTCTCAGGTGCGCTTCTCATCGGCAGACTCTGAGATGTCGGCCGCTACCTCTCGGGGGGGCGGCCGGCGGCCTGATGGCGACATTTACCGAGATGAATCGGTCCGGGGATTCGAGTTATTTTTTGATGTTTGCTGAGATGAGTAAGAGACAAAAGTTACGCTATTTTCGGGAATATTCCGACGGCAACATCGAAGCGGACGCGTTTCGGGGGGCCGCCGGCCGTGGTCCGGCAAAGCGTCCCGGATCGTTAAAAACCCTCTGTAATGCAGGTATGCCGGTCGCACTGATCCTTGCCGGGGGCAGAGAAGGAGGCTGCGGGGGGCTCCGCGGTGCTCTACCCAGCTAACCGATGGGGCGACCGGGGGGTTGATCTTCGCGTGGGCTGAATTTCGAACTTTGTAGCTTGCGTGTGATCAAACTCAAACTGGCTTTTCTGACCCTTATCAGCATATGCTTAGGAACGCACTGGCAACTTTGAGACGAGCGGCGCCCACTCCGGGCCTGCCACCGCGGCTCACAAGACGACGGTGCGGCGTGAAACAAACTGCCCCCGCATTACGAGAACCGAGGTGTGCACCAAGTGTCCGGACCGTCTGTTACCCCGATCGCGATCGTTGGTATGGCGTGCCGGCTTCCGGGCGGCATCGACTCGCCCCGCAAGCTGTGGGAATCGCTGCTCAACGCCGAGGACCTCGTCACCGAGGTGCCGGCCGACCGATGGGACGCCGAGCAGTACTACGACCCGGAGAAGGGTGTCCCGGGCCGGTCGGTCTCCAAGTGGGGCGCCTTCATCGACGACGTCACGGGTTTCGACCCGGAGTTCTTCGGGATAAGCGAGCGCGAGGCGACCGCCATCGATCCGCAGCATCGGATGTTGATGGAGGTCGGCTGGGAGGCGGTCGAGCATGCCGGAATGACCCCGGCCTCCATGTCGGGCACGGCCACCGGGGTGTTCCTCGGAATGTCGCACGACGACTACGTGACCGTCACCGGCGAGGCCGGCGCCTTCGACCAGGCCTACGCCTATACCGGCACGCCGTTCAGCATGGCCTCCGGGCGTATCTCCCATTCGATGGGTCTGCTGGGGCCGTCGCTGACCACCGACACCGCCTGCTCCTCCAGCCTGATCGCGGTGCACCAGGCCTGCCGCAGCCTGCACCAGGGCGAGAGCGACATGGCACTGGCCGGCGGGATCATGCTCATCCTGCATCCCTACAACCACTCCTCGGCGTCCGGCCAGGGGATGCTCTCGCCGACCGGCCGCTGCCATTCCTTCGACGTCGCTGCCGACGGGTTCGTCCGGGCCGAGGCCTGCGGCATCGTTCTGCTCAAGCGCCTCGAGGACGCGCAGCGCGATGGGGATCGCATCCTGGCCGTCATCAAGGGCACGGCGTCGAACCAGGACGGCCGCACCCGGAACATCCTGACCCCGTCCAAAGACGCCCAGGTCGCCGTCTACCGATCGGCGCTGGCAGCAGCGGGAGTCGACGCGGCGACGGTGGGCATGGTTGAAGCGCACGGCACCGGCACGCCGGTGGGCGACGGCATCGAGTACGCCAGCGTCTCCACCGTCTACGGCACCGACGGACGCTGTGCGCTCACCTCGGTGAAGAGCAACCTCGGCCACGCCGAATCCGCGGCCGGCGTGCTCGGCCTGATGAAGGCGGCGCTGTCGGTTCACCACGGTGTGATCCCGCAGAACCTGCACTTCCACCAGTTGCCGGATCGGATGGCGGCTGTCGGGTCGAACCTGTTCGTTCCGACCGAGGCATGCGCATGGCCGGTTGACGGCCCGCGAAGGGCGGCGGTGTCGTCCTACGGCATGTCCGGTACCAACGCCCACGCGATCATCGAGCAGGCCCCGCAGGGCACCGTCGCCGACGCTGGTGAGACCGCGGCCGGCGCCGCCGGTCTGCTGGTGTTCCCGATCTCCTCGACGTCGCCCCAGGAGCTGCGACGGAGTTCGCAGCGGGTGGCCGACTGGGTGAAGGACTCCGGCGACGGCGTCGGGCTGTCCGACCTTGCCTACACGCTGGGTTGCCGGCGCGGCTTCCGCCCGGTGAGGGCGGCGGCCGTGGCGTGCACCAGGGCCGAGCTCATCGAGCAGCTCGAGGCCATCGCCGAGGGGGACAGCGCCTATCAGGCGGCCGTGGGCCACGACGATCGCGGGCCGGTCTGGGTGTTCTCCGGTCAGGGTTCGCAGTGGGCGTCGATGGGCGCTGCGCTGCTCACCGGCGAACCGGCCTTCGCTGCCGCTATCGCCGAGATCGAGCCGCTGATCGCCGAGCTGTCGGGCTTCTCGGTGACCGAGGCACTGCTGGCCCCGGAAACGGTCAGCGGGATCGAGCGGATCCAGCCGACCATATTTGCCATGCAGGTCGCGATGGCCGAGGCGATGAAGAGCCGCGGCGTGCGCCCGGGTGCGGTCATCGGGCACTCCATGGGCGAGGCCGCCGCCGCCGTCGTCGCCGGCGCGCTGTCGCTGGCCGACGGCGTCAAGGTCATCTGCCATCGCTCGCTGTTGTGCCGGCGCCTGACCGGCGGCGGCGCGATGGCCGCCGTCGAATTGCCGTCCCAGCAGGTCCGGGAGGAACTGGACCGCCAGGGCATCGAGGACGTCGTGGTCGCGGTGATCGCATCTCCGACGTCCACGGTGATCGGGGGCACGCCGCAGACCGTTCGCGACCTTGTCGCCGAGTGGGAGCAGCGTGACGTCATGGCCCGTGAGGTGGCCGTCGAGGTCGCCTCGCACTCCCCGCACGTCGAGCCGGTCTGCGACGAGTTGGCGGAAAAGCTCGCCGGCATCACCCCGCAGACGCCGCACGTGCCGTACTACTCGGCGACCCGGTTCGATCCGCGTGAACAGCCCCACTGCGACGCCGACTACTGGGTGGAGAACCTCCGGCACACCGTCCGGTTCTCCGCGGCGGTGCAGACGGCGCTGGAGGACGGTTTCCGGGTGTTCGCCGAACTGTCCCCGCATCCGCTGCTGGTCCGTGCCATCGACCAGGTCGCGTCCGTCATGGAGGTCCCGGTGGCCGCCGTCGCCGCCATGCGCCGCGAGCAGGACATGCCGCACGGCCTGGCCGATCTCGTCGCCGATCTCTACGCCGCCGGGGCGGCCGTGGACTTCACCGCGGGACGCACCCCGGGCCGACTGGTCGACGCTCCGCTGCCGACCTGGACCCACCGCGATCTCGTTCTCAAACCCCGGCCGGTCTCCGAGGGTGCCGGCGTGCACCTCGTCGCGGCCCATCCGCTGCTCGGCTCGCACGTGCGTCTGCTCGAGGAGCCCGTGCGCCACGTCTGGCAGGCGCGGATCGGCACCGCCACGCTGCCGTGGCTTGCCGACTACCGGATGGACTCCACTCCGGCCGTGCCGGCTGCCGCCTTCTGTGAGATGGCCCTCGCTGCCGCCCGCACCACTCTGGGCGATGCTGTCGAGATTCGCGACCTGCGTTGCGAGACCATGTCGCTGGAGAGCGAAACATCGCTGACCGCAACGGCTTCCGTGCACGCGCCCGGCACTCTCGACTTCCTGGTCGAAACCGATGACGACGGCCGCCGCCGGCGCCGGGCGAGTGCGGTGCTGAGCACGTTTGACTCCGGCGACGAGCGCTCCGGCTATGACCTCGACGTCCTGCTGGCCGGCCATCCGCTCCGCGCCGACGGCGGCGAGATCCGCCAGTGGTATCAGGCCCGCGGAGTTGAGCACGGACCGGCGTTCACGGGTCTGCGCGAGGTCAACGCAGCCGAAGACGGCACCGTGCTCGCCGAGATCAGCCTGCCCAGCGCGATCCGCGGCGAGCAGAGCGCGTACGGCGTTCACCCGGTGACCCTCGACACCTGCTTCCAGTCGGTCGCCGCCCATCCCGGCGTGCAGAGTGCCGCCATCGGTGGCCCGTTGCTGCCACTGGGCGCGCGCCGGATCCGCGCCTATGGGCCGGCGGCCAAGGCCCGCTACTGCCTGACCCGGGTCGTCTCAGCGGACGCCTCGGGAGTTGAGGCCGACCTGCACGTGCTCGACGAGAACGGGGCGTTCCTGCTCGAGGTTGAGGGACTGTCGCTGGGAACCGTTGTGTCCCAGAGTGATCGGGTGCTCGCCGAACGGCTGATGTCCGTCCGGTGGCGCCTGCAACAGCTGCCCGAACTCAGCGAGACCGTCAATGCAGGCACCTACCTGCTGATCAGCACCTCGGATTCCAGTGACTTCCTGGCCTCCGAGCTCACCGATGCGCTCAAGCTCAGTCACGCCGATGTGACCACGATGTCGTGGCCGCAGGTGTCCGACCACGCGGCGAACGCCGGGCGACTGGCCTCCTATCTGGGCGAGGGCGCCTTCGGCAACATCGTCGTCGTCGCCGCGCCACGCAATGGAGTCGCGGCCGAACACCTGGCTCAGCGCGGGGCGGACCATGTCAGTCACCTGGTGCGAATCACCCGGGAATTGGCCGGCGCCGAGGTCGAGCCTCCGCGGCTGTACGTTCTGACCCGCGGCGCGCAGCCGGTTCTGGCCGACGAGCGGCCCAACCTCGAGCAGGCCGGCCTGCGTGGCCTGGTCCGGGTGATCGGTGCCGAGCACCCGCACCTGAGGCCCACGCTGGTCGACGTCGACGACGCCACCTGCGGTAAGTCGGTGGCCCACCAGTTGCTGCTCGACTGCCCGCAGGACGAGACCGCGTTCCGCAACGACGACTGGTACACCGCTCACCTCGAGCCGAGCCCGCTGCGTCCGGAAGAGCGCCACAGCACCGTGGTCAGCCATGACCGCGATGGCATGCGACTGGAGATCCGGTCACCCGGTGACCTGGAGACCCTGGAGCTGACCGCGGTCGAGCGGCTGACTCCGGGACCCGGCCAGATCGAGGTGGCGGTCACCGCGTCTAGCCTCAATTTCTCCGATGTACTGGTCGCGATGGGGCGCTACCCGGGCGAGGACGGCACACGCAGCCTCGGCCTGGACTTCGCCGGCGTCGTCACCGCGGTCGGCCCCGAGGTGACCGGCCACAAGGTCGGCGACCGGGTCGGCGGGATGTCGCCGAACGGATGCTGGGGAACGTTCGTGACCTGTGACGCCGACCTTGCCGTGTCGCTGCCGGCCGGTTTGCGCGACGACCAGGCCGCGGCGGTGTCGACCGCCGCCGCGACGGCTTGGTACGGCCTGCAGGAACTGGCCCGGATCAAGACCGGCGACAAGGTTCTGATCCACTCCGCGACCGGTGGGGTGGGTCAGGCCGCGATCGCCGTCGCGCGCCTGGCAGGTGCCGAGATCTACGCCACGGCGGGCACCGAGGAACGGCGCGACCTGCTGGGGCGCATGGGAATCCGGCACGTCTACGACTCGCGGAGTCTGGACTTCGCCGATCAGATCAGACACGACACCGACGGCTACGGCGTCGACATCGTGCTGAACTCCCTGACCGGCGCCGCTCAGCGGGCCGGGATCGAGTTGCTCGCCTCCGGCGGCCGGTTCGTCGAGATCGGCAAGAAGGACATCTACGAGGACAGCCGGATGGGACTCTTCCCGTTCCGTCGCAACCTGTCCTTCTACGGTGTCGACCTCGAGCTGATGTGCTCGACGCACCCGGCTCAGGTCGGCGAACTGCTCGAGACGGTCTACCGGCTCACCGCGGAGGGGGCGCTGCCGCGGCCGGAGACCACGCACTACCCGCTGGCCGAAGCGGCCACCGCGATCTGGACGATGAGCGAGGCCGAACACACCGGCAAGCTGATCCTGTCCGTTCCGCGGACCGGTCACAGCACGGTGGTGGTTCCCCCAGAGCAGGCGACGGTGTTCCGCGGCGACGGCGCTTACGTCGTCACCGGCGGTCTGGGCGGGCTGGGCCTGTTCCTGGCCGGCAAGATGTCGGCGGCCGGCGCCGGCCGGATCATCCTGAACTCCCGGTCGGAGCCCAAACCGGCTGCCTGTGAGGAGATTGCGCGGATGCGTGCGGCGGGAACCGAGGTCGAGGTCGTCACCGGCGATATCGCCGATGCGGAGACCGTCGACCGGTTGGTGGCCGAGGCCACGGCGACCGGCCTGCCGGTGCGTGGCGTGTTGCACGCGGCCGCCGTGGTCGAGGACGCGATGCTGTCCAACATCACCGACGACCTCGTGCAGCGGGACTGGGCGCCCAAGGTGTACGGGGCTTGGCATCTGCACCACGCCACCACAACCCAGCCGCTGGACTGGTTCTGCTCGTTCTCCTCGGCGGCCGCTCTGCTGGGTTCGCCCGGCCAGGGCGCGTACGCGGCGGCCAACAGCTGGCTCGACGGGTTCACCCAGTGGCGCCGGGCCCAGGGCCTGCCCGCGAATGCGGTGGCCTGGGCGGCGTGGGACGAGATCGGCGCGGGCCGGCACCTGGCCGCGTCCGGCGACACCACGATGATCGACCCCGAGGACGGCGCCCGCGCGTTCGAGGCGTTGCTGAGGCACGACCGGGCGCTCACCGGCTACGTGCCGGTCACCGGCTCGCCCTGGCTGACCAACTTGGCTCGGCGCAGTCCGTTCGCCGAGGCCTTCGCGGGCACGGCTTCCTCCTCCGGCGCAGCCGGTGGTGTGCTCACCGAGCTGAAGACCCTGGCCCGGTCGGAGTGGCCCACCAGGGTGCGCCGGCTGGTGACCGAGCAGATCAGCCTGATCCTGCGCAGGCAGGTCGACCCCGACCGGCCGATCTCCGAGTACGGACTGGACTCACTGGGCAACCTCGAGTTGCGCACCCGGCTGGAGACCGAGACCGGGGTCCGGGTCAGGTCGATGGACATCACCACCGCCCGCGCCCTGGCCGACGGCCTGTGTGAGACGCTGGCCGGAACGCTCTGACTCTGAGCCTCCGGACCTCGTAGGAAGCACGTGCAGTGGTTGCGCTAACGGCACTCGACGACTGGGTTGACGCGCCCGGTTCGGTGGTGACGTGGAGTCCGTCGCCGGGTTGCCTGGAGAAGGTCCGAGGGGCTCCGGTGGTGGACGTTCCCGCGAGCTACCAGCAGGAACAGCACATCCGGACCTACCGGCGGCACCAGGGCAACGGCCTGGAGATGGCCAGGCTGATGGTTCCGGCCTGGAACATCCCCGGCCGGTGCGACGTGCGGGCCATGACCTTCGTAATCAATTCCTACCTGCGCCGGCACGACACCTACCAGAGCTGGTTCGAGTTCGACGGGGACCGGGTGGTCCGGCACGCCATGGTCGACCCGACCGACATCCAGTTCGTCGCGACCGGCCACGGCGAGATGAACTCGGCCCAGTGGCGCGAGCTGATCCTCGACACGCCGAGTCCGCTGCAATGGGACTGTTTCCGATTCGGAGTGATCCAGCGGTCCGATCACTTCACCTTCTATGCCAGCATCGATCACGTTCACGCCGACGCGATGGTCGTCGTCGGACTGTTCACCGAGATTCACGTCAACTACCTCGCGCTGGTGGAAGGGCAGCCGCCGGTCCGGCTGCCGGAGGCGGGTAAGTACCTCGACTACTGCGTGCGTCAGCAGCAGTCCGCATCAGAGCTGACTCTCGAGTCGCCTGACGTCGTCGAGTGGATCGACTTCCTGAGGCGCAACGACGGCACGCTGCCGAAATTCCGCCTGCCCCTAGGTGATCCGAATGTGCGCTGCATGGGTGACATGATCACCGTCACGCTGATGGACGCTCATGACAGCGACCGGTTCGAGTCCGTCTGCGCCCAGGCGGGCGTGCGGTTCATCGGCGGGGTGTTCGCGTGTGCGGCGATCGCCGAGCGCGAACTGGCCGGAGCGGACACCTACCAGGTCATCACGCCGACGACCACGCGCAGCACGCCGGCGGAGTTCATGACAACCGGATGGTTCACCGGAATCGTGCCGATCTCGGTACCGGTGGCCGGAATGTCGTTCGCCTCGGTAGCCCGGGCCGCCCAGGAGGCGTTCGACTCCGGTATGCACCTGGCCAACGTCCCGATCGAGCGGGTTTTCGAGCTGGCCGAATCGGTGCCGGGTATCCGAACCCCCGAACCCGGGGTGCCGATGCTGTCCTACATCGACATCGGCCTGCCGCCGCTGAATCCGGTGACCATGGGCCAGTGGCAGGAGCGCAGCGGCACGCTGTTCACCGACCTCGGCGCGGCTAACCAGATCGGCATGTGGGTGAGCCGCAGCGGCAACGGGACCACCATCACGGTGGCATACCCGGATAATCCGGAGGCGAGAGAGTCGGTCGCCCAGTACGTCGGGGCGATGAAGATGGTCTTCCTGCGCGCCGCGGAAGGCCGGGCCGATTCGCTCTCCTCACCGCGGATCCCCAGGGCGACGGCATGATGGTCGCCGGTTCGACGACGGTTGCGACGCGCCCGGAGTCCAATCTGCTGTCCTTCAACGACCAGGGCCTGTTCCTCACCTTCAGGGCGACCGATCAGGAATCCATCATGCAGGCCGCCTGGATCTACGAGCACCCGCTGGACTACGACGGTCTGCGGCGGTTCCATGACAACTTCGGCTACGGGGTGGCCGGTCGCCGGATCGAGCGGTCGGTGTTGCCGTTCGGACGTCATCGCTGGGTGTCTTCGCCCGGTCCCGCGATGGGCCTGGAGACCTCGCCGCCGCGGGACCGTTCGGAACTGACCGACTGGCTCGACGAGCGGGCCCAGTTGCCGGTGGACCCGGAGTGGGGCCCGGGCTGGCGCATCGGAGTGCTCCCGATGACGGACGGTTCGACCGCTGTCACCCTGACCGGCTCGCACGGACTGGGCGACGGGATCGCCGCTGCCATCCAGATCGTTCAGGCAGTCCTGGGTATCCGGACCGACCTGGGGTACCCGCCGCCGCATTCCCGGACCCGCTCCCGGGCGGTCATCGCCGATCTGCGTCAGGCGATGCGTGACCTGCCCGAAACCCTGCGGGCCCTGATCGCATTGGTGAAACTGCTTGGCGGCCGGCAGAAGCAGAAGCCACCCGCCGTGGCGGCGGCGCCGGCCGCCGGGGACCCGCATGAGAACGTGATGCTGCCCTCCGTCTTCGCGACGCTGGATCTGGCCGAATGGGATGCCGCGGCGGCCCGGCTGGGAGGCAACGGGCATTCCCTGCTGGCGGGTTTCGCCGCCCGGCTCGCCCGGCGGCTGGGGCGGGTTGATCCCGACGACGGATCGGTGACGCTGCTGATCCCGATCAGCGAACGCGACTCGTTGCAGGACGACCGCGCGAACGCGGTGACTATGGCCCGTACAAAAGTCGATCCCGACGGTATCGAGCGGGATCTCGCCACCGCGCGTTCGGCGATGCGCGAGGGAGTCGAACGGGCCCGCCGGGAGCCCGATCAACTCGCCGAGTTGACCGCCCTGGTGCCGTGGGTGCCGCGGAGGGCGGCGAAGGGCCTGGCCGATGCTGCCTTCGGATTCACCGCCGACCTGCCGGTGTTCTGCTCGAACGTCGGGGATCTGCCCCCGGACATGCTCCGGGCGGACGGCACCGAGGCGGAGTACCTCTTCATCCGTGGGATCGACCGCCGGGTGACCAGGGGAGCCCTTGAGCGGCGAAGCGGACTTCTCACCGTCATGGCGGGCCGGGTTGCGGGCCGGGTCGTCATGTCGGTGATCTCCTACCAGCCCGGTGGAGTGAACACCAAGGCGCACCTGCGCGACGCCGTCGCCGATGCGCTGGGCGACTACGGTCTGCGGGCCCGGATCGAGTCCTGATGGGCGCACACGATCGGGGCCGAGTCGACTACTTCGACCAGACCGGGGTGGAGCTGTTGCGTGCCACCGGCCGCGGACAGCTGCTCCAAGGGGTCTGGATCTACGAGCATCCGGTGGACACCGACGCCCTGTGCCGGTTCCACGAGAACCTCGGCTCCGGACTGCTCGGTCGACTGATAGAGCGGTCACCGCTGCCCTTCGGGCGGGCCCGCTGGGTGGCCAAGCGCGGTCCGCACGCACCGATGATCATCGAGGAGAAGGCAAGGCCCCGTGCGGAAGTGATGGCCTGGGCCGACGAGCTGGCGATGCGCCCGATAGACCCGGAGCGGGGACCTGGCTGGCTGCTCGGTGTGCTTGCGCTCACCGACGGGGCGACCGCTGTGAGCCTGGTGTGTTCGCATTGTCTGGTGGACGGAGGCGGCTCGATGCTCGCCGTATGGGATGCCGTCGCCGGCCGCCGCCGCGATTTCGGGTACCCGCTCCCGGCGGCACGCACACCGGTGGCGGCCGTCCGGGAGGATCTGTGGAGCAGTGTGCTGGAGTTACCGCGACTGCTCTCCGCTGTGACTGACGTCGCCGGCCACGCTCTGCGCAGCAGGCGAAGTCCCAAGCCGCGCGCGCGGCCGGCTGAGCCGCCCGGCGAAATCGCCGCCGATGACCGCGTGGTGGTGATCCCCTCGGTGGCGGCATTCGTCGACATCGCTTCCTGGGATGCGAAGGCGGAAGCACTGGGAGCCAACACCTTTTCCCTTTTCGCCGGTTTCACCGCCAAGATCGCAGAGCACCTGGGGCGCCGGCGCCGGTCGGACGGAACGGTGACGCTGGTCATCGCGGGGAGTAATCGCGAAGGCCTCGACGATGACCGGGCATTGGCGATGTCGTTCGCCACGGTGTGCGTCGATCCCGGTGGACTGGCCGACGATCTGACCGAGGCGCGAACGGCGATCCGAGTGGCGCGGGAGAGGGCGAAAGCCGAGCCGGATCCGTCGATGTCGCTGCTGCCGATAGTGCCGTGGTTCCCGAAGCGGATGGCGCGCGCCTTCGTGGCCCAGATGTTCGCCTACGACGAGGCCCTGCCCGTCTCGTGTTCGAACATGGGCGACCTGCCGTCGGAGATAGCCCGGCCCGACGGGACCGCCGCCGAGTACTTCTTCGCCCGTTCGGTGGACCAGAAGGTGACCTTGCGGGATCTGAAGCGGTCCAATGGAACTCTGGTGGTGGTGTCCGGCCGGATCGACGGCCGCGTCTTCATCGCGGTGGAGGCCTACCAGCTCGACGCGCAGAACTCGGTGGAGCGGTTGCGCGACGTTATTTCCAAGACCCTGGCCGATTTCGGGCTCGACGGAGTGATCATCTAGCGGCGAACCACAGGGTGGCGCTGCCGAGCAGAATCTGGATGACGCCCACCACGGCCACCACGGCCGCGACCTGTTGGCGCGTGCGTGACATGATCCAGCCCTGGAACCGCTGGATCTGTGTGCCGGTCCGCGTCGGGCTGACCATGAAGGACACCAGGGGAATCACGACGAACACGTTTCCGAGCAGCAGGAAAGTGAGCAGCGCGGCGACCTGTTCGAGCGGTGACGCACCCGATGAGCCGATGACGATGATCACCGCCAGGTAGTCCACCGACGGCAGGCCCAGGCTCATGCCGAGTACGAAGGCCAGCCAGGGTGAGCGGCCCTTGCGCAGCAGTGCCCGGCCACGCTCGGCGAACTTGTCCATCGCCCGCGTCTGACCCGATTCGGTGGTCGACGGCTCCGCATCCGGCTTGCGCCAGGGCCGGTTCCACGCGGCCAGGCCGGCGGCGATCACGGTGACGGCCCCGATGATGATCTGCGCTCGCGCACCATTGGCCCGGTCGGCGCCAAGCGGAGTCTGGTGGAACACGAACAACACCAGCAAGCCCGCGATGAGGCCGGTGAGAAAGCAGCCGAGGAACAGGGCGACGAGCTGGGCGATCGGGCGCGGCCTGGTCAGCATCAGGGTGACGGCGGTCGGCCGGGCCGGTTCGAAGTTCACCGCAGCGGAGAGCACCAGGACGGAAGTCCACATGGGCGCCAAGCCTAGCCGGGCGTCAGCCCGGTGACGCGGTGCCTGATGGCGTCAGCCCGGTGACGCGGTGCCTGATGGCGTCAGCCCGGTGACGCGGTGCCCACGGGCTCGGCGGCCTCCTGATGGTGCTCACGCCGGGAGTGCGGTGCCGGTTGCCATTTCGACGGCCACCAGTTCGCCTTGCCGACCAGGACCGCGGTGGCCGGCACGGTGACGGTGCGGACCAGGAAGGTGTCCAGCAGAATGCCCATCCCGATGATGAATCCCATCTGCACAAGGGTGGTGATGGTTGAGAACTGCAGGCCCAGCATGGAGGCCGCGAAGATCAGGCCGGCGGCGGTGATCACCCCGCCGGTCTGAGTGACGGTCCGGATCACCCCCGAGCGGATGCCGACCGGAGACTCGTCCCGAATCCGCGAGATCAGCAGCAGATTGTAGTCCGCGCCGACGGCCACCAGGATGATGAAGGTGAGCCCCGGGATGCTCCAGTGCAACTGCTGACCAAGTCCGTACTGGAAGAACAGCACCCCGAGCCCGAGAGCAGACAGATACGAAAGTATAACGGAGACAATGAGATACAGAGGGGCGACCAGCGCACGCAGCAGGATGATGAGAATGGCGAGGACCACCAGGATGGTCGTCGTGATGATCAGTCGCAGATCACGGTAGTAGTAGTCGCGGACGTCACGGAGAGTGACCGAGAAACCGGTCATCGAGATCGAGGCGTCGGCCAGGGCGGTGTTGGGCTGAGCCGCCCTCGCGGTGGCGATGATCGCGTTGACCTGATCCATCGCTTCGGCGCTGAACGGGTTCAGCTTGGTCTGCACCAGGTACCTGACAGTGTGGCCGTCAGGTGAGATGAAGAGGGCTGCGGCCTTGCGGAACTCGTCGCCGGTGAGGATCTGCGACGGGACATAGAAGCCCGCCATCGACGGGGTGTTCGCGTTGTTCTTCATTCCCAGCAGGAACATCGACGCCTCGTCCAGGCCGGCGCCGAGTTTCTTGGTCTGGTCCACGAGCAACTGCACGCCGTCGGCCACCTTGCGGCTGCCGTCGGCAAGGGTGTCGACGCCCTGCTGCAACTGCGCCAGCTGCGACTCGAGGTTGGCCGGGCTGCTTATCCCTGCCGCCTGTAGGGCCTGAGTCACCGAATTCAGCGCCGCTCCGATGTCGTTCGTCGTCGAGCCCAGAGTCTGGTTGCCCTGAATCGCCTGCAGTTGCCGGCCGAGCTCGGCGATTCGGTCGAAGGCGCCGTTGTTGCGTGCGTCGGCCGCCTGTTGCAACTGGCTGCGGCTGGAGACGCAGGCCGGGTCCGCGTCGCAGACCGGACTGGTGTTCAGGGCGTTGAGGACCGGATCGATGTTCTGGCTGAAGATGGTTGCCGCGTCGGCGATGTTCACTCCGATGTTGTCACCGAGTGCGTGGATGGCGTTGAGCAGTTTGTTGGCGGTGTCGAATTCCCTGATGACCTGGCCGCCGCCGAACTGGTTCTGCATCTGGGTCAGAGCAGCGACAAGGCCGCTGACCGTGCCGATCGCCTGGCCGAGTTGGCCGCGGACCGCGCCGAGCACATCGGCGATCTGGTTTGAGCCGGCCGCGAGCATGTTCAGTTCCGAGGTGTTGTCGTTGATGAGCCCGGACGCCTGGCCGAGCCGGCTGCCGACCTCGCCGGCCTGGAACGACAACCGGGCCTGCTCCAGCGATTCGCCGGTCGGCCGGGTTATCCCGCGGACGATCTCGACGTCCGGTAACTGGCTCACCCGGTTGGCCATCTGCTCCATGTCGGCCAGGGCTTTGGAACTGCGCAGGTCTTGGGGCGAGTTGATCAAAATGTATTGCGGCAGGCTCGCGTTGACCGAGAAGTGCTGCGCGATCGCGTCGTATCCGCGAATGCTTTCGGTCGTGGGTGGGAGGGCCTTGCGGTCGTCGTAGTTGTAGTGCGCCAGCGCCGCCGTTCCGGCCAGGGCGGCCAGGATGATCAGGGATCCGATCAGGTGGATGGCGGGTCTGCGGACGATGCGGATGCCTGATCGCTTCCAGAACCGGCTGGTGAGATCGCGCCGTGGCTTGACCCAGCCACGCCGGCCGGCGAGCACCAGCAATGCCGGCAGGAACGTCAGAGCGCCGGCGCAGCCCACGCAGATGGCGGTCGCCAGCGCGATACCGACGGTGGAGAACACCGTCAGCTTGGTGAAGATCATGCCGAGGAAGGTCACTGCCACGGTCGCCGCGGAGGCGGTGATGACCTTGCCGACCGACCCGAGCGCATGACGGACTGCTGAGTCGGAGTCACAGCCTGAGCGCAGATAGTCGTGATAGCGGCTGACCAGGAACACCGCGTAATCCGTTCCCGCACCGGCCATCATCGCGGTGAGCAGGACAATGGTCTGGTTGGAGATGCTCAGCCCGGCGGTTCCCATACCGGCGACGACACCCTGGGCGGCGACCAGCGACACCCCGATGGTGATCAGCGGCAGCAGCATCGTGAGCGGATTCCGGTAGATCATCAGCAGGATTGCGAGCAGGGCTATGACCGTCGCCAATTCGATGCGCACCTGGTCGCGCTCGCCGACGTCCTGCAGGTCGTTGAACGTCCCGGCGGGTCCCGTGGTGTAGGCGGTCACCGGGGTGCCGGCGATCGTTTCCCTGACCTTGGTGATCACCCGTTTGGTGGCTTCGGTGGCCTGCGGGGTGCCAGGGTCCCCGACGATGTTCACCGGCAGCAGCCATGCCTTGCCGTCCTTGCTGGCCAGGACTTCGCGAAGCACGGGCGTGGTGACGAAATCCTGGATCGCGGCTACATCCTGGGTGTCGGCGCGGAGCTTGACCGCGAGGTCCCGGTACACCGATTCGTCGCTCGGCGACAGCCCGCCGTCGCTGGTGATGACGACCAGCAGGATGTTGTCCGAGCCCGCCTCTTTGAATGCCTCGGTGACCTGTCTGGAACTGACCAGCGAGGGGGCGTCGGCCGGCAGGATCGAAGCCGGGGCTTTCTGGGCCAGGACGTTCAATGGCGGGAACGCCTGGGTGAGTCCGGCGGCCACCCCGATCCAGGCCGCGATGACCAGCCAGGGCCACCTGACCACTACCCGGCCGATCCAGCCGAAAACACCGCCACCGGCCCCGGCGGCGGTGTCCGCATCTGCCGGGAGGCGGTGCTGAGCCACCTGCCCATGGTACTGACCTGCGCCGGAACTACCTGGAAGCCGCGATACACTCAACCCGGCGCCGATCCGGCCATCACCGGGGAGCCTTCGGAAGAACAGCCAGGCAGAGCCGACTTCGGCGCCTCGCCGGCCCAGTAGAACCGGACGGGCGGGCCCGTCACAGCCCGCAACGAGCGACGTACGCCGAGAGCGTACGTAAGCGGGGTGGTACCGCGGCGCTCGCGCAACCGCGCGACGTCGTCCCCGTGCCCGAACGGCTCAGGAGCACGCCCCCGTGACCCACGGTTACCCCCGACCGTCCAGCGGATCGCCGGACTTCCCGGCCCTGGAACTCGAGGTCCTCGACTACTGGGCGGCCGACGACACGTTCCGGGCCAGCGTGGCCCGGCGCGACGGCGCCCCGGAGTACGTGTTCTACGACGGCCCGCCGTTCGCCAACGGCTTACCCCACTACGGGCACCTGCTGACCGGCTACGTCAAGGACATCGTGCCGCGGTATCGCACCATGCGCGGCTACAAGGTGGAGCGCCGGTTCGGCTGGGACACCCACGGCCTGCCAGCCGAACTGGAGGTGCAGCGCCAGCTCGGCATCACCGACAAGGCGCAGATCGAAGAGATGGGCATCGGGGCGTTCAACGACGCCTGCCGCGACTCGGTGCTCAAGTACACCAACGAGTGGCGCGCCTACGTCACCCGCCAGGCCCGCTGGGTGGACTTCGACAACGACTACAAGACGCTGGACATCTCCTTCATGGAGTCGGTCATCTGGGCGTTCAAACAGTTGTGGGACAAGGGCCTGGCCTACGAGGGCGTGCGGGTGCTGCCGTACTGCTGGAACGACGAGACCCCGTTGTCGGCGCACGAACTGAGGATGGACGACGACGTCTACCAGTCCCGGCAGGACCCGGCCGTCACCGTCGGATTCCGGGTCGACGCCCCGGGTGACGATCTGGACGGCGCCTATCTGCTGGTGTGGACGACGACGCCGTGGACGCTGCCGTCCAACCAGGCCGTCGCGGTCAACCCCGAGGTGGACTACGTCGTCGTCGGCCACGAGGACCGCCGCCTGGTAATAGCCCGCGCCCGGCTGGCCGCCTACGCCCGCGAACTGGGGGAGGAGCCGGCGGTGCTGGGCAGCTACACCGGCGAGCAGTTGCTGGGCCTGCGTTATCGGCCGCCATTCCCGTATTTCGCCGATTCCGAGAACGCTTTTCAGGTGCTGCGGGGGGACTTCGTCACCACCGAGGACGGCACCGGGATCGTGCACATGGCCCCGGCCTACGGCGAGGACGACAAGGCCACCACCGACACCGTCGGCATCCTGCCGGTCACCCCGGTGGACGCCAAGGGGCGCTTCGACGCCTCGGTGCCCGACTATCGGGGCATGCAGGTCTTCGACGCCAACGCGGCGATCATCCGCGACCTGAAGAACTCCACCGGCGGCGCCGCCGTCAACACCCCGGTGCTGCTGCGCCACGAGACCTACGACCACCCGTACCCGCACTGCTGGCGCTGCCGCAACCCGCTGATCTACCGCGCGGTGTCGTCGTGGTTCGTCAAGGTGAGCGAGTTCCGGGACCGGATGGTGGAACTCAACCGGCAGATCACCTGGTATCCCGAACACGTCAAGGACGGCCAGTTCGGCAAGTGGCTGTCGAATGCCCGCGACTGGTCAATCTCCCGGAACCGCTACTGGGGCACTCCGATTCCGGTGTGGACCTCTGACGACCCGGCCTACCCGCGCATCGACGTCTACGGCAGCCTGGATGAACTCGAGCGCGACTTCGGGGTGCGCCCGGGCAACCTGCACCGGCCATACATCGACGAGTTGACCCGGCCCAACCCCGACGACCCGACCGGCAAGTCGACCATGCGGCGTATCTCCGACGTCTTCGACGTGTGGTTCGACTCCGGTTCGATGCCCTACGGGCAGGTGCACTACCCGTTCGAGAACGCTGAATGGTTCAACGGCGAGCCGGGTCGCGACGGTCATTTCCCCGGCGACTTCATCGTGGAGTACATCGGTCAGACCCGCGGCTGGTTCTACACCCTGCACGTGCTGGCCACCGCGCTGTTCGACCGACCGGCCTTCAAGACCTGCGTCTCCCACGGCATCGTGCTCGGCAACGACGGCCAGAAGATGAGCAAGTCGCTGCGCAACTACCCCGACGTCAACGAGGTGTTCGACCGTGACGGCTCCGATGCCATGCGCTGGTTTTTGATGGCCTCGCCGATTCTTCGCGGTGGCAACCTGATCGTCACCGAACAGGGCATCCGCGAGGGTGTGCGCCAGGTGCTGCTGCCGCTGTGGAACGCCTACAGCTTCCTGGCGCTGTATGCGCCGTCGAAGGGGACCTGGCGCACCGACTCGGACAACGTCCTGGATCGCTACATCCTGGCCAAGCTGGCCGACCTGCGCAACGGGCTGACCGCGGCGATGGACGTCTGCGACATCTCCGGGGCCTGTGAGCAACTGCGCCAGTTCACCGAGGCGCTGACGAACTGGTATGTGCGACGGTCCCGTTCGCGGTTCTGGGAAGAGGACCGCGACGCCATCGACACCCTGCACACCGTGCTGGAGATCACCGCCCGACTGGCCGCCCCGCTGCTGCCGATGGCTACCGAGGTGATTTGGCGCGGGCTGACCGGCGAGCGCTCGGTACACCTGGCCGACTGGCCCGAGGAGGGTCTGCTGCCCGCCGACCCCGCTCTGGTGACGGCCATGGACCAGGTCCGTGAGGTGTGCTCGGCGGCGTCGTCACTGCGCAAGGCCAAGAAGCTGCGGGTACGCCTGCCACTGCCGAAAGTGACTGTCGCGGTGGACAACCCGCAACACCTGCAGCCCTTTACCGCACTGATCGCCGACGAACTCAACGTCAAGGCCGTCGAACTCACCGACGACATCGCCGCGCACGGCCGCTTCGAGTTGACCGTCAACGCCCGCGCCGCGGGTCCGAGGCTGGGCAAGTCCGTGCAGGACGCCATCAAGGCCGTCAAGGCCGGCCAGGGTGTGCTCAACCCCGACGGCACGCTTTCCGCCGGGGAGGCGGTGCTGCACGAGGGGGAGTACGAGTCCCGGCTGGTCGCCGCAGACCCGGGGTGCACCGCCGCCCTGCCGGGCGGGGCCGGTCTGGTGGTGCTCGACGACACCGTCACCGAGGACCTCGAGGCCGAGGGCTGGGCCAAGGACCGCATCCGCGAACTGCAGGATCTTCGCAAGTCCTCCGGCCTGGAGGTCAGCGACCGCATCACGGTGGTCATGGCGGTGCCGGACGGCCGCCGCCTCTGGGCCGACGCGCACCGCGACCTGATCGCCGGGGAGATCCTGGCGACCGGCTTCGAGTTCGGCGAACCCGGCGACGGGGTGGAGATCGGAGACGGTGTCCGGGTGGCGATCGCCAAGGTGTGAGCTCGCGACGGATAGATCCCGGGCTCTGTTTCAGATCCGGTTCCTCACAGTGACTTCCGGCACTGTCTCGGCGCCTCTCCGGCGTGAAGGCTGAAAGCGCACTAAGCACGTTTCGAGAAGGCTGATTTCACAGAGGGGTGTCACCATGAAGTACGTCGTCGCGTGGACATACCGGTTCAACGGTTCGGAATCCGACAACGAGGCCGGTTCGGCCGCGGCCTGCAACTGTTCTCCAAGTGGAGCCCGCCGTCGAGCCAGACGTTCCATGCATTCGTCGGGCGCGTCGACGGCTCCGGTGGCTTCGCCGTTGTCGAAACCGACGACCCGAAGTCGCTGGCCGATGCGCCCAACACCTTCGGGTCCATCGCCGAGTATCAGATCTATCCGGTCCTGGACATCGCCGACGCCGTCGAGTTGTTGGCCGAGGGTGTCGAGTTCAGGAAATCAGTCGCGTAGCCACCCCGCTCCGATGCGGGGCTAGCCTGCTGGAGTGTCGCGCTGGGTGCTGCATTTCGACATGGACGCGTTCTTCGCGTCCGTCGAGCAGCTGACCCGTCCGACACTGCGCGGCCGGCCGGTCCTGGTCGGCGGAACCGGCGGGCGCGGGGTTGTGGCCGGCGCCAGCTACGAGGCCCGCGCGTTCGGCGCCCGCTCGGCCATGCCGGTGCACCAGGCCCGCCGGCTGGTCGGGGCGGGCGCGGTGGTGCTGCCGCCGCGCGGGTCGGTGTACGGCGTCGCCAGCAAGCGGGTGATGGACGCCGTGCGCACGGTGGTGCCGGTGCTCGAGCAGTTGTCCTTCGACGAGGCCTTCGGCGAGCCGGCTGAACTCGCCGGCGCCACCGCCGCGGACGTCGAGGCGTTCTGCGTGCGACTGCGGGCGCGGGTGCTCGACCACAGCGGCCTGATCGCCTCGGTGGGGGCCGGTTCCGGCAAGCAGATCGCGAAGATCGCCTCCGGTCTGGCCAAGCCGGACGGGGTGCGGGTGGTCGGCCGCGACGAGGAAACCCTGCTGCTGGAAAGCCTTCCGGTACGCCGGTTGTGGGGGATCGGCCCGGTGGCCGAGGAAAAGCTGCACCGACTGGGCATCGACACCGTCGGCAAGCTCGCCGCACTGACCGACGCCGAGGCGGCCGATATCCTCGGCGCAACCATCGGCCCGGCGCTGCACCGGCTCGCCCGCGGCCACGACGACCGGCCGGTCACCGAGCGTGCCGAGGCCAAACAGATCAGCGCCGAGTCCACTTTCGCCGCCGACCTGACCACCCTCGAACAGCTGCGCGAGGCCGTCAGGCCGATAGCCGAGCACGCCCACCGTCGGCTGGAACGCGACGGTCGTGGCGCCCGCACGGTGACGGTGAAACTCAAGAAGGCCGACATGTCGACGCTGACCCGCTCGGCCACGCTGCCCTACGCAACCGCCGACGCGGGCACACTGACCGCCACCGCCCGCCGGCTGTTGCTCGACCCGCGGGAGATCGGGCCGATCCGCCTTGTCGGGGTTGGGTTCTCCGGTCTGAGCGACGTCCGGCAGGAGTCGCTGTTCCCGGAACTGGAGCAGCACGAGTACACCTCCGAACTCGCCGACGGCCCGCCGCCCGCGGCGGCTGAGCCGGCATCGAGATGGCGGGTCGGCGACGACGTGGCCCATCCGCAGCTCGGTCACGGCTGGGTCCAGGGCGCCGGTCACGGGGTGGTGAGCGTGCGGTTCGAAACACGAAGCAGCGGTCCGGGTTTGATGCGCACCTTCGCCATCGACACCGCCGACCTCACCCCGGCCGACCCGGTCGACTCCCTCGACTGGGAGCTACCCCCAGCGGCCGACGACCTCGCCGACGGGTAGTCCCGCGGCGAGCGCCGCGATGACCAGCACCCGCGCCTGGGCGGCCCGTAGTCGCGGCACGCTCACCGCCCCGGCGGCCACCAGGTCGTGTCCCGGCCCGTAGTCCGGGCGGGTGCGCCCACCGGGCACCCGGGTGCTCACCGCCACGGCGACCCCCCGGGCACAGGCCCGCGCCACCGCGTCGACCACCGCGGCCCCGGCGTTGCCCGCACCCATCGCCTCCAGCACCAGTCCGCGGGCCCCGGCCGCGACGAAGGCGTCGATGGCGGTGCCGTCTGCCCCGGGGTAGGCCGAGGCGATGTCCACCCGCGGAGCCGAGCGCAGCGCACCCAGATACGGGCGGTCCTTGCCGGCCTGGGTGGTGAACACCCCGCCGGCCACCGCGCCGACCGCCGTCCCGCCGAACACCTCCGGGGTGGCCAGCTTGGTCATCCCCAGCGGTGCGCGCACCACCCCGCCGAAGCTCACCAGAACCCCCAGCCCCCGCGCGGCAGGGCTGGCCGCCACCGCCAGCGCGTCGCGCAGATTGCCCGGCCCGTCGGCGTCGGGGGAGTCGGCCGAACGTGCCGCCCCGGTCAGCACCACCGGGACCTCCCCGTTGTAGCCGAGGTCCAGCCACAGCGAGGTCTCCTCCATGGTGTCGGTGCCGTGGGTGATCACCACCCCGGCCGCCCCGCCCGCCACCGCCTCGGCGACCGCGGCGCCGATGCGCAGCCAGTCCGCAGGCACCAGCTGGGAGCTGTCCAGGCTCATCAGCTCGACCGCGTCGGCGCCGGAGCCGGCGGCCAGCTCGGCGCCGGTGCGGGCCGGACGCAGCACACCGTCGGCTCCGGCACTGGTGGCGATGGTGCCCCCGGTGGAGATGACGACCAGGCCCGACATGCCCGTCATCATGCCCGGTACGGCGCGCCGCCGCCTGACGAGGCGGCGCAGCGCAGTGAGCCGCTGAGGAATCCGGTGCGAAAACAGGCAATGGAATGATGGGGGCGTGACCGACGAGACCGCCACCGGCAGCGAGTCGGCCCTGGGCGACGCCGAACCGCAGGCGGCAGCGCCCCGCCGGATGCGGCTGCTGCTCTCGGTCGCCGCCGCCGTGCTTTTCCTCGACGTCGTCACCAAGGTGCTGGCCGTCAGACTGCTGACCCCCGGGGAGCCGGTGTCGATCATCGGAGACACCGTCACATGGACTCTGGTGCGCAACTCCGGGGCGGCGTTCTCGATGGCGACCGGCTACACCTGGGT
>NZ_JBJTJF010000161.1:0-51065 GCF_046095365.1 Mycobacterium sp.
TGTCGGATGCGAAGACGGCCTTCCGCAAGGACATCCACAACTACGTCGAGGAGAACCTCCCGGCCCCGCACACCAAGCTCGACGAGGCCGACGAGGAATCCTTCCCGGCCAGCGACCCGGCGGCACTGTCCTTCGCCGACAACGGTGCGGTGGACATGCGCCCGTCGGCGGCCGGCGGCTCGCACGGCCGGCCCAGCAGGCCGGTCGAGGTGCGCTCGGCCGAGCGCGGCGAGTTCGTCCTCGACCACGGCGCCGTGGTGGTCGCCGGCATCACCTCGTGCACCAACACCTCCAACCCCTCGGTCATGCTCGGCGCTGCGCTGCTGGCGAAGAAGGCCGTCGAGAAGGGGCTGACCACCAAACCGTGGGTCAAGACCAACATGGCGCCCGGCTCGCAGGTGGTCACCGACTATTACGAGAAGGCCGGGCTGTGGCCGTATCTGGAGAAGCTCGGGTACTACCTGGGCGGCTACGGGTGCACGACCTGCATCGGCAACACCGGTCCGCTGCCCGACGAGATCTCCGCCGCGGTCAACGACAACGACCTCTCGGTGGTCGCGGTGCTCTCGGGCAACCGCAACTTCGAGGGCCGCATCTCCCCCGACGTCAAGATGAACTACCTGGCCTCACCGCCGCTGGTGATCGCCTACGGCATCGCCGGCACCATGGACTTCGACTTCGCCTCCGACCCGCTGGGCAAGGACGAGAACGGCAACGACGTCTTCCTCTCCGACATCTGGCCGTCGCAGAAGGAGATCGAGGAGACCATCGCCTCCTCGATCAACCGGGAGATGTTCGCCCAGAGCTATGCCGACGTGTTCAAGGGCGACGAGCATTGGCGCAACCTGCCCACCCCGTCGGGTAACACCTTCGCGTGGGACCCGAAGTCCACCTACGTGCGCAAGGCGCCCTACTTCGACGGCATGCCGGCCGAACCGCGGCCCGTCACCGACATCAAGGGCGCCAGAGTCCTTGCGCTGCTCGGCGATTCGGTCACCACCGACCACATCTCCCCGGCCGGCGCCATCAAGAAGGGCACCCCGGCCGCGCTCTACCTCGAGGCCAACGAGGTGCAGCCGGCCGACTTCAACTCGCTGGGCTCCCGGCGCGGCACCCACGAGGTGATGATCCGCGGCACCTTCGCCAACATCCGGCTGCGCAACCAGTTGCTCGACGACGTCTCCGGCGGCTACACCCGCGACTTCACCCTGCCCGGCGCCCCGCAGGCGTTCATCTACGACGCCGCGCAGAACTACGCCGCGGCCGGTGTCCCGCTGGTGGTCCTCGGCGGCAAGGAGTACGGCTCCGGATCGTCGCGCGACTGGGCGGCCAAGGGCACCCGGCTGCTGGGGGTCAAGGCGGTGATCACCGAGTCCTTCGAGCGCATCCACCGCTCGAATCTGATCGGCATGGGGGTGATCCCGCTGCAGTTCCCGGCCGGGGAGTCCGCGTCGTCGCTGAAGCTGGACGGCACCGAGGTCTTCGACATCACCGGGATCGAGGCGCTCAACACCGGCAAGACCCCGAAGACGGTGCGCGTGACGGCGACCAAGTCCGACGGGTCCACGGTGGAGTTCGACGCCGTCGTGCGCATCGACACCCCCGGCGAGGCGGACTACTACCGCAACGGCGGCATCCTGCAGTACGTGCTGCGCAACATGCTGCGGGCATCCCAGACTTCGGCGCGGTAATCGCCGCTCAGCGCAGAACAGCGCGCCGAAGCCGCCGGCTCAGGCCAGTTCGATGAGGCCCGCGTACTCGTCGGACCAGTGGTCCTCGGTGCCGTCGGGCAGCAGCACCACGCGCTGCGGGTCAAGCGCCTCGGCCGCCCCGGGGTCGTGCGTCACCAGCACCACCGCTCCGCGATAGCTGCGCAGCGCGTCGAGCACCTGCTCTCGCGAGGCCGGGTCGAGGTTGTTGGTCGGCTCGTCGAGCAGCAGCACGTTGGCCGTGGAGGCCACCAGTCCGGCCAGCGCCAGGCGGGTCTTCTCGCCCCCGGACAGCGTCCCGGCCGGCTGGTCGAGCTGGGGCCCGCTGAACATGAAGGCCCCGAGCAGGCCGCGCAGTTCCTGCTCCCCGGTGTCCGGAGCGGCGTGGCGGATGTTCTCCCACACCGTCGCATTGTTGTCCAGGGTGTCGTGCTCCTGGGCGAAGTAGCCGATCTTGCAGCCGTGCCCTGGTTCGAGCCGCCCGGCGTCGGGTTGCTCGGTCCCCGCCAGCAGCCTCAGCAGGGTGGTCTTCCCTGCGCCGTTGAGACCCAGGACCACCACCCGGGAGCCGCGGTCGATCGCGAGGTCCACTCCGGTGAACACCTCCAGCGAACCGTAGTTCTTGGTGAGACCCTTGGCCATCAGCGGGGTCTTCCCGCAGGGCGCCGGGTTCGGGAACCGGATGCGGGCCACCTTGTCGGCCACACGTTCGGCGTCCAGCGCCGCCATCATCTTCTCGGCCCGCCGGAGCATGTTCTGTGCGGCAACGGCTTTGGTCGCCTTGGCGCCCATTTTCGCGGCCTGGGTGCGCAACGCCGCGGCCTTGCGCTCGGCATTGGCCCGTTCCCGCCGGCGGCGCTGCTCGTCGGTGGCGCGGGCGTCGAGATACTTCTGCCAGCCCATGTTGTACACATCGACCTCGCCGCGGACCGCGTCGAGGAACCACACCCGGTTTACCACCTCGGCCAGCAGTTCGACGTTGTGGCTGATGATCACCAGCCCCCCGGTGTGGGCTTTGAGGAAGTCCCGCAGCCAGCCGATGGAGTCGGCGTCGAGGTGGTTGGTCGGCTCGTCGAGAAGCAGTGTGGTGGAACTGCCGGTGCCGGAGTCGCTGGCGGCGAACAGGATTCGCGCGAGTTCGACCCGGCGGCGCTGGCCCCCGGGCCGCGTGCGTAGCGGTTGGGTCAGTATCCGGTCCGGCAGCCCGAGGCTCGCGCATATCCGTCCCGCCTCGCTCTCGGCGGCGTAGCCGCCGAGAGCGGAGAACCGCTCCTCTAGTTGGCCGTAGCGGCGAACGGCCCTGTCGCGTTCGGTGTCGTCGACCACCTCGGCCATCAGCACCTGCTGCTTCTCCAGATCCGCCAGCAGGGTGTCCAGGCCCCGGGCGGAGAGCACCCGGTCTCGGGCCAGCACCTCCAGGTCGCCCTCCCGCGGGTCCTGCGGCAGATAGCCGATCGGACCGCTTCGCACCACGGTGCCGGCGTAGGGGTCCGCCTCCCCGGCGAGGATCCGCATGGTGGTGGTCGTGCCCGCGCCGTTCCGGCCGACCAGGCCGATGCGGTCACCGGGCTGGATCCGCAGCGCGGGCCCCTCGGCGAGCAGCAGCGTGCGCGCCCCGGCGCGGACCTCCAGGTCCGTTGCGGTGATCACGGCGCTCTCCTACCCGGTCTACTTCTCGTCGGTGAAGACCGCGGGCCTCTTCTCGGCGCGCGCGGCAACCGCTTCCTCGAAGTTCGCGGTGAGCAGGCGCACATAGAGCTGCCCGAGGCCCTCGGCCTGCATATGACCCTCCAGGGTACCGGCGTCCAATCCGGTCCACAGCGTGCGCTTGGTCAGTTCGGTGCCGGGCCGGGAGAAGGCGGCGATACGGGAGGCGATCTCGAAACAGGTCGCCAGCAGGTCCGCGGCCGGGACGCGGCGCGACACCAGGCCGATCCGCTCGGCCTCGAGGGCGTCGACGTCACGGCCGGTGAGCATGATCTCGAAGGCCCGCGAGCTGCCGATGGCCCGGGGCAGCAGATAGGACAGCCCGAGTTCGGAGGCGGTCAGGCCGTTGTTGATGCCGGCTGCCCGGAAATACGCGTCGTCGCTGGCCACCCTGATGTCGGCCGCCAGCGCCAGGCACAGCCCGCCGCCGATGGCCGCACCGTTGACCGCGGCGATGATCGGCTGATGCAGCCGGCGCATCGCCAGGATCACCTCGTCGAGGACCTCCATCGACCGCAGTGCGTAGGACGGCCTCGTCAGCCCCTGGACGTGCGGCACCGAGCCCGCCGACTTGTGGTCGGCGCCCGAGGAGAATCCCCGCCCGGCGCCGGTGAGCACGACGACACGCACGTCGTTGTCGTGGTTCAGCCGGGCCAGCGCCTCCTTGAGCGGGACCATGACGTCGAACGCCATGGAGTTCATCCGCTCCGGCCGGTTCAGGGTGACCAGGGCCACCCGGGGTTGCGGACGCTCGACGAGGACGTAACCGGACTCACTCACTGCTGCACGCTATCGCGCGCGGCGGTTCAGAGATCGGTGGTCTGCTCGGCCAGGGCGGCGTCGAGGTCGAAATCGCGGATCTGGCCGATGAGATCCTCCAGGGCCGCCGCCGGCAGCGCACCGGCCTGGCTGAACACCAGGTTGCCCTTCTTGAAGGCCATCAGAGTCGGGATGGCCCGGATCTCGGCGGCCGCGGCGAGCTGCTCCTCGGCCTCGGTGTCGACCTTGCCGAAGACGATGTCGGGGTGCTTGTCCGACGCCGCGGAGAACGTCGGCGCGAAGGCCCGGCACGGGCCGCACCAGGACGCCCAGAAGTCGACCAGCACGATGTCGTTGCCGTTCACGGTCTCGTTGAAGTCTGCTGCGGTCAGGTCACGGGTAGCCATGCCAGGGCCAACGCCCCGGCACCCGCGGATGTTCCCGCAACCGGAAACTCCGGTGGTCCGCCCTAGACCGTGAACCCGAGAGCCCGCAACTGCTCGCGGCCATCCTCGGTGATCTTGTCCGGTCCCCACGGCGGGTTCCACACCCAGTTGATCTTCACACCGTTGACCAGGCCGGCGCCGACTAGCGCGTTGAGCATCTGGTCCTCGATCACGTCGGTGAGCGGGCAGGCCGCCGACGTCAGCGTCATGTCCACGACGGCGACGGCGCCGTCCTGGTCCGGGACCTGCTCCACGTTGATGCCGTAGACCAGGCCCAGGTCGACGACGTTGATGCCGAGTTCGGGGTCGACCACGTCGCGCATGGCCTCCTCGAGGTCGGCCAGCAGCTCGTCGGGAACGGTGTCGGTCATCGCCTCTCCTTCACGTCGTTGCGGGCCTCGGCCAGAGCGGACTTGAACGCCAGCCAGCCCAGCAGGGCACACTTCACCCGCGCCGGATACCGAGACACCCCGGCGAAGGCGATGCCGTCGCCGAGAACGTCCTCGTCACCCTGGATCGTTCCCCGCGAGGTGATCATCTCGCTGAAGGCCTCGACCGTCTTCGTCGCGTCTCCGACGCTCTGGCCGATCACCTGATCGGCCAGCACCGAGGTGGCGGCCTGGCTGATCGAACAGCCCTGGCCGTCGTAGGACACGTCGGTCACCTGTTCGCCGTCGCCGGACAGCGCCACCCGCAGGGTCACCTCGTCGCCGCAGGTGGGGTTGACGTGGTAGACCTCGGCGTCGAAGGGCTCCCGCAGCCCACGGTGGTGTGGGTGCTTGTAGTGGTCCAGGATCACGTCCTGGTACATCTGTTCCAGCCTCATCGCGATCACCGGTCCCCGAAGAAGTCGACGGCCCGGCGCACCCCGGCGATGAGGCGGTCCACCTCCTCGAGGGTGTTGTAGACGGCGAAGGACGCCCGAACCGTGGCGGCGACACCGAATCGGCGGTGCAGGGGCGCCGCGCAGTGGTGCCCCACCCGGACCGCGACGCCGTCGTCGTCGAGCACCTGGCCGACGTCGTGGGCGTGCACGCCGTCGACGACGAAGGACACCGGCGATCGCCGGACTCCGGCATCGGACGGGCCGATGAACCGCACCTGCGGAACCTCGGCCAGTCCCTCCAGCGTGGCAGCCACCAGATGGTGCTCGTGGGCCTGGACCGCGGCCATGCCGATCCGGTCCAGATACCTTGCGGCAGCGGCTAATCCGACCACCTGCGAGATCATCTGGGTACCGGCTTCGAAGCGCTGCGGCGGCGAGCAGTAGGTGGCCGACTCCATCGTGACGGTCTCGATCATCGAGCCGCCGGTCAGAAACGGCGGCAGCGAACCGAGCAGTTCGGCGCGCCCGTACAGCGCCCCGATACCGGTGGGACCGAGCATCTTGTGCCCGGAGAAGGCCGCGAAGTCGACGTCCAGCAACGGCAGGTCGACCGGCTGGTGCGGCACCGACTGGCAGGCGTCCAGAACGGTCAGGGCGCCGACCGCCCTGGCGCGTGACACCAGCTCGGCGACCGGCGCGCCGGTACCGGTGACGTTCGAGTGATGGGTGAAGGCGACGACTTTGACGCGCTCGTCGAGCGACAGCGAGTCCAGGTCGAGGTGCCCGTCGCCGGTGACGCCGTACCAGCGCAGGGTGGCTCCGGTGCGGCGGGCGAGCTCCTGCCACGGGATGAGGTTGGCGTGGTGCTCGAGTTCGGTGGTGACGATCACATCACCCGGGCCGACCGCGCGCCCGAAACGGTTGTCGCCCAGCACGTAGGACACCAGATTGAGCGCCTCGGTGGCGTTCTTGGTGAACACCAGCTCTTCCGGGCGGGCGCCGACGAAGCCCGCGATGTCGGCGCGGCCGTGTTCGAAGGCGTCGGTGGCCTCCTCCATCAGCTGGTGCGCGCCCCGGTGCACCGCGCCGTTGGACGTCGTCACAAAGTCACGCTCGGCGTCGAGCACCGCCAACGGCTTCTGGGAGGTGGCGCCGGAATCCAGGTATGCCAGGCGTTGCCCGCCGCGCATGACCCGATTCAGGATCGGGAAATCCGCGCGGACCTTCTCCAGGTCGCGCAGGCCGAGATCCGCCGAGGCTGTCACCAGGTTCGCCTACGACCCCGCGGTGGCGCGCTGGGTGAACCGCACGTAGCCGTTCTCCTCCAGTTCGTCGGCCAGTTCCGGACCGCCCGACTCCACGATGCGGCCGTCGACGAACACGTGCACGAACTGCGGGTGGATGTAGCGCAGGATCCGGGTGTAGTGCGTGATGAGCAGCACCCCGGCATGCTCGGTCTCGGCGAACCGGTTGACGCCCTCGCTGACCACCCGCAGGGCGTCGACGTCCAGACCCGAGTCGGTCTCGTCGAGGATGGCGATCTTCGGCTTGAGCAGCCCGAGTTGCAGGATCTCGTGGCGCTTCTTCTCCCCGCCCGAGAAGCCCTCGTTGACGCTGCGCTCGGAGAACTGCGGGTCGATGTCGAGTTCGGCCATGGCGGCCTTGACCTCCTTGACCCACAACCGCAGCTTGGGCGCCTCCCCGCGCACCGCCGTCGCCGCGGTCCGCAGGAAGTTCGACATCGACACCCCCGGCACCTCGACCGGGTACTGCATCGCCAGGAACAGCCCGGCCCGGGCCCGCTCGTCGACGCTCATCTCCAGCACGTCCTGCCCGTCCAGGGTGATCGACCCGGCGGTCACGGCGTACTTGGGATGCCCGGCGATGGCGTAGGACAGCGTCGACTTGCCGGATCCGTTGGGGCCCATGACGGCGTGCGTCTCCCCCGACCTGACCGTGAGGTCGACGCCTTTGAGGATCTCCTTGGCGGTGCCGTCGGCGTTGGTGACCGAGACGTGCAGATCCTTGATTTCCAGGGTGCTCATGAGTGCGCTTTCGATTCGGTGATCTGGAGTTCGTGTTCGATGGCGTCGGTCAGCCGGTCGCGGACCGCCGGCAGGGCGATCTTGGAGATGATCTCGCCGAAGAAGCCGCGCACCACCAGCCGGCGGGCCTGCTCCTCGGGTATTCCCCTGGCCTGGAGGTAGAAAAGCTGTTCGTCGTCGAATCGGCCGGTCGCGCTGGCATGGCCGGCGCCGACGATCTCGCCGGTCTCGATCTCCAGGTTGGGCACCGAATCCGCCCGCGCCCCGTCGGTGAGCACCAGGTTGCGGTTCACCTCGAAGGTGTCGGTGCCGGTGGCCTCGGCGCGGATCAGGACGTCGCCGATCCACACGGTGTGGGCGTCGGGCTTCCTGGCGGCCGGATCGCCCTGCAACGCGCCCTTGTAGAGGACGTTCGAGCGGCAGTTGGGCCGGGCATGGTCGACCAGCAGCCGGGACTCCAGATGCTGACCGGTGTCGGCGAAGTACAGGCCGAGCAGTTCGGCGTCGCCGCCGGGCGCATCGAAGCGCACCGTGCCCGACATCCGCACGACGTCGCCGCCCAGCATCACCGCGACGTGGCGCAGCACCGCGTCCTTGCCGAGCCGGGCGTGCTGGGCGCTGACGTGCACGACGTCCTCGGCCCAGTCGGCGATCCACACCACCGTCAGCCGGGCGGCGTCTGCGACGACGAATTCGACGTTGTCGGCGTAGGTGCCGCTGCCGCGCAGGTCGACGACGACGGTGGCCTCGGCCAGTTCCTCGACCCGCACCTGCAGGTGTCCGTATCCGGTCTTGCCGGCGCCGGGACCGGTGACGGTGATGTCCACCGGCATCTGGGTGTGTGCGCCCCGGCCGACGGTGACGATGGTGGCGGTCTGGAACGACGAGAATGCCTGCGCGGCAACCCGATCCGCGGGGACACCGCCCTGCCCGAGGCGTTCGTCTCCGCGCTGGACGGTCTCGACGGTGACACCGGTCTGGTCGGCGACGGTGATCGTGGGATTCCCCGTCGGAGCGGCGGTGCCGTCGTGCAGGCCGCGCAGCCGCTTGAGCGGGGTGAACCGCCACAGTTCGTCGCGACCGCCCGGCACCTCGAAGGCGTCGACGTCGAAGGAGGCGAACTGCTCGCCCTTGTTGACTGCCAGTGTTGACGTCATCAGCCGACGGCGCCTTCCATCTGCAATTCGATCAGCCGGTTGAGTTCCAGGGCGTACTCCATCGGCAGTTCCTTGGCGATCGGCTCGACGAACCCGCGCACCACCATGGCCATCGCCTCGTCCTCGGTCAGCCCGCGGCTCATCAGATAGAACAATTGGTCCTCGCTGACTTTGGAGACGGTGGCCTCGTGCCCCATCGTCACGTCGTCCTCGCGGATGTCGACGTAGGGGTAGGTGTCGCTGCGGCTGATGGTGTCGACCAGCAGGGCGTCGCATTTCACGCTGGAGCGCGACCCGTGGGCGCCCTTGTTGACCTGCACCAGTCCGCGGTAGGAGGCGCGGCCGCCGCCGCGGGCCACCGACTTGGACACGATGTTGCTGGATGTGTTCGGAGCCAGGTGCAGCATCTTGGCGCCGGTGTCCTGGTGCTGCCCCTCGCCGGCGAACGCGATCGAGAGCACCTCGCCCTTGGCGTGCTCACCGGTCATCCACACCGCCGGGTACTTCATGGTGACCTTCGAGCCGATGTTGCCGTCGATCCACTCCATGGTCGCCCCGGCTTCGGCGCGCGCCCGCTTGGTGACCAGGTTGTAGACGTTGTTCGACCAGTTCTGGATCGTCGTATACCGCACGCGGGCATGGGGTTTGACGATGATCTCCACCACCGCCGAATGCAGTGAATCGCTCTTGTAGATGGGCGCCGTGCAGCCCTCCACGTAGTGCACGTAGGAGCCCTCGTCGGCGATGATCAGCGTGCGTTCGAACTGGCCCATGTTCTCGGTGTTGATCCGGAAGTAGGCCTGCAGGGGGATGTCGACCCGCACGCCCGGCGGGACGTAGATGAAGGACCCGCCGCTCCACACCGCGGTGTTGAGAGCGGAGAACTTGTTGTCGCCGGCCGGGATCACGGTGCCGAAGTTCTGCTTGAAGATCTCCGGGTGTTCCTTCAGGCCGGTGTCGGTGTCGAGGAAGATCACCCCCTGCGCCTCGAGGTCTTCGCGGATCTGGTGGTAGACCACCTCGGAGTTGTGCACCACCAGTCCCTCGGCGAGGAAGTTGTGCGGGCCGTCGACCTCGATGTCGAAGACGGGTTCGACCTCGTGGGGTTCGACCGACTTCACCCGCTCGAAGCCGAGCCACTCATTGGTGTGCGCGGCGTTCGACGTGTGGACGCAGGCGCGGCGGCCCAACCGGCCGGTGCGCTCGGGGTTGCGGCACCCGAGCCGTTCGAAGTCACCGGAAATGCCCACGCGCCAGGCGGTCTGGACGCGCTCGGGTGCGTGACGGTGGGGCCGGGTGGACGACCACGGCCCGGCTGCCCGCAGCCCGCAGAGTTCGGCGAGCTCGCGGGCCTGCCCGATGAGCGGTTCGTCAGCGGACGTCAGCATGATCGAGCCGCTGCGCTCGGGCCGCACGTAACCGTCGGCGTCGACCCAGCCACCCAGGAACGCCAGACGCTGGTCGACCGGCAGGGAGTACACCCAGTCCGGAACCCGCTTGGTCGGCGACACTCCGGCAAAGCCGAGTTCGGTGATCCACTCCGTCAGCGCTCTGGAGTTGACCACCACTCGGCCTTCGTCGGCTTCGATGCAGCGCAGGCCGAACAGTTCCCCGACGACCCCGCTCAGCACGGCGCGCAATTCGGCGTCGCTCGCGGGGATGGCGAACTGGACCCGGCAGGCCTTGGTGGACCGATGCAGACTCCCGTCGCCGACGAACAGCCCCAGCAGCCACATCAGATCGACACAGCTGGTGGCCGGGGTCCGCAGTCCGGGCACCGCCGGCAGCCGGGCGGGCGCACCGAATTCGGGCATCCGCCGCGGCACGGCGATGAAGTCCCCGGGACGGATCTCGCCGACGGTCACCCATCGCCGGGCGTAGCGGGCCCGCTGCCGGCCGGGCTTGCGCTCGTCGCGCAGCACCAGCATGGGGTGGTTGTCGGTGGCCCGGACGCTGCGGCGCATGGTGGTGACGGTGTGCGTCTGCCTGGTGTCGGTCTGCGCGGCCGACTTGACCGGGGCCACCACGAAGCACTCGCGATCCTCGTCGTAGGCGAAGACCCTGTCCCCGGGAACTATCTCCTTGATGGGAATCTGTCCGCGATCGGCGGTCCACACCCGGGTGTCCCCGGCCAGGCATTCGTACTGAGCGGCCACGCCGGCCACCAGACGCTGCTTCTCGGCTTCCGGAATGCCAAGGCGGTCATAGGTTTTCTTGATGTCCTCGGGCAGTTCCTCCCACGAGGTCGCCTGCTTCTCGGTGGAGCGCACGAAGTACTTGATGTTGTCGAAGTCGATACCCTCGAGGTCCGAACCCCAGTTGGGCATCGGCTTCTTCTCGAAGGTGCGCAACGCTTTGAGACGGATGTCGAGCATCCACTCGGGCTCGTTCTTCTTCGCCGAGATGTCACGGACCACCGCCTCGGACAGTCCGCGCTGGGCACTGGCGCCGGCCACGTCGGCGTCCGCCCAGCCGTAGCCGTAGCGGCCCAGGGAGGCGATGGTCTCCTCCTGGCTGAGTGGCTGGACCTCCGGGGACGTCGTCATGACGACACTCCTTGCTTGTCGGGTGTTGCCGGGTCGGCACTCGGGCTGAGCGGGACGTGGGTGGTGCAGGCGCAGTCACCATTGACGATCGAGGCCAGCCGCTGCACATGGGTTCCGAGCACCTCGGAGATGGCCTGCTTCTCGGCCTCGCAGAGTTCCGGGAATTCCCGGGCCACGTGGGACACCGGACAGTGATGCTGGCAGATCTCGATGCCCTGGATCGGCCCGCCCACCCGCGTCGCGGTGGTGGCGTAGCCGGCCCGGGTCAGGGCGTCGGCGACCCGCCCGGCGGCGTCTTCGAGGTCGGTTTCGACGCCGGCGCCCGCAGGCGCCACCCCGTCGAGGATGGCGTCGATGCGGCGCCGCGCGAAGGCCTGCACGGCTTGGTCGCCACCGATCTCGCGAAGCTGGCGCATGGCCGCAGAGGCCAGATCGTCGTAGGCGTGTTCGAGTTTTGCCCGGCCGGCGGCGGTGAGCCGGTAGCGCTTGGCCGGCCGGCCCCGGCCGGAGTGCTGCCAGGCCGCGGCCGGCAGCGACTCGGCGTCACCGCCGTCGACCAGGACGTCGAGGTGACGGCGCACGCCCGCGGCGGAGATCCCCAGCTCGCGCCCGATCTGGGCGGCGGTGATCGACCCCGACTCCAGCAGCAGGCGCACGATCTCCCGCCGCGTCTGGCCGTCCTGCACCGACACCCGGTGAACGGGCGACTCGTCGGGCAGGATTTTCACAACAACAGTGTGTCGCAATTGGTAGGCCCGGTCTAGTTAGTGCAGCCTCACTTGCTCCGTCGCCCGGCGCCCGCCTCGGGCCGAACGGCCCTGGCCGGCAGAGCCGATAGAGCACTTCGGCAGAGCCGATAGAGTACAAAAGTGGCTGGCCGCCGGCGTTCCCTGTACTCCACCATCGCCAGCCTGCACGGCGACGAGCGGATCAGTGCCGCGCCGCTCAACGAGGCCGAACTGCGGGCGATGCACCGCACCCGGCTGTTCGGGGCGACCGGCACGGTGCTGATGGGCATCGGGGCGTTGGGTGCCGGCGCCCGCCCGGTGGTCCAGGACCCGACCTTCGGGGTGCGACTGCTCAACCTGCCGTCCCGGATCCAGACCGTCTCACTGACCATGACCACCACCGGCGCGGTGATGATGGCGCTGGCCTGGCTGATGCTCGGGCGCTTCGCGCTCGGGCCGCGGCGCATGTCGCGCAGCCAGCTCGACCGCACGCTGCTGGTCTGGATGGTGCCGCTGCTGATCGCGCCGCCGATGTACAGCAAGGACGTCTACTCCTACATCGCGCAGAGCCAGATCGCCCGGATCGGGTTGGACCCCTACAAAGTGGGTCCGGCACCGGGGCTGGGCCTCGACCATGTCTTCACCCTCTCGGTGCCCAGCCTCTGGCGGGAGACGCCGGCGCCGTACGGACCGCTGTTCCTATGGATCGGCCGCGGCATCTCCAGACTCACCGGGGAGAACGTCGTCGGTGCGGTGCTCTGCCACCGGCTGGTCGTGCTGATCGGCGTCGGCCTGATCGTCTGGGCCACACCACGACTGGCCCAGCGCTGCGGCGTGGCCGAGGTCACCGCGCTCTGGCTCGGGGCCGCCAACCCGCTGCTGCTGATGCACCTGGTGGCAGGGATCCACAACGAGGCACTGATGCTCGGGCTGATGCTCACCGGCACCGAGGTCGCGCTGCGCGGAATCAGCTCTGCCGCCCCCCTGCTGCCACGGCCGGCGCACTGGCCGCACTCCCGGGCGGACTGGTCGCGGTGGGCCCCGCTGGGCCTGCTGCTGGCCGGCACGGTGCTGATCACGATGTCCTCACAGGTGAAACTGCCCGGTCTGCTCGCGCTGGGTTTCACCGCGATGGCGCTGGGGCACCGGTGGGGCGGGAACGTCAAGGCCTTCCTGTCGGCGGGCGCGCTGATGGGTTCGGTCTCGCTGGCGGTGATGGCCGTCATCGGGTGGGCCAGCGGCCTGGGCTTCGGGTGGCTGTACACCCTGGGCACCGCCAACGTGGTGCGCAGCTGGATGTCGCCGCCGACCCTGCTGGCGCTGGCCACCGGCCAGGTCGGCATCCTGCTGGGCCTGGGCGACCACACCACCTCGGTGCTGTCGCTGACCCGCGCCATGGGCGTGCTGATCATCGCGGTTGTTGTCAGCTGGCTGCTGCTGGCGGTGTTGCGCGGCCGGCTGCTGCCGGTCGGCGGACTCGGCGTGGCCCTCGGTGCGACCGTGCTGCTGTTCCCGGTGGTGCAGCCCTGGTATCTGCTCTGGGCGATCATCCCGCTGGCGGCCTGGGCGACCCGGCCCGGATTCCGGATCGCCACCATCGCCGTCACGCTCATCGTCGGCATCTTCGGCCCGACCGCCAACGGCGACCGCTTCGCGCTGTTCCAGATCCTGGACGCCACCCTGGCCAGCGCGGTGATCGTCGCGCTGCTGATCTGGCTGACCCGCAACCGGCTGCCGTGGCGCTACGTCCCGGGCACCGACGAGCGCTACAGCGGCGAGGACCTCCAGACCGGCCCACGCGCCGGCGCCTCGGCCCAGCCTCTGACGCCCACCCCCCGCCCCGACGCCTACGCTGAATACCCGTGAGTTCTGGCTCCCCCGCCCCGGTGCGACTGCGCGGGGTGACCAAGCGCTACGGATCCACTCTGGCTGTGTCCGGTCTGGACCTCGACGTCCGCCGCGCCGAAGTGCTCGCCCTGCTCGGGCCGAACGGAGCCGGGAAGACCACCACGATCGAGATGTGCGAGGGCTTCGCCCGGCCGGACTCCGGGACCATCGAGGTGCTCGGGCTCGACCCGGTCGCCGACAACGCCAGGGTGCGGGAGCGGATCGGCGTCATGCTGCAGGGCGGCGGCGGCTACCCGGCCGCCCGCGCGGGCGAGATGCTCAACCTGGTCGCCGCCTACGCCGCGCGCCCGCTGGACCCGGACTGGCTGCTGGACACCCTGGGCCTCACCGACGCCGCGCGAACCACCTACCGGCGGCTGTCCGGCGGTCAGCAGCAGCGCCTGGCCCTGGCCTGCGCGATCGTGGGACGGCCGGAACTGGTCTTCCTCGACGAACCGACCGCCGGCATGGACGCACACGCCCGGCTGGTGGTGTGGGAACTCATCGCCGCGCTGCGCCGCGACGGCGTGACGGTGGTGCTGACCACCCACCAGCTCAAGGAGGCCGAGGAACTGGCCGACCACATCGTGATCATCGACAACGGGGCGACGGTCGCCGCGGGCACGCCCGCGGAGCTGATGCGCAGCGGCGCCGAGGATCAGCTGCGCTTCACCGCGCCGCGCAAGCTGGACCTCTCGCTGCTCGTCTCGGCCCTGCCGGAGGGCTACCGGGCCACCGAGGCCTCGCCCGGGGAGTATCTGGTCGAGGGCAAGATCGACCCGCAGGTGCTGGCGACGGTGACCGCCTGGTGCGCCCGGCTGAACATCCTGACCACCGACATGCGCGTGGAACAGCGCAGCCTCGAGGACGTTTTCCTCGACCTGACCGGGAAGGAACTGCGGTCGTGACGGCGGAGCTCTTCCCAGCCGGGACCTTCACCCCGGACCCGCGCCCAAGCAGCGTCACCAGCATGCTGGCCGCGCAGTACGCGTTGGAACTCAAGCTGCTGCTGCGCAACGGAGAGCAGCTGCTGCTGACGATGTTCATCCCGATCACCCTGCTGATCGGACTCACCGTGCTGCCACTGGGCGCGTTCGGCGAGCACCGGGTGGCGGTTTTCGTGCCTGCCATCATGGCATTGGCGGTGATCTCGACGGCATTCACCGGCCAGGCCATCGCGGTGGCTTTCGACCGCCGCTACGGTGCGCTGAAAAGACTTGGCGCGACACCACTTCCGGTATGGGGCATCGTCGCCGGCAAGGTCCTGGCGGTCGTGACGGTGGTGTTCCTGCAGGCGCTTCTGCTCGGCGGTATCGGCCTGGCGCTGGGCTGGCGGCCGCAGCCGGCCGGTCTGCTGCTCGGCGCGGCGGTCATCGCGCTGGGCACCGCCGCCTTCACGGCGATGGGCCTGCTGCTGGGCGGCACGCTGCGCGCCGAGATCGTCCTGGCGCTGGCCAACCTGCTGTGGTTCGTCTCCGCCGGATTCGGCGCGCTCACCCTGGAGACCGGCGCCATCCCCCGCGCGCTGTCCTGGGCGGCGCGACTGACCCCGGCCGGAGCGCTGACCGAGGCGCTCTCGCAGGCGACCGCGGTGTCGGTGGACTGGTTCGGCATCGCGGTGCTGACGATCTGGGGGGCGGTCGCGGCGGCCGCCGCCTTGCGCTGGTTCAGGTTCACCTGATGGATACGATTCCGCGCGTGGGCGTCATCCGGCGGCTGGTGGACCGGCTTCCGCTGCCCAGCCTGCGCACCCAGCGCGTCATCGCGGCGGCTGTGCTGCTCAGCCAGGCCCTGATCTCGGTCACCGGCTCGATCGTTCGGGTCACCGCCTCCGGCCTGGGCTGCCCCACCTGGCCGGAGTGCTTCCCGGGCAGTTTCACCCCGGTTCCCCACGCCGAGGTCCCCGTCATCCACCAGGCCGTCGAGTTCGGCAACCGGCTGATCACCTTCGCGGTGGTCATCACGGCGATGCTCGCGGTGCTGGCGGTGACCCGCGCCCGGCGGCGCCGGGAAATACTCGTCTACGCCTGGCTGATGCCGGCCTCCACCGTGCTGCAGGCCGTCATCGGCGGAATCACGGTCCGTACCGGCCTGCTGTGGTGGACGGTGGCGATCCACCTGCTGGTGTCGATGGCGATGGTGTGGCTGGCGACCCTGCTCTACGTCAAGATCGGCGAACCCGACGACGGCATCCCCGTGCAGCGGGTACCGAAGCCGTTGCGGCAGTTGACCGTTCTGGTCGGCATCGCGCTGGCCGCGACTCTGGTGGCGGGCACTCTGGTGACCGGCGCCGGCCCGCACGCCGGGGACAAGAGTCCGCAGCGCACCGTGCCGCGCCTGGAGGTGGAGGTCGTCACCCTGACCCATGCCCACGCCTCGCTGCTGGTCGCCTACCTCAGCCTGCTGGTCGGACTGGCGGCCGGGCTGCTGGCGGTTCGCGCGCCTGTGCCGGTGCGACACCGGTTGCAGATGCTGCTGGTTCTGGTCGCCGCCCAGGCGCTGGTCGGGGTCGTGCAGTACCACACCGGGGTGCCTGCGGTCCTGGTGGCGCTGCACGTCGCCGGGGCTGCGGCCTGCACCGCGGGGACCGCCGCGCTATGGGCCTCGATGCGACAGCGGGCCGAGCCCGAGTCGCTCGCACGCGGACTCGACCTGCAGCGCGAAGCTGCGCTGCCGTAGCTCGCGGGTGGGCTCGTCGAGCTGCCGCCACCCAAGCGAGGGTTCGATCAGCTCCAGCTCGAGCAGGACCGCGTCATCGACACCGCCGATGAGATCGACGCGGGCATAGAGGAACTCGGTGCGCGCGATGCCCAGATGCGACGCGGCAGCGTCCAGCACCGCATGGCCGGTGTCCCACATCTCGAAGTCCGGATCGGCCGGGCTGAGGGTCTCCGACGCGAAGGTCCCGGACGGGTCCAGCTTCGGGTCGGCGCCCGCCGGGGCAAGCATCGGCCCCTTGATGAAGGCGTGCGACTGCTCACCGCCGAGGAATACCAGCGCGGTCTCGCCGCGCTCGACCCGGGCGTCGTAGGGCTGCACCAGCACGCTGCGTCCGGCGGCCAGCAGCGCCTCCGCGTGCTTGGCGGCGCCGGCGGGACCGGCGAACCGGTAGGTGTCGATCGACCCCGCGCCAACCGCGGGTTTGACCACCACCTCGCCGCGCGGCAGTGAGACCGTCCCGCCGGGTTCGACGAACGTCGAGGGCACCGTCGGGATCCCGGCGGCTGCGAGGTCCTCCAGGTAGTGCTTGTCGCTGTTCCACGCCACCACCGGCGGCGCGTTGAGCAGGTTGCGCACCCGTGCGGTCCAGGCCAGGAACTCCTCACGCCGCTCGGCGTAGTCCCACGCCGCCCGCAGGATGACCAGGTCGGCGTCCTCGGTGCGCGGGTCGTCCCAGGCCATCCACCGGGCATGCAGGCCTCGTTTGCGCAACGCACCGACCAGGCCGGCGTCGTCTCCGTCGCCGTCGGGCAACTGCCGGCAGCCGGCCAGCACGATACGCGGATGGAAGATATTCGGCCGGGCCAGCTTCACCGGGACGATGATAGTGACATGCACGCGGTCGAAGTCGCCCAGACGGGCGGTCCGGAAGTTCTCCAGTACGTCGACAAGCCGTTGCCGAAGCCGGGGACCGGCGAGGTGCTCATCGCCGCCGACGCGATCGGTGTCAACTACATCGACACCTACTTCCGCTCCGGCCTGTATCCGCGCGAACTGCCGTTCGTGGTCGGCACCGAGGTATGCGGCACGGTGTCGGCGGTCGGCGAGGACGTGGCCGCGATCGCCGTCGGCGACCGCGTGGTCACCGCCAACGCCGTCGGTGCCTACGCCGAATACTGCTGCGCACCAGCAGATTTCGTAGCCTACGTGCCGGACTCGGTGCAGTCCGACCACATCGCCTCGGCTCTTCTGAAGGGTATGACGGCGCACTATCTGATCAAGTCGGTCTACCAGGTGCAGCCCCGCGATTTCGTCCTGGTGCACGCCGGAGCGGGCGGCGTCGGCCTGATCCTCACCCAGTGGGCAACCAGCCTGGGCGCACGGGTGATCACCACGGCGTCCACGCCGGAGAAGGCCGGACTGTCCCGCCAGGCCGGTGCCGTCGAGGTGCTGGACTACCCCGACCCGGATGCCCCCGCCCGGTTCGCCGCCCGGGTGCGCGATCTGACCGACGGCCGCGGGGTGGCCGCGGTCTATGACGGGGTGGGAGCCTCGACGTTCGACGCGAGCCTGGCCAGCCTGGCCGTCCGCGGCACGCTGGCGCTGTTCGGCGCCTCAAGCGGGCCGGTGCCGCCGGTGGACCCGCAACGGCTCAACTCGGCCGGATCGGTGTACCTCACCCGCCCGAATCTGGCCCACTTCATCCGCACGCCCGACGAATTCGCCTGGCGCGCCGGCGAGCTGATCGACGCCGTCGCCGACGGATCGATCGTCATCACCGTCGGGGGTCACTACCCGCTGGCCGACGCCCGGCGCGCGCACGAGGATCTGCAGGCCCGCCGGACCACGGGTTCGATCGTTCTGCTTCCCTGAGAGATGTTCAGCCCGCGATGATCCGGACTCCTCATCCGAACAGCAGCGGCAGCGGGATGACCGAGTCGACGGCCAGGGCGCAGAACACCGCGGCCAGATAGTTGTTCGAGTGCAGGAACAGCCGCAGCGGCTTGACCGGATCGCCGCGCAGCACGCCGGCGTGCAGCGTGTGGGCCATGGTCAGGAACCAGGCGCCCGCGGCCGCCGCGACCGCGGCGTACAGCCAGCCCGCCGCCGGAACCAGCGCCAGTGTGGCGCCGACCGTCAGCCAGGTGTAGATGACGACCCGCCGGGTGACCTCGCGTTCGGTGGCCACCACGGGCAGCATCGGCACGCCGGCGGCGGCGTAGTCCTCTTTGTATTTCATGGCCAGCGCCCAGGTGTGCGGCGGCGTCCAGAAGAAGATGATGGCGAACATCGCCAGCGCCTGCCAGCCGATCGTGCCGGTGACCGCCGACCAGCCGATCATCACCGGCATGCAGCCCGCCGCCCCGCCCCAGACCACGTTCTGCGAGGTGCGGCGTTTGAGCAGCAGGGTGTAGACCAGGACGTAGAACGCGATGGTGGCCGCGGCCAGGTGGGCGGAGAGCAGGTTGGTGGTCCACCACAGCCAGAAGAACGACCCGACCGACAGCGCCAGCCCGAACACCAGAGCGTGGCTGCGGGGCACCACCGCGCGGGCCAGCGGCCTGCGCTCGGTGCGCTTCATGACCTTGTCGATGTCGGCGTCGGCGACGCAGTTCAGCGCGTTGGCCCCGCCGGCGGCCAGCATCCCGCCGAACAGCGTGTTGAGGATCAGCACCAGGTCGACGTGACCCCGGTCTGCCAGCAGCATGGCCGGAATCGTGGTGACCAGCAGCAGCTCGATCACCCGCGGTTTCATCAGCGCGAGGTAGCCCAGCGCGGAGCTGCGAAGGTGGCCGGTCGCGGCGTCGGGTCCGCCGGCCTCGCCGACCAGGCGGGTCTCGCGCATCCTCACGGATTAACTCCTCCCGGGCCGGCCGTGGGCCGCCCCAGCATCTACTACACAGGATGGTAGACCGCGACGCAGCCGATTCGGTACTGCACGGCCGATTCCCGGCCTAGGGTGGGCAGCAGTACCGGGCATAGCCAACTCGACCTGTCCAGGAGTGACTTCGTGACCACGCTCGAAGATATTTCCACGCTGACCCAGCCACACCACCCCGGCGACTGGACCGATCTGGACTCCCGGGCCGTCGACACGGTCCGGGTGCTCGCCGCCGACGCCGTGCAGAAGGTCGGCAACGGCCACCCCGGCACCGCGATGAGCCTGGCGCCGGTGGCCTACACCCTGTTCCAGCGGGTGATGCGGCACGATCCCAACGACACCGCCTGGCTGGGCCGGGACCGCTTCGTGCTGTCCTGCGGGCACTCCAGCCTGACGCTGTACCTGCAGCTGTACCTGGGCGGGTTCGGCCTGGAGCTCTCCGACATCGAGGCGCTGCGCACCTGGGGCTCGAAGACACCGGGCCACCCGGAGTACGGGCACACCCGCGGCGTGGAGATCACCACCGGCCCGTTGGGCCAGGGCCTGGCCTCGGCGGTCGGCATGGCGATGGCCTCCCGCTACGAGCGAGGGCTGTTCGACCCGGACGCCGCCCCCGGCGCCAGCCCGTTCGACCACTTCATCTATGTGATCGCCTCCGACGGGGACATGGAGGAGGGCGTCACCAGCGAGGCCTGCTCGCTGGCGGGTACCCAGCAGCTGGGCAACCTCATCGTGATCTGGGACGACAACGAGATCTCCATCGAGCACAACACCAAGATCGCCTTCACCGAGGACACCGCGGCCCGCTACGAGGCCTACGGCTGGCACGTTCAGCGGGTGGACGGCGGCGAGAACGTGGCCGGCATCGAGGAGGCCATCGCCAAGGCGAAGGCCGTCACCGACAAGCCGTCGTTCATCGCCCTGCGCACCATCATCGGCTACCCCGCGCCCACCAAGATGAACACCGGCGGGGTGCACGGCTCGGCGCTGGGCGCCGAGGAGGTGGCCGCCACCAAGAAGGTGCTCGGTTTCGACCCCGACAAGAGTTTCGAGGTCACCGACGAGGTGATCGCCCACACCCGCAAGCTTCTCGACCGCGGCCGCGCCGCCCATCAGGCCTGGCAGTCCGACTTCGACGCGTGGGCCGAGCGCGAGCCCGAACGCAAGGCGCTGCTGGACCGGCTGCTGGCCGGCCGGCTGCCCGACGGCTGGGAGTCCGCGCTGCCGCACTGGGAGCCCGGCTCCAAGGCGGTGGCCACCCGGGCCGCCTCCGGTGACGTCCTGTCGGCGGTGGGGCAGGTGCTGCCTGAGTTGTGGGGCGGCTCGGCCGACCTGGCGGGCAGCAACAACACCACGATGAAGGGCGCGAAATCCTTTGGGCCGCCCTCGATCTCGACCGAGGACTGGACCGCCGACTGGTACGGACGCACGCTGCACTTCGGGATCCGGGAACACGCCATGGGCGCGATCCTGTCCGGGATCGTGCTGCACGGCCCGACCCGCGCCTACGGCGGCACGTTCCTGCAGTTCGCCGACTACATGCGCGGCGCCGTCCGGCTGGCCGCGCTGATGAACATCCCGGCGATCTACGTGTGGACGCACGACTCGATCGGCCTGGGCGAGGACGGTCCCACCCACCAGCCGATCGAACACCTCGCCTCGCTGCGGGCGATCCCCCGGCTGTCGGTGGTGCGTCCGGCCGACCCCAACGAGACGGCCTATGCCTGGCGGGCGATCCTGGAGCGGACCGGCGGCAACGGCCCGACCGGGCTGATCCTGACCAGGCAGGGCGTGCCGGTGCTGGAGGGCACCAGCGCCGAAGGCGTCGCGCGCGGCGGCTACGCGCTCAGTGGCAAGCCGGGAGATGCCGACGTGATCATCATCGCCACCGGCTCGGAGGTGCAGCTCGCCGTGGAGGCCGCCGGGACCCTGGGCGGCAGGAACGTCAAGGCCGCCGTGGTGTCGATGCCCTGCGTGGAGTGGTTCGAGGCCCAGCCGCAGTCCTACCGGGACAGCGTGCTGCCCCCGGGTGTGACCGCCCGCGTCGTCGTCGAGGCGGGCATCGCGCAGAGCTGGCACAAATACGCCGGCGACGCCGGCGAGATCGTCTCGATCGAACGCTTCGGCGAGTCGGCCGACGACAAAACCTTGTTCCGCGAGTTCGGGTTCACCCCCGAGGCGGTCGTGGCCGCCGCGGAACGGGCACTTGGCAACTGACCCCAACCATCCCCCAACCATCGAAGAAAACCAGGAGATCTCATGGCCCAGAATCCCAACCTCGCGGCGCTGTCCGCGGCGGGTGTCTCCGTCTGGCTGGACGACCTGTCCCGCGACCGGCTGCGCTCGGGGAACCTGCAGGAGCTGATCGACACGATGAGCGTCGTCGGCGTCACCACCAACCCGTCTATCTTCCAGGCGGCGCTGTCCAAGGGCACCGCCTACGACGCCCAGGTCGCCGAACTGGCGGCGCGGGGCGCCGATGTCGACGCCACCATCCGCACCGCCACCACCGACGACGTCCGGCAGGCCTGCGACGTGCTGCGCCCGCAGTGGGAGGCCTCCGACGGGATCGACGGACGGGTGTCGATCGAGGTCGACCCGAGGCTGGCCCACGACACCGACAAGACGATCCTTCAGGCCATCGAACTGTGGAAGATCGTCGACCGGCCGAACCTGCTGATCAAGATTCCGGCCACCAAGGCCGGCCTGCCGGCCATCACCGCCGTGCTCGCCGAGGGCATTTCGGTGAATGTGACGCTGATCTTCTCCGTCGACCGCCACCGAGAGGTGATGGACGCCTACCTCGCCGGCCTGGAGGCGGCCAAGGCGGCCGGTCACGACATCTCTAAGATCCATTCCGTGGCCTCGTTCTTCGTCTCCCGGGTGGACACCGAGATCGACAAGCGCCTGGAGGCGATCGGATCCGAGGAAGCGCTCGCGCTGCGCGGGCAGGCCGGCGTGGCCAACGCCCGGCTGGCCTACGCGGCCTACGAGGAGGTGTTCACCGCTCCGCGCTACGCCGCTCTGGTCGATTCCGGCGGCCGGGTGCAGCGCCCGCTGTGGGCCTCGACCGGGGTCAAGAACCCGGACTACTCCGACACCCTCTATGTCACCGAACTGGTCGCCGCCCACACCGTCAACACCATGCCGGAGGCGACGATGAAGGCGGTGGCCGACCACGGCGCGATCCGGGGCGACACCATCAGCGATACGGTCACCGCCTCGCAGGGGGTGTTCGACAGCATCGCCGCGATCGGGGTCGACCTCGAGGACGTCTTCACACTGCTCGAGGACGACGGCGTGATGAAGTTCGAAAAAGCCTGGGAGGAGCTGATCGAGGCAACCCAGGCCCAATTGGACGCCGCCAAGAAATGAGCCCCGAACCGACCTCGGCCACCACGGCCGCCCCGGGCAAATGGCACAACCCGCTTCGCGACAAGCGCGACAAGCGGATGCCGCGTATCGCCGGGCCGTGCAGCGTGGTGATCTTCGGTGTCACCGGGGACCTGTCCCGCAAGAAGCTGATGCCGGCGATCTACGACCTGGCCAACCGGGGTCTGCTGCCGCCGTCGTTCGCCCTGGTGGGCTTCGCCCGCCGGGACTGGGCCGACGAGGACTTCGCCAAGATCGTCTACGACGCGGTCAAGCAGCACGCACGCACCCCTTTCCGCCAGGAGGTGTGGGACCGGCTGTCGGAGGGATTCCGCTTCGTGCAGGGCAGTTTCGATGACGACGCGTCGTTCGCGCGGCTGGCCGAGGCGCTGGAGAAACTCGACGTCGACCGGGGCACCGGCGGCAACCACGCCTTCTACCTGTCGATTCCGCCGAAGTCCTTCCCCGAGGTCTGCGAGCAGCTCAAGAAGTCCGGTCTGGCCTCCCCGAAGGACGGCCACTGGAGCCGGGTGGTGATCGAGAAGCCGTTCGGTCACGACCTGGAAAGCGCCGAAGAACTCAACAAGGTGGTCAACAGCGTGTTCCCCGAGGAGTCGGTGTTCCGCATCGACCACTACCTCGGCAAGGAGACGGTGCAGAACATCATGGCGCTGCGGTTCGCCAACGAGCTGTTCGAGCCGACCTGGAACAGCCACTACATCGACAGTGTGCAGATCACTATGGCCGAGGACATCGGCCTGGGCGGGCGGGCCGGCTACTACGACGGCATCGGCGCGGCCCGCGACGTGATCCAGAACCATCTGCTGCAGCTGCTGGCGCTGACGGCGATGGAGGAACCGGTCAACTTCGGCCCCGAGGAGGTCAAGGCGGAGAAGATCAAGGTCCTCGCGGCGACCAGACTCGCCACGCCGTTCGACCTGACCAGCTCCCGCGGGCAGTACGCGGCCGGGTGGCAGGGCGGGGAGAAGGTGGTGGGCCTGCTCGACGAGGACGGCTTCTCCAAGACCTCGACCACCGAGACGTTCGCCGCGATCACCCTGGAGGTCGACACCCGGCGCTGGGCGGGCGTGCCGTTCTACCTGCGCTCCGGAAAACGCCTGGGCCGCAGGGTGACTGAGATCGCACTGCTCTACAAGCGGGCTCCGCACCTGCCCTTCGATGCGACGATGACCGAGGAACTGGGCCAGAACGCCCTGGTGATCCGGGTGCAACCGGATGAGGGCATCACCATCCGGTTCGGCTCCAAGGTGCCGGGCAGCACCATGGAGGTCCGCGACGTGAACATGGACTTCTCCTACGGGTCGGCCTTCGCCGAGGACTCCCCCGAGGCCTACGAGCGGCTGATCCTCGACGTGCTGCTCGGAGAGCCGTCGCTGTTCCCGGTCAATGCCGAGGTCGAACTGTCCTGGAAGATCCTGGATCCGGTGCTCGAGTACTGGGCCGCCCACGGCAAGCCCGATCCGTACGACTCCGGTTCGTGGGGACCGGATTCGGCCTTCGAGATGCTGCAGCGCTCCGGCCGGGAATGGAGAAGACCGTGATGAGCGGACGTGGAGAGCGGGGTCAGCTGAAGTGATTGTCGACCTTCCCGACACGACGACCAACGAACTCAACAAGCGCATCACCTCGCTGCGCGAGGAAGGCGGCGCGATCACGCTGGGCCGGGTGCTGTCCCTGGTCGTGGCGCCCGACACCGAGGACATCGTCGAGGACGCCATCGAGGCCGCGGTCGCATCCAGCCGCGAGCACCCCTGCCGCGTCATCGTCGTGGTCCCCGGCGACCGGCTGGCCGCCGAGGCGCGGCTGGACGGCCAGTTGCGCGTCGGCGGCGACGCCGGCGCCGGCGAGGTGGTGGTGCTGCGCACCCACGGGCCGCTGGCCGGGCACTCCACCAGCGTCGTGCTGCCGTTCCTGCTGCCCGACACGCCGGTGGTGGTCTGGTGGCCGGGGGCGGCCCCGGAGGTACCCGCAGCAGATCCCCTGGGCCGCTTGGCGATTCGGCGGATCACCGACGCCACCGGGAGTGAGAACCCGTTGGCTACGCTGCGCAGCCGCCTGGCCGGCTACACCCAGGGTGACACCGACCTGGCGTGGAGCCGAATCACCTACTGGCGGGCGCTGCTGGCCTCCGCACTGGACCAGCCGCCCTACGAGCCGATCACCGGGGCGGTGGTCTCCGGCCGGGCCGAGGAACCGGCCCTGGACATCCTGGCCGGCTGGCTGGCCAGCCGCATAGACGGCACGGTGCGCCGGGAGGTCGGCGACCTCAAGGTCGAGTTGCTCCAGCCGAGTCAGACCATCACCCTGAGCCGTCCGCAGGACGGGTCGACCGCCACCCTGAGCCGGACCGCACGCCCGGACGCCCAGCTCCCGCTGGCGCGGCGGGAGACTCGCGAGTGCCTGGCCGAGGACATGCGCCGGCTGGACGCCGACGAGGTCTACCACGAGGCACTGGCCGGCCTCGCCAAGGTGACGTACCCGGGTGGCTGAGGCGAAGGTCGAGGTCGACACCTACCCCGACACCGAGGCCCTGGTGCAGGCAGCCGGTGACCGGCTGGCCGGTGCCATCGCGACGGCCATCGCCGAGCGCGGGCGGGCCACGGTGGTGCTCACCGGCGGCGGCACCGGAATCGGGCTGCTGAAGGTGCTGGGCACCCACCCGGTGGACTGGGAACGGGTGCAGCTGTTCTGGGGCGACGACCGCTTCGTGCCGCACGACGACGACGATCGCAACGAGAAGCAGGCCCGCGAGGCCCTGCTGGACCATGTCGGCATCCCGGCTGCCAACATCCACCCGATGTCCGCCAGCGACGGCGAGTTCGGCGACGACCTGACCGCCGCTGCCCGCGGGTATGAGGCCGCGCTGGCCGATGCGGCCGAAACCGGCGAGCCCACGCCGGTTTTCGACGTGCACCTGCTCGGCATGGGCGGTGAAGGCCACATCAACTCGCTGTTTCCGCACACCCCGGCCGTCCGCGAGACCGGTCGGATGGTGGTCGGGGTGTCCGACTCCCCCAAACCCCCGCCGCGCCGTCTCACGCTCACCCTGCCCGCCGTGCGGCGCTCCCGGCAGGTATGGCTGGTGGTCTCCGGTGCGGCGAAGGCCGACGCGGTCGCCGCCGCGATCGCCGGCGCGGCCCCCGACGACGTGCCCGCCGCCGGAGCCCTCGGTCTGGAGCGGACGATTTGGCGTCTTGACTCCGCGGCGGCCGGCGCACTGTCAGACTGAGTGCCATGGACGAGAAGGCACGCCCCCGCAGCCCGGTCGACCGGATCCGGACCCTGGCACAGGCGGCACTGAACGCCGACGAGACGGTCGACCAGGTCGACCACGTGCTCGACGACCTCGAGGAGAGCCTGGCGGGTCTGAACACCGCGGTGCGCGGACTGGAAGGTTCGCTGGACTACTTCGACAAGACCCTCAGCAGGCTCAACGACACCCTCGGGCAGTTGGAGGGCATCGTCAACCGGGTGGAACGCATGGTCGACGTCGCCGAGTCGGCTATGTCGCCGGTGGTGGCCACCGAGGCCGCCGTCCGCGGGTTGCTCAACGCGATCCGCGGACGTTAGCCGCTGTTCCGCAGGGCTGAGGCCAGCCCGCTCATCGTGAGCAGGATCCCGCGCCTGACCAATTCGCCGTCGTCACCGCGGCGGTACCGGCGCAACAGTTCGACCTGCAGGTGGTTCAGGGGTTCCAGATAGGGGAATCTGTTGAACACCGAGCGGGCCAGCGCCGGATTGTCGGCCAGCAGATCGTCCTGACCGGTGACCAGCCCGTGCATCGCCACGGTCCGCTCGTGCTCGGCGCGGATCATCCCGAACACCCGCTCGCGCAACTCCCTGTCGTCGACGAGTTCGGCGTAGCGCGCCGCCAGACCCATGTCTGACTTGGCCAGCACCTGGGCCATGTTGGACAGCACGGTGCGAAAGAACGGCCACCTGCCGTACAACTCGCGCAGTACGCCCAGGCGCTCCCGGCCGTCCCCGTCGGCGATCCAGCCCTGCAGCGCGGTGCCGGTGCCGTACCAGCCGGGCAGCATCACCCGGCATTGACTCCAGGCCAGCACCCAGGGGATCGCGCGAAGGTCGGAGATCGAGGCGGTGGCCTTGCGATTGGTGGGCCGGCTGCCGATGTTGAGCGACCCGATCTCGCTGACCGGCGTGGACTGCTCGAAGTAGTCGACGAATCCCGCCGTGTGGTGGACCAATTCGGAGTAGGCGTGCCGGGCGCGGGCGGCGAGATCGTCGAGCACCCGGTAGGCCGGACCGGCGCCGGCGCCGAGACCCTCGACATCGAGGAGGGTGGACTCGAGGGTCGCGGCGACCAGGCTCTCCAGGTTGCGATGGGCGATGCGCGGCTCGGCGTACTTGGCCGCGATCACCTCCCCCTGCTCGGTCAGCCGCAGCGAACCGTTGACCGCGCCCGGCGGCTGGGCCAGGATCGCGTCGTAGCTGGGGCCGCCGCCGCGGCCGATCGTCCCGCCACGGCCGTGGAAGAGCCGCAACCGGATCCCGGTCCGGCGGGCCGCTTCCACCAGGTCGAGTTCGGCGCGGTAGAGCGCCCAGTTGGCGGCCAGGTAGCCGCCGTCCTTGTTCGAGTCCGAATAGCCGAGCATGACCTCCTGGGTGCCGTCGCGGGCGGTCACCACGGCCCGGTAGACCGGCACCTCGAGGGCAGCCTGCAGAATCGCCGCGCCGCGCTGCAGGTCGTCGATGGTTTCGAAGAGCGGCACGATGCCGACCGGGGCGTAGGCCGTCCCGGGCGCCGAAAGGTCGAGCAGCCCGGCCTCTTTGAGCAGCAGAGCGGCTTCCAGCAGGTCTGAGACCGACCGGCACATCGAGATGATGTAGGTGGGGACAGCCTCCGCGCCCAGTGTGCCGACCGCGCTGGCCGCCGCGGCGACGATGTCGAGCTCCTTGCGGGCCAGTTCGGACAGCTGGGCACCCGGGCCGACCAACGGCCGGCGAGTGGACAGTTCGCCGGCCAGGACCGCGACCCGCTCGCCCTCGGACAGCGAACGGTAGTCGGGGTGCACTCCGGCCCACGCCAGCAGTTCGGCGACCACCTCTTCGTGGGTCTCGGAGTTCTGCCTCATGTCCAGACCGCACAGGTGGAATCCGAAGGCGTCCAGGGTGTCTCGCAGCCGGGCCAGCCGGTCATCGGCCAGCGCAGCGCTGCCGTGCGTGCGCAGCGACGCGTCGACCACCGCGAGATCGCCGGCCATCTGCCCGGCCGTCCGGTAGGGCGGCAGCCCGAGGTCGAGCACATGCTCGGGCATCCGGTCCAGTATCCCCGCGGCCGTCGCGGTCAGCCGCGCGCGCACCACCCGGACCGCCCGCCGGTAGGGCTCGTCGGCCCGCGCCTCCTCGGTGCAGGACGACGCAAGCTCGTCGAGCGCCCCGTCGACCCGGACCAGCCGTGCCGACATGGACAGCTCGCGCTCGAGCAGGGCGAGTTCGTCGAGATAGTGGGCCAGCGCGGTGTGCGCGGCGCTGCCGGTCGCCAGCGCGACCACCTCGGCGGTGACATTGGGGTTGCCGTCGCGGTCACCGCCGATCCACGAGCCGGGCCGCACGATCGGGCGCTCCAGCAGGCCGGCGTCCGGCCAGCGATCGCGCAGCGCGTCTCGCACCGCGGCGTTGACCCGGGGCACGACGTCGAAGAACGCCGCCGGGTAGTACCGCAGCCCGGACTCGATCTCGTCGGCGACCTTCAGGCGGGACAACCGGATCAGCGCGGTCTGCCAGAGGGTGAGGATCTCGCGGCGCAACTCCGCCTCGATCGGCCTGCCGTCGTCGGTCTCCGCGTGCCCGTGCAGCCGCAGCCGCATCAGCCTGGTGATGTGGTTCTGGGTGTCGAAGACGGTGCGCCGGCGGGTCTCGGTGGGGTGCGCGGTGATCACCGGCGACACCAGCGCCCCGCGCAGCGCGTCGGCCACGGCTCCCGCCGAAAGGCCTGCCGCGTCGAGTTTCCGGTAGGTCGCGGCCAGGGTGCTGTCCAGCGGGGCTTCCCCGGCCGCGAGGTGAATCGCCCTGCGCCGTTCGCGGTGGATGTCCTCGGCTACGTTGGCCAGCAGCGCGAAATGGCTGAACGCCCTGATCACCGGGATCGCCAGCTGGATGTCGATCCCGTCGAACATCGCGGCCAGCTGCGCCCGGTCGATCTCCGAGCGGCGCACCCGGAAGGACTCCACCCGGGCCCGTTCGACGAGTTCGAAGACGGCCTCGCCGTTCTGTTCGCGGACGGTGTCGCCGAGCATGGCGCCGAGCAGCCGGATGTCCTCGCGCATCGGCTCGGTGGCCTCGCGGCCCACCTTGGTGCGGTACACCGAGCCGATGGGGTCCAGGGCGTCGGTGTCGGAAGGGTGCGCCATGGCGTCAAGTATCGGGCAGAATCGCTGCCCATGCCGCGCCCCGCCGTCTTCGTCGCCCGCCGGGTGATCACCATGGATCCCGACAACCCGGACGCCACCGCGGTCGCGGTGTCCGACGGGCGGATCACCGGCGTCGGGGCCGCGGGCGAACTCGACGGCGACATCGACGACACCTTCTCCGAGGCGGTGCTGCTCCCCGGACTCATCGACCAGCACCTGCACCCGATCCTGGGGGCCGCCACCCTGATCACCGAGGTCATCGCGGTCGAGGACTGGATGCTGCCGGACCGGACGTTCCCGGCCGCGCGCAGCGCCGAGGAGTACCGGCGACGGCTGACCGAGGCGGAGCGACGGCTCGCCGCACCCGACGAGTGGCTGTTCTCCTGGGGCTACCACGCACTCTGGCACGGCGATCTGGACCGGGCGGCACTCGACGCGGTCAGCCCCACCCGGCCGATCGTGGTGTGGCAACGCTCGTGCCACGAGTTCTTCCTCAACACCGCGGCGATCACGGCGCTGGGGCTGACCGCCGAGCAGATGGCGGGCAGGGGACCGGCGAGCGGCATGGTCGATTTCGCGGCCGGGCACTGGTGGGAGTCCGGGATGAACCTGCTGCTTCCCTGCCTGGCTCCGGTCCTGATGTCACGCGAGCGGCTGGCTGCCGGGTTGGACCAGCTTGTGGCCTACCTGCACGCCAACGGGGTGACGGCGATCAACGAACCCGGGATTATGTGGGCCGCCGAGCCGTGGGACCTGTACCAGCAGATTCTTGGCGCCGACGAAACACCCTTCGGCTCAACGTTTCTCGTCGATGCCCGTGGCCAGGCCGATTCAGGCCTGGACCCGGCGGCCGCGGTGGCCGACGCCGAGGCGCAAGTCGCGCGGGCCTCGAAAGGCAAGGTCCGCCTACTGCCCAGGCAGGTGAAGTTGTTCGCCGACGGGGCCATCATCAGCCAGCTGATGCAGATGCGCGAGCCCTACCTCGACGACGCCGGCCAACCGGACCTGTGCCATCACGGCGAGTGGATGATGCAGCCCGACGTGTTCCGGGAGTTCGCCCGCGTCTACTGGAATGCCGACTGGCAGCTGCACATCCACGTCAACGGCGACGCCGGCCTGGACCTGGTGCTCGACACACTCGAGCAGTGCATGGCCGAACACCCGCGTGCCGACCACCGCACCGTTATCGTGCACTTCGCCAATTCGGCCGAGGAGCAGATCGACCGGATCGCCGCACTGGGCTGCATCGTGTCGGCCAACTCCTACTACCCGGTGGGCTTCGCCGACAAGTACGCCGAGCACGGACTGGGCGCCGGGCGGGCCGACGCCATGGTCCGGGCGGCGTCGGTGCTGCGCCGCGGTATCCCGTTGTCGCTGCACTCCGATCTGCCGATGGCCCCGGCCGAACCCCTGGCGCTGGCGTCCTACGCGGTGAACCGGCGCACCCCGGCCGGCCGGGTGGCCGGTCCGGAACAGCGCATCAGCGTCCACGACGCGCTGCGCGCGGTAACGGTCGAAGCCGCCTACTCCTGGCGGCTGGAACGCGAACTGGGCAGCATCGCAGTCGGCAAGGCGGCGAACTTCACGGTTCTGGGCGAGGACCCCTACGCGGCGGATCCGGCCCGGCTGGCCGACATCCGGATACTCGGCACGGTCTACGGGGGCCGCTGGTTCCCGGCCGGTGCTAGGAGGTGTACTTGATCAGCAGGGCCGTGCCGACGATCCCGACCAGCCAGATGCCGGTGATGAACAGTGTGAGCCGGTCCAGGTTCTTCTCGACCACGGTGGACCCGGACAGGCTGGACTGAACCCCACCGCCGAACAGCGTGGACAGGCCTCCGCCCTTGGCCCGGTGCAGCAGAACCAGCAGCACGACCAGCAGGCTGGTGACGATCAGCAGGATCCGCAGGGCGAGCATCATGGCGGTCAGCCTACCCGGCCCGGCGGGGGTTTCCGGCGACCGGGTCAGGGCAGAGGGCCGCCGGCGGCCGTCGCCGCCAGGATCGCGAACTGCTCGCCATCCAGCGACGCACCGCCGACCAGCGAGCCGTCCACGTCCGGCTGGAGCACCAGCTCACCGGCGTTCTTGGCGTTGACCGACCCGCCGTAGAGAACCCGAATACCGTCGGCCACCTGGGGCGAGGTCATTCCGGCCAGTTCCGACCGGATGGCGGCGCAGACCTCCTGCGCGTCGGTGGCGCTGGCCACCCGCCCGGTGCCGATGGCCCACACCGGCTCGTAGGCGATCACTGTCTGGGCGAGTTGCTCCTGGGACAGCCCCGCCACCGACCCGCGCACCCTGGCCAGGTTGTAGTCGACGTGCTCCCCGGCCTCGCGGACCTCCAGACGCTCCCCGACGCACACGATCGGGGTGAGCCCGTGCCGGAACGCGGCGGCGGCCTTGGCGGCGACCAGCGCGTCGTCCTCGTGGTGGTAGGTCCGCCGCTCGGAGTGCCCGACGATGACGAACGTGCATCCGAGCTTGGCCAGGAACGCTCCGCTGATGTCCCCGGTGTAGGCGCCGGAGTCGTGCGGTGAGAGGTCCTGGGCGCCGTAGGTCAGCCGCAGCTTGTCGCCGTCGACGAGGGTCTGGACGCTGCGCAGGTCGGTGAACGGCGGGATGACGGTGACGTCGACCTTGTCGTAGTACTTCTCCGGCAGGGCGAAGGCGATCTTCTGCACCAGGGCGATGGCCTCGAAGTGGTTGAGGTTCATCTTCCAGTTGCCCGCGATCAGCGGTTTACGGGACACCACGGGTCTCCTTAGCGGTTCAGTTGAGGATCTCGATCCCCGGGAGCGTCTTGCCCTCCAGGAACTCCAGTGAGGCCCCTCCCCCGGTGGAGATGTGGGAGAAACCGTCCTCGCGCAGGCCGAGCTGGCGCACCGCGGCGGCCGAGTCGCCGCCGCCCACCACGCTGAAGGCTCCCTTGGCGGTGGCGGCGATGATCGCCTCCGCGACGCCCCTGGTGCCCGCGGAGAAGGCCGGGAACTCGAAGACCCCCATCGGGCCGTTCCAGAAGATGGTGCGGGCGTTGGACAGCAGGGCGGTGAACCGCTGCACCGACTTGGGCCCGATGTCCAGGCCCATCTTGCCGGCCGGGATATCCCGGACCGCAACGGTTTCCGGCGGTGAATCGGCCTTGAACTCCGAGGCGACGACGACGTCGACCGGCAGGTGGATCACGTCGCCGTACTCCTCGAGCAGCCCGCGGCAGGTGTCGAGCATCCCGTCCTCCAGTAGCGACTTCCCCACCGGGATGCCTTGGGCGGCAAGGAATGTGAAGCACATGCCGCCGCCGATGACCAGACTGTCTGCCTTGCCGGCAAGGTTCTCGATCACGGCGAGCTTGTCGGAGACCTTCGACCCGCCGAGCACCACCGCGTAGGGGCGTTCGCCGGCCTTGGCGAGCTGCTCGAGAACCTTCACCTCGGCCGCCACCAGGGTTCCCGCGTAGTGCGGCAACAACGTGGCCACGTCGTAGACCGAGGCCTGCTTGCGGTGCACCACGCCGAATCCGTCGGAGACGAATGCCCCGTCATCGCCGACGAGTTCGGCCAGGCCGGCGGCCAGGGCCCGGCGTTCGGCGTCGTCCTTGCTGGTCTCGCGAGGGTCGAATCGGATGTTCTCCAGCAGCAGGATGTCGCCGTCGGTCAGGCCCTCGGCGCGGGCCAGTGCGTCCGCGCCCACCACGTCGCCGGCCAGTTGCACGTGCCGGCCGAGCTTCTCGCCGAGCACCTCCGCCACCGGCGCCAGCGAGTACTTCGGCTCGGGGCCGCCGCTGGGCCGGCCCAGGTGCGCGGTGACGACGACCTTGGCGCCCGCGTCCGAGAGCGCCTTGAGGGTGGGCACCGAGGCGTCGATGCGGCCGGTGTCGGTGACGGCGCCGTGCTCGTCGAGCGGGACGTTGAGGTCGCAGCGCACCAGCACACCGCGACCCCGGACACCGTCTGCGAGCAGGTCGGCGAGGCTCTTGACTGCCATCGGCTACAGCGACTTGCCGACCAGCGCGATGAGGTCGATCAGGCGGTTGGAGTAGCCCCACTCGTTGTCGTACCAGGACACCACCTTGGCCTGGTTGTCGATCACCTTGGTCAGACCCGAGTCGAAGATCGAGCTGTGCGGGTCGGTGACGATGTCACTGGAGACGATCGGGGCGTCGTAGTACTTCAGGATGCCCCGCATCGGACCCTCCGCGGCGGCCTTGAGCGCGGCGTTGATCTCCTCCACGCTGGCCGACTTCTTGAGCTCCACGGTCAGATCGGTGACCGAGCCGGTGGGGATCGGCACCCGCAGCGCGTAGCCGTCGAGCTTGCCCTTGAGCTCGGGGAGCACCAGGCCGATGGCCTTGGCCGCCCCGGTCGAGGTGGGCACGATGTTCAGCGCGGCCGCCCGCGCGCGGCGCAGGTCCCGGTGCGGGGCGTCCTGCAGGTTCTGGTCCTGGGTGTAGGCGTGGATGGTGGTCATCAGGCCGCGTTCGATGCCGAAGGTGTCGTTGACCACCTTGGCGAGCGGCGCGAGGCAGTTCGTGGTGCACGATGCGTTGGAGATGACGTTCTGGCTGCCGTCGTACTTGTCGTCGTTCACACCCAGGACGATGGTGATGTCCTCGTCCTTGGCCGGTGCGGAGATGATGACCTTCTTCGCGCCCGCCTCCAGGTGCCCCCGGGCGCGGGCGTCGGTGAACAGCCCGGTGGACTCGACCACCACGTCGACCCCCAGCTCGCCCCACGGCAGGGCGGCCGGTCCGTCCTTGATCTCCAGCGCGCGCACCTTCTGGCTACCGATGACGAGGTAGTCGCCGTCGACGACCACTTCCTCGGACAACCGGCCCAGGATGGAGTCGAACTTCAGCAGGTGGGCCAGGGTGGCGTTGTCGGTGAGGTCGTTGACCGCGACGATCTCGATGTCGGCTGCCTTGCCCTCCGCCCACTTGGGGAGCCCGAGTTCCTGGGCCATCCGCCCCATCGCCTCGATCTTCTTGCGTGCGGATAGGGCCCGGTAGAAGTTGCGCCCGATGCGCCCGAAACCGTTGACGCCAACCCGGATCGTCACGTTGTCTCCTCCAGTTGCTTCGCGGATGCCACCGGCCAGCCTAGTGGGCGGGATCGTCGGGGCGGGTCGGAACCAGAACCTTCCCGGGGCGGGCGTACCGTCGGAGTATGAGCCTGGCCAGAGCGCTGCCGCTGCCCGTCGATCTCGACGTCGGCAAAGTCCGGGAACGCCTGGGTGAGGGTTTGTTCGCGATGGTCGCCGGGCCGGAGGGACCGCGCAACCGGGAGCGCATCCACGGTGCGCCCGGGCCCCGCTGGTTCGGACCGGACCGGCCGATACGCCAGGTGAACGCCGACGCCGCGATGTTCGTCGGCGGCCTGCGAGCCCTGCTGCTGCAGTCGCTGCACCCTCTGGCGATGGCCGGGGTCGCCCAGCACTCCGACTACCGCGGCGACCCGTGGGGCCGGCTCCAGCGCACCAGCACCTTCCTGGCGGTCACCACCTTCGGCACCGCCCGCGACGCCCAGCGCGCGGTGGACAAGGTGCGCGGCATCCACCGGCGGGTGCACGGCACCGCCCCCGACGGCCGGGCCTACCGCGCCGACGATCCGCACCTGCTGGAGTGGGTTCACATCGCCGAGGTGGACAGCTTCATGACCGCCTACCAGCAGTACGGGGCCAGGCCGCTGGACCAGGCCGGCCGCGACGCCTACGTCGCCGACAGCGCGCGGGTGGCGTCCGCACTCGGCGTGAAGAAACCGCCGCGCACCGAATCCGAACTGCGCGAACGCATCCAGGCCTACCGGCCCGAGTTGCGCAGCACCGAGGCCGCCCGGGACGCGGCCCGCTTCCTGCTGATCACTCCACCGCTGCCGTTGCTCGCGCGCGGGCCCTACGGGGTGCTGGCCGCCTCGGCGATCTCGATGCTGCCGGCCTGGGCCCGGTTGCCGCTTCGGCTGCCCTACCTGCCGCCGGTAGAGGCGACGGCGATCCGGTTCGCCGGCCGGGTGCTCGTCGGCGGAATCCGCTGGGCGCTGACCGCCAATCCGGTGCCGGCGCCGGAGCCCTCGAGCTAGGCGTCCTCGAGCAGGTCGGGGGTCACCGCCGATTCGGTGTCGGGGATGCCGTCCTGCTTGGCTTTGCGGTCGGCCATCGACAGCAACCGCCGGATGCGTCCGGCCACAGCGTCTTTCGTCATCGGCGGGTCGGCGAGCCGGCCCAGTTCCTCCAGCGATGCCTGCCGGTGCTCCACCCGCAGCCGGCCCGCGTTGGCCAGGTGATCGGGCACCGTGTCGGCGAGGATCTCCAGAGCGCGTTCCACCCGGGCGGCCGCGGCGACCGCGGCGCGCGCCGACCGCCGCAGATTCGCGTCGTCGAAGTTGGCCAGCCGGTTGGCGGTGGCGCGCACCTCGCGCCGCATCCGCCGCTCCTCCCACACCAGCCGGGTGTCCTGGGCCCCCATCCGGGTGAGCAGCGTGCCGATGGCCTCACCGTCCCGGACCACCACCCGGTCGATGCCGCGCACCTCCCGGGCCTTGGCGCCGACCCCCAGCCGGCGGGCTGCGCCCACCAGCGCCAGGGCCGCCTCCGGACCCGGGCAGCTCACCTCCAGCGCCGAGGACCGGCCCGGTTCGGTCAGCGAGCCGTGCGCCAGGAAGGCGCCCCGCCAGGCGGCCTCGGCGTCGGCGATGGAGCCGCCCACCACCTGGGCGGGCAGCCCGCGCACCGGCCGGCCCCGCATGTCCAGCAGCCCGGTCTGGCGCGCCAATGCCTCACCGTCCTTGGCCACCCGCACCACGTAGCGGGTGCTCTTGCGAATTCCGCTGGCGGACAGCACATGTACGACCGAGGCGTAGCCGTAGAGATCGTGGATGTCCTTGCGCAGGCGCCGGGCGATACTGCCCATGTCGACCTCGGCTTCGACGACCACCCGGCCCGAGACGATGTGAAGCCCGCCGGCGAAGCGCAGCAGCGATGCCACCTCGGCGCGCCGCGCGCTGACCGAGTTGATCTGCAGACGGCTCAGCTCGTCTTTAACCTCGGCGGTCATCGCCACGGTCGCTCACCTCCCGGTCCGTCTCGGTGTTGGGCGGCGGCGCCCCGTGGTGGGACGGCAGTCGGCACCGTCGTCGTCGGAGGCTCCGCACCCCTCGAGCGCACCGCCTCCAGCACCGCGGCCAACTTCGCCGGGTCGTGCAAGGCCGTACCGGGCCTGGACACGTCGGCGAAGGTGACTTCGGCCTCCAACACGCCGGCGGTGCGGCGGAGTTGGTCGCGCTCGCGCTGCGAGGGCACGCGAGACACGTCGACGATAATGTCATGAACGGTGAAGCCGGGGGCGTGCTGGGCCAAAACGTGCAAATGCCGTTCGGCTGAGAAGCCGGCCGTCTCACCCGGTTCGGCGGCGAGGTTGAGCACCACGGCCCGCCGGGCCGGAGTCGCGTTCAGCGCGGTGGCCAGCCCGGGGACCAGCACATGGGGAATCACGCTGGTGAACCACGACCCCGGTCCGAGCACCACCAGATCCGCCGCCAGTACCGCGTCGACGGCCTGGCGGGTGGCCGGCGGGTCCACCGGCAGCAACCGGACCCGCCGGACCTTGCCCGGCGTGGTCGCGACCGCGACCTGACCCCGGATCACCCGGCTCATCCGGGGGTCGCCCTCCAGTCCGGCGACGTCGGCCTCGATCTGAAGAGCGACCGGGCACATCGGCAGCACCCGGCCCTTGACCGCCAGCAGCCGGCCGAGTTCGTCGAGGGCTGCCACCGGGTCGGCCAGCACCTCGTTGAGGCCGGCCAGCAGCAGATTGCCGATCGGATGGCCGGCCAGCGCGCCGCTGCCGCCGAATCGGTGCTGGATGATGGTGGCCCACAACCGGCCGTGCGGACTGTCGGATGCCAAGGCCGCCAACGCCATCCGCAGGTCACCGGGCGGCACGATCTCGAGTTCGGAGCGCAGGCGGCCCGACGAGCCGCCGTCGTCGGCGACGGTGACCACCGCCGTCACATGCGGGGTGAGCCGCCGGGCCGCCGACAGCGTCGCGTAGAGACCGTGGCCGCCTCCCATCGCAACGATCCGCGGTGCGATGCCCACGGTTCCCTCGACGCTGAATTCCGGATAGGTCATTCGCGCCCCAGATCGCGGTGCAGGACCCGGACCGACAACTGGCGGTTCTCGCCGAGCAGGCCGGCCAGCGCCTCGGCGATCGCGACACTGCGGTGTTTTCCGCCGGTGCAGCCGATGGCCACCGTCATGTAGCGCTTCCCCTCCCGCAGGTATCCCTCGGCCACCAATTTCAGGAGTCGATGGTAGGTCTGCAGGAACTCCGTCGCCCCGGGTTGGGCGAGCACGTAGTCACGCACCGCGGGCGACTGCCCGGTCAGCGGGCGCAGTTCGTCGACCCAGTGCGGGTTGGGCAGGAACCGGACGTCCATCACCATGTCGGCATCCATCGGCAGGCCGTACTTGAATCCGAAGGACTCCACCGTGACCGCCGTCTGCGCGACGGTCTCACCTCCGAACGCGTTCTCGATGCCCGCCCGCAGTGCCGGCACCGACAGCGCCGTGGTGTCGATGATCAGGTCGGCTCCCGCGCGCACCGGGGCCAGCATGGCCCGCTCGGCGGCGATGCCCTCGGCCAGAGTCTGATTGCCCTGCAGCGGATGACTGCGCCGGTTGTTCTCGTAGCGGCGGACCAGGATCTCGTCGGAGGCCTCCATGAACAGCACCCGCGGGGTGATGTTGCGGGTCGCCAGGTCCTTGCGCACCGCGTCGAGGTCGCCGGTGAAGCCGCGGGAGCGGACGTCCATCACGACCGCCAACTGGGTGATGCGAGACCCGGCAGCCAATCCGAGATCGACCATCCGGGCGATCAGTTCCGGAGGCAGGTTGTCGGCGACATACCAGCCGAGATCCTCGAGCACCTTGGCGGCGGTGCCCCGGCCGGCGCCGGACAGTCCGGTCACGAGCACGACGTCGATGCCCGAACCGCCATCGCCCCGCGCCTCGTCGGGGACACCGTGTTCGGTCATCGGAAGCTCAGTCATGGGGATTGCTGAGCATCATCGCCCACCGCGCTCGCAGGTGCATCGGAAGTGGCTGGATCCGCGGCCGCGCCACCGAGGGCCTCGAGGACCGCCGCGGCCGTCGCGGCCCCGATGCCGGGAACCTCGGTGATCTCCTCGACGCTGGCCCGGCGCAGCCGTGCCAGCGAACCGAAGTGGGTGACCAGCGCGCGGCGCCGGGTCTCCCCCAGCCCGCGCACGGAGTCCAGAGCCGAGGCCGTCATCCGCTTGGACCGCTTGCTGCGGTGGTAGGAGACGGCGAAGCGGTGCGCCTCGTCGCGGACCCGTTGCAGCAGATACAGACCCTCGCTGTTGCGCGGCAGGATCACCGGGTCCGGGTCACCCGGCACCCAGACCTCCTCGAGTCGCTTGGCCAGACCGATGGCCGCGACGTCGGTGACACCCAGTTCGTCGAGCACCGCCTGGGCGGCGTTCACCTGCGGGGCACCGCCGTCGACGACGAAGAGGTTGGGCGGATAGGCGAACCGGCGCGGCTTGTCGGCATCGCCGGTCCCGGCCTCGTCGCCGGGGCGGCGGTGCCGCAGGAACCGCCGGCGGGTGACCTCCGCGATGGACGCCACGTCGTCGGATCGGCCGTCCCCGGCGGCCTCCCGGATGGCGAAGTGCCGGTAGTCGGACCTGCGCGGCAGACCGTCCTCGAAGACCACCAGCGAGCCGACCACGTCGGTGCCCTGGACATGGCTGATGTCGATGCACTCGATGCGCAGCGGGGCTTCGGCCAGGCCGAGGGAGTCCTGAATGCTCTGCAGGGCAGCCGATCTCGCGGTGAAGTCACCGGCCCGCTTGAGCTTGTGCTGCTGCAGCGCCTCCTGCGCGTTGCGGTGCACGGTGTCGGCCAGTGCGCGCTTGTCGCCGCGTTGCGGAACCCGCAGCGCCACCCGGGAGCCGCGCAGGCCGGACAGCCAGGTGGTCAGTTCCCCGGCATTGGCCGGCAGGCAGGGAACCAGCACCTCCCTGGGCACCGGATTGGCCGATTCGTCCGCGGCGCCGCCGGGATCGGCCCCGGGCGGGCCGCCCAGTTCGGCTTCGGAACCGTAGAACTGGGTGAGGAACTGCTCGACCAGCGCCGACTGGGTGGAGTCACCGGGGTCTCCGGGTTTCTCGACGATCCAGCCGCGCTGACCGCGCACCCGGCCGCCCCTGACGTGGAACACCTGGACCGCGGCCTCCAGGGCGTCGTCGGCGAAGGCGACCACGTCGGCGTCGGTGCCGTCGCCGAGCACCACGGCCTGCTTCTCCAGTGCCCGGCGCAGCGCACCCAGGTCGTCGCGCAGCCGGGCTGCCCGCTCGAAGTCCAGTTCGCCGGCCGCCGCCGTCATCTGGCGCTCCAGGTCGCGGGCGAACCGGTCGGTGCGGCCGGACAGGAAATCACAGAAGTCCAGCACGATCCGGCGGTGCTCCTCGGCGCTGACCCGGCCGACGCAGGGCGCCGAGCACTTGTCGATATAGCCGAGCAGACACGGCCTTTCGATCTGGCTGTGCCGCTTGAAGACTCCGGCCGAGCAGGTACGCGCCGGGAACACCCGGGTCAGCAGGTCCAGTGTCTCCCGGATCGCCCAGGCGTGCGAGTACGGCCCGAAGTAGCGCACGCCTTTGCGGCGCGGACCCCGGTAGACCATCAGGCGCGGGTACTCCTCGTTGAGCGTGACGGCGAGCACCGGGTAGGACTTGTCATCGCGATAGCGGACGTTGAACCGCGGGTCGAACTCCTTGATCCAGTTGTACTCCAGTTGCAGCGCCTCGACCTCGGTGGTCACTACCGTCCACTCGACCTTCGCGGCGGTGGTGACCATCTGGCGGGTACGCGGGTGCAGGCCTGCGATGTCGGCGAAATACGACGTGAGCCGACTGCGCAGGCTCTTGGCCTTGCCGACGTAGATGACCCGGCCGTGGGCGTCTGAGAACCGGTAGACCCCCGGCTCGATCGGGATCGACCCGGGAGCCGGCCGGTAGGTCGCGGGATCGGCCACGCCCAGTAGGTTAGTACCGCGCGGATCAGTCGAGGTCGGGCCGGTAGCGCGCCATCAGGGCGCGAACCGTCTCCATCGCCTCGACCGCGCGCTGGCGGTCGGCCAGCTGGATGGCCAGCACCGGGACGTACTCGTATGCCTGCAGGTCGACCCGGGCCCAGCGCTTGCCGGGCGGAAAGGTGAAGTCAACCACCTCCGGCCACGGAATCAGCCTGTCGTCGAACACGTTTCGCACCGACAGGCCGGCCCGGCCGACTCGCAGCCGCGGCCGGCCGAGCACGAACGCGATCACCCCGGCCAGGGCGAAGGCCAGTCCCGCCATGGCGATCTGGTCGGCAACCCGCAGAATCGCCCCGGATGTCCGGTTGTTGAGGATCGCCACCACGATCCCGGTCAGTGCGATCAGGGCGGCCAGCACATAGGCCGCCCGCGGGACCACTCGCGGCCTGAACTCGGCGTCCCACTGCCCTTCGGTCATGCCCGCAGACGGCTCATGCCCGCAGATGACGAAGTGTGAGCGCGGTGGACAGCGCGGCCGCACATGCCTGGGCACCCTTGTCCTCCGCCGATCCGGGCAGGCCGGCGCGGTCCACGGCCTGCCTCTCGTTCTCGGTGGTGAGCACGCCGTTGGCGACCGGGGTGGCGGCGTCCAGTGAGACCCTGGTCAGTCCCTGGGTGACCGCGTCGCAGACATAGTCGAAATGCGGCGTCTCGCCGCGGATCACCACCCCGAGTGCCACTACGGCGTCGTGACTGCCCGCCAATTCCTGTGCGACCACGGGGATTTCGATCGCGCCGTGCACCCGCACCACCGTGGGGTCGGCGATTCCACAGTCCCCGGCCACCCGGCGGGCGCCGTCGAGCAGGGCGTCGCAGATCCGCGGGTGCCAGGTGCTGGCGACGATGGCGAGCCGAAGGCCCGAGGCGTCCATTTCCGGAACCTCGGGAACACCCGAGGCGCCGCTCACAGGGCGCCGCCGAACTCACCGGGCCGTCCGCCGTCGTAATCCTCCAGGCCGGAGAGCTCGTGACCCATCCGGTCGCGCTTGGTCTTGAGATAGCGGATGTTCTCGGAGGTGGCCCGGACCGGAAGCGGCACCCGCTCGACGACCTGGAGTCCGTATCCGTCCAGACCCACCCGCTTGGCGGGGTTGTTGGTCAGCAGCCTCATGGTGCGCACCCCGAGGTCGACCAGGATCTGCGCGCCGATCCCGTAGTCGCGGGCGTCGGCGGGCAGACCGAGTTCGAGATTGGCGTCGACGGTGTCGGCGCCGGCGTCCTGCAACTGGTATGCCTGCAGCTTGTGCATCAGGCCGATGCCCCGGCCCTCGTGACCCCGCATGTAGAGCACGACACCGCGGCCCTCGTTCGCGACCAGCTCGATGGCCGCGTCCAGCTGTGGACCGCAGTCGCAGCGCCGGGAGCCGAACACGTCTCCGGTCAGGCACTCCGAGTGCACCCGGACCAGCACGTCGCGCCCGTCGTTCTGCGGCCCGGCGATGTCCCCGCGCACCAGGGCGACGTGTTCGACCTGCTCGTAGATGCTGGTGTAGCCGACGGCGCGGAACTCGCCGTGGCGGGTCGGGATGCGCGCCTCGGCGACGCGTTCGACGTGCTTCTCGTGCTTGCGGCGGTACTCGATGAGATCGGCGATGGAGATCAGCGCCAGCCCGTGCTCGTCGGCGAACACCCGCAACTCGTCGGTCTGGGCCATGGCGCCCTCGTCCTTCTGACTGACGATCTCGCAGATCGCCCCGGCCGGCTGCAGGCCGGCCATCCGGGCCAGGTCGACGGCGGCCTCGGTGTGGCCCGGCCTGCGCAACACGCCGCCGTCCTTGGCGCGCAACGGAACCACATGGCCCGGCTTGGTGAAGTCGGCGGCGGCACTGGACGGGTCGGCCAGCAGACGCATCGTGGTCGCGCGGTCCGACGCCGAGATGCCGGTACCCACGCCCTCCCTGGCGTCGACGGTGACGGTGTAGGCGGTCCCGTGCTTGTCCTGGTTGACCGCGTACATCGGAAGCAGGCCGAGCCGGTCGCAGATCGCTCCGTCGAGTGGCACACACAGATAACCGGAGGTGTAGCGGACCATGAAGGCGACCAGTTCCGGGGTCGCCTTCTCGGCGGCGAAGATCAGGTCGCCCTCGTTCTCGCGATCCTCGTCGTCGATCACGACGACGGCCTTGCCCGCAGCGATGTCGGCGACCGCCCGTTCGACGGTGTCCAGTCTCGTCATCGGGGTGCCGCCTGCCGGTTTCCTGGTAGTTAGATGGTGTTCCCAGTATGAACCACGCGGACGGGGCACCCGAACGCCGTCCTGACGGGTCCGGCCGCCGGCGAGCCGGTTCGGCTGTTCAGCCCTGGTAATCTGCCGTAACGGTCGGCTGATTCCCGGGGGTGTGGTGCGCGCTTCGAAGTCGACCCGTCACATGCGGCGGCTTGCCGCCGTTGCCGGTCTCGGTGTCGCGCTGTGCACCGGCGGAGGCGTCGCCGCCGCCGACGACGGCACCCAGAACGCGCCGGCGAAGCCCGATCGCGCGGCGAACGCGGCCGCACCGGTCCCGTCCGGACCGGGACGGGGTCACGCTGCCCGCCGGCAGGCCGCGAGAGTGCCCGCGGCCGACGCGACGCCGGGGCCACCGCGCCCGGCGTCGTCAACCGGGATCGGCCGGCGCACGACCGACGGGCCTCTGCGCCGGATCTCGACGGGTCCGAAGAGGGCCTCTCCCGTGCGGACCGCGCCGAACCCGGCGAAGCCCTCGGCGGACCTCGGGCGCCCGCTCCCGGCGGCGCCGCCCGCGGACGCGGCGCGGCCGAGCAGGAGCGCCCATCGGCTGGCTCCCGCGACGAACCCCCTGACCACTGCCACCGTGGTAGGCACGGCCCTGACGAACGTGATCCAGTTCGGGGTGCTGCTGACGGTCTCCGCCCTCAGCGCCGCTCCCCCGGGTCCGTTCACCGCCACTCCGGCGTTGCGCCTCAACGGTTTCGACATCGTCCCCGCTTCCACGGCGCAGGTCACGTCGCTCTACGGGCGGTGGGCGTACATGCCGGGCGCACCGGGCTTCATTCAGGGCCGGCAGAACTTCAGCGTCGTCGACCCGAAGACCGGCGCCACGGCGGGGAACTTCGACGCGCTGGTGAGCCGAGGTAACGGGATCGGTTACACACAGTTGCTGGTGACGTCGACCGGCGGCGCCGCCGACGGGCCGGTCCCGCCGGTCGGATCGCTGATCAGCAGCCTGCGACTGGGGCCGGTCGGGTTCTCCCACTCAGCCCTGCCAACCCCGTCGGGCAACGCGGTGTCGTTCAAGATCACCACACCGTTCGGCGAGGCCCCGGTGCCCTTCCCGTTCGACAACGCCAAGGGAATCGGCGACCGCACGGTGGACAACCGTCCGATGCGGCTCGGCAACGGCTACAGCATCGCCCCCGCGGACCCCGCCGGTGAAACCATCACCGCGACAAGCGGAATCATGCCGGGGTTCATGACCGTTCAGGGCAATCAGGTCTTCAGCGTCTACGATCCGAGCGGGCACCCGGTCGGCAGTTTCGACGGGGTCTTCACCACCACCTCCGATCTGTTCTTCTACACGCAAGCCGTCATGGTGACCGCCAACGAGGGGGTCAATGTCGGCTCCCTCCCCGGTCAGGTGCCCCCGGTCGGGTCGGTGTACAACGTCATCTACTTCGGCGCCGACGATCGCTTCCTGCTCTACTCGGCGCTGCCGGCCCCCGATGGCGCGGACGTCTCGGTGATCAGGTCGGACCGGGGCACGGTGACCGCCAGTGCCCTCACCCTGATCGACGCGACGTCACGGCCGGACATGCCGCTCTCGGGTGTCGGCGGGGTCCGGTTCGTTCCGGTGTCCGAACTGAAACCGACCGGCGTGAACGGACTTCCGCCCAGGGAGGTCGAGATTCAGGGTGACCAGCAGTTCGACGTCTACGGATCGGCCGGGGCAAGGATCGGGACCGTCGACGCCGACGTGTTCACCCAGTGGGACGCGTTCGGCGTGCACAGCACCGCACTGCTGATCACCCGAGTCGCCCAGGGCGGCGACGACGTTCCGCCCGCCGGGTCGATCTTCAACTTCGTCAGGTCCGATCGCGGCGGATTCGGCTCCGCGCACTCCACCGTTCCACGGCAGTCCGGAAACCTGACGTCGTTCACTCTCGTGACACCGTGGGGGGACGTCCCGATGCCCGCCACGTTCGTTCCCGTGGGACGCCGCACGCCCGTCGTGTTCAACAGCCCCTTCGCTTAAGTCGGGGCAGTGAGCCGCAAAGGGCCGTCGTCGCCCGGCCACTAGGGTCAGTCCCCGTGTCCGCGCGTGAAGTGTGGCGACGAATCGTGCCCTCGCGCACGATTCCGCGCACGCGGTGGCGCAATGAGGGGTCGCGGTGGCGAACCCGCCCGTCCACCGTCGTCGTGCTGGTCCTTGGTCTGTGGCTGTTCGGCACGGGAGAGGCGCTGCTCGTCGACGCCGGCCTCGGTAACGCGCCCTGGACGGTATTCGCCCGGGGCATCTCGGTGCGCAGCGGTATCGCCATCGGGTTGGCCACCTTTCTCATCAGCGTGATCGTGCTGCTGCTGTGGATTCCCCTTCGTGAGCGCCCGGGTCTGGGCACCGTCGCGAATCGGCCTGGGAAGTGGGCTCTACCTCACCACCAATCTCGGACCCGGCCCGCGCGACGGTCTGATGACCGGAATCCATGAGCGCGCCGGGATCGCCGTCGCTCCCGTGCGGCTGGGCATCGAGGTCGTCGTGCTGGCCATCGGCTGGGCATTGGGCGGCACCGTGGGCATCGGCACCCTCCTAGCGGCTATCAGTGCTGCCCGAGCCGTCTTCGGCGGACAACAGCCGTTCCACATATTTGGCGATCACGTCCACCTCGAGATTCACCCGGGTCCCGGTCCCAGCGCTGCCCAGGGTGGTCAGTCCCAGGGTCGTCGGGATGAGCGACACCTCGAACCAGTCCTCGCCCAGTCCCGACACCGTCAGCGACACCCCGTCGACGGTGATCGAGCCCTTCTCCACCACATAGCGCGACAGCGACGCCGGCAGCGAGACGCGCACCACCTGCCAATGCGGAGAGGGTGTGCGCGAGATCACCTCCCCGGTCCCGTCGACGTGGCCCTGGACGATGTGGCCGCCGAGCCGGCTGTTGAGGGCCGCTGCGCGCTCCAGGTTGACCGGCCCGCCGGGCCTCAGCGCCGCCAGGCTGGAACGGTTCAGCGTCTCGCCCATCACGTCGGCGGTGAACCGGCCGTCGGCCGCTACCTCCGCGACGGTCAGACACACGCCGTTGACGGCGATCGAATCGCCATGGCGCACATCGGATGTCACCAGCGGGCCGCGGATGGTCAGCCGTGCCGAATCTCCGAGATGCTCCACGGCGACGACTTCGCCGAGCTCCTCCACGATGCCGGTGAACACCTGCCTAATCTAGCCGCTTCTCGCCGTGGAACACCGCCGCCGGGTTGTCGTTGAAGTTGTCCACCCGCCGGTAGCCGGAGGCCTCGTAGAAAGCCTGGGCGTGCGGCTGGCGCTCACCGGTGTCCAGGCGGGCGAGCCGGTAGCCCATTCCCCGCGCCGCGTCCTCCAGGGCCGCCAGCAGCGCGCGGGCCACCCCGGTTCGTCGGGCCGACGGCACCACGTACATCCGTTTGATCTCGCAGGCCCCGTCGGGCAGCCGTTTGATGCCGCCCCCGCAGACCGCCACGCCGTCCCGGTAACCGACCAGGTAGAGCCCACCCGGCGGGCCCAGTTCGGCCGGGCCGGCCCTGGGCATGTCCGGGGCTTCGAGGTCGAGTCCCTCGTACAGATCGCGCATCTCGGCGACCATCGCGGCCACCAGGTCCGCGGCGTCGCCCGTGCCTGCCGGCACCGGCCGAAAAGCGAGGTCACCTGCCATGCGCTCAGTCATATCGAGCAGGTCACGACCGCGCAACCCCGGCCTCGCCGGCGCGGGCGGGCGCGCCCGACCCACTACGATGCATGCCATGTCGACGATCCGCCGCATTATCTCCGTCCTGACGGTCATGCTCGCCGCCGCCCTGTTCGCCGCGGGCTGCTCGAAGAAGGCGTCCGAGCCGCTGCCGGACGCCGCCGGGCTGATCCAGCAGTCCGTTCAGTCGACCAAGGCGCTCAAGAGCGCGCACCTGGACATCTCGGTGGGCGGGAAAATCGACGGCCTGCCGGTCAAGACGCTGGCCGGCGACCTGAGCAACACACCCAGCACCGCCTTCAAGGGCAATGCCAAAGTCACCATGGGCGGGGCCGACATCGACGCCGAACTGGTGGTTCTCGACGGCACTCTGTACGCCGCGCTGACCCCTAATAACTGGCTGGACATGGGCCAGGCCGCCGACGTCTACGACCCCTCGGTGATCCTCAACCCGAGCACCGGCCTGGCCAACATGCTCAGCAACGTCTCCGGGGCGAAGTCGGAAGGCCTCGACACCGTCGGCGGCGTGCCGACGGTCAAGATCACCGGCATGGCGGCCCCGGATGCGGTGAACAAGCTGATCCCGCAACTCAAGGCTGCCGCCCCGCTGCCGGCCACGGTGTGGATCGAGAAGGACGGGCCCCATCAACTGGTGCAGGCCCAGATCGAACAGAGCGCCGGCAACACCGTGGCGCTGACGCTGTCGGAGTGGGACAAGCCGGTCACCGTCACCAAGCCGGCGGTGTGATGCAGCAGGCGCCGCCGGCCGCCGTCGCCGACCGCACACCGGGGACCGGGCGCAGCCGCCGGATCGCCATCGGAGCCGGCAGCCTCGCGGTCCTGCTCGGGGCGCTCGACACCTATGTCGTCGTCACGATCATGGTCGACATCATGAAGTCGGTCGGCATACCGCTGAACAAGATCCAGCAGGTCACCCCGATCATCACCTGGTATCTGCTCGGCTACATCGCGGCCATGCCGCTGCTGGGCCGGCTGTCCGACCGATTCGGGCGCAAGCTGGTGCTGCAGGCCAGCCTGGCGACCTTCGCGGTCGGCTCGGTGGTGACCGCACTGTCCAACGACCTGACCGTGCTGGTCATCGGCCGGCTGATCCAGGGCATTGCCAGCGGCGCGCTGCTGCCGGTCACCTTGGCCCTGGCCGCCGATCTGTGGGCGGCACGCAGCCGGGCGGCGGTGCTCGGGGGTATCGGCGCCGCCCAGGAACTCGGCAGCGTGCTGGGGCCGCTGTACGGCATCGGCGTGGTGTGGCTGCTCAACACCTGGCGCGACGTGTTCTGGATCAACCTGCCGCTGACCGCGATCGCGATGTTGCTTATCCACATCAGCCTGCCCTCCCATGAGCGCAGCGCCGAACCGGAACGGATCGACGTCGTCGGCGGTGTGCTGCTGGCGGTGGCGCTGGGACTGGCGGTGTGGGGCCTGTACAACCCGGCGCCCGACGGCAAGCAGGTGCTGCCCAGTTACGGTCCCCCGCTGGTGATCGGCGCGGTCGCCGCGGCAATCGCGTTCGCGGTGTGGGAACGCTTCGCCAAGACCCGGCTGATCGACCCGCACGGCGTGCGGTTCGGCCCGTTCCTGGCCTCGCTGGGCACCTCGATGTGCGCCGGCGCCGCGCTGATGGTGACCCTCGTCGACGTCGAACTGTTCGGCCAGGGCGTGCTGGGCAAGGACCAGAACGGGGCGGCGCTGCTGCTGCTGCACTTCCTGGCCGCGCTCCCGGTCGGCGCGCTGCTCGGCGGCTGGCTGGCCACCCGCGTGGGCGACCGCGCGGTCGCGGTGACGGGCATGCTGATCGCCGCCTACGCCTACTGGCTGGTCTCGAAGTGGGGCGTCGACGTCCTCTCCGCCCGCCACCAGCTCGGCCCGGTGTCCCTGCCCACCTTCGGCACTGACCTGGCCCTGGCCGGTTTCGGCCTCGGGCTGGTGATCGGCCCGCTGACCTCGGCGGCGCTGCGGGTGGTGCCCTCGGCCCAGCACGGCATCGCCTCCTCGCTGGTGGTGGTGGCCCGGATGACCGGCATGCTGATCGGCGTCGCCGCGCTGACCGCGTGGGGGCTCTACCGGTTCAACCAGATCGTGGCGACCCTGCCGCCGGCTACCGGCGACAGCCTGGCGGCCCGGGTGGCCGCCGAGGGGCAGCGCTACCGCACCGCGTTCGCGATGCAGTACGGCTCGATCTTCTTCATCACCACGATCGTGTGCCTGGCGGGGGCGGCGATCGCGCTGTTCATCGGGGGCCGGAAAGCGCAGGCCGCTGATGACGACGCGTCGCACTAGCCTGCCCGCGCCCGCGGGAGGGCAAAGCCGAAATGGCCGAAGCCTTCGCCGGGCGGCCGGGCGGGTCGGTACCCTCGCCCCCATGCAGGTGACGAAGTGCTGATCGCTGCACTGCGCGACCTGCAGTGGCGCAAGCGGCGTTTCGTCATCGCCATCGTCGGCACCGGACTGGTCTTCGCGATGACGCTGGTGCTCACCGGGCTGGCCAACGGCTTCCGGGTGGAGGCCACCCGGACGGTGGACTCGCTTGGCCTGGACGCCTTCCTGGTCAAGACCGGCGCCACCGGCCCGTTCCTGGGCTCCTCGGCGTTCCCGGCCACCAAGTTGCAGGTACCCGGGGTCAAGACGGCGGTGCCGTTGGTCTACGGCAGCGCGACCATGCCCGAGAAGGGGTCGGCCCGCAGCGTCAATGTCTTCGGGGCCCCCGAGCGCGGACCCGGGATGCCCGCCATGGAGCAGGGCCGGGCGCCCACCGAGCCGCATGAGGCCGCGGTCTCGTCCACCATGCGCCAGCCCATCGGCGCCACCATCGAGGTGGGTTCGCGCAACCTGCAGATCGTCGGGATCGTCGACGACTCCACCGCGCTGGCCGGCCAGCCCAACGTGTTCCTGACCGTCAACGGCGCCCAGACTCTGCTGTTCTCCGGTCAGTCGCTGATCTCCTCGATCGGGGTGATCGGTCCGCCGGAGCGCGCGCCGAGCGGGTTCAAGGTGGTCAACCGCACCGGCGCGATCGACGACCTGCTGCGCGCGCTCACCGGAGCCCGCAAGGCGATGAGCCTGATGGCCGGGCTGCTGTGGGTGGTCGCCGCGATGATCGTCGGCTCGATGATCTACATGTCGGCCCTGGAACGCACCCGCGACTTCGCCGTGTTCAAGGCGGTCGGCGTGCCGACCCGTTCAATCCTGGCCGGGCTGGCGATGCAGGCCATCATCGTCGCGGTGCTCTCGGCGCTCCTCGGCGGCGTGCTGTCGGTGCTGCTGGGTCCGTTGTTCCCGATGCGGGTGGACATCCCGCGCATCGCATTCATCCTGCTGCCGGTGGTCGCGGTCACCATCGGGGTGCTGGCCAGCCTCGCCGGGCTGCGCCGGGCGGTGGTCGTCGATCCGGCCGTGGCATTCGGAGGACCCTGACATGGCCGATCTGCGAATCAAAGACCTCGTCGTGGAGTACGCCAGCGGCGAGGACACCGTGCGCCCCATCAACGGACTCAGCCTCGACGTCGCCGAGGGCTCGCTGGCAATCCTGTTGGGGCCCAGCGGATGCGGGAAGACGACCCTGCTGTCCTGCCTGGGTGGAATCCTGCACCCGACCGCCGGACGCATCGAGTTCGGTGATATCGACCTGACCAAGCTCGACCCCAGGGCGCTCTCGGAGTACCGGCGCAACACCGTCGGCATCGTCTTCCAGGCGTTCAATCTGGTGCCCAGCCTGACCGCGATCGAGAACGTCATGGTGCCACTGCGGGCGGCCGACGTCCCGCGCAAGCAGGCCCACGACCGGGCCGCCGAGTTGCTGGACCGGGTGGGCCTGGCCAAGCGCATCCACCACCGCCCAGGCGACCTCAGCGGCGGCCAGCAGCAGCGGGTGGCCGTAGCGCGGGCGATCGCGCTGGACCCGCCGCTGCTGATCGCCGACGAGCCGACGGCACACCTGGACTACATCCAGGTCGAGGAGGTGCTGCGGCTGATCCGGGAGCTGGCCTCCGGAGAGCGGGTGGTGGTGGTGGCGACCCACGACACCCGGATGCTGCCGCTGGCCGATCGGGTGGTGGAACTGGTGCCGCACATGTCGGCCACCGAACACGAGCCGGAGACGGTGCAACTGGCGGCCGGCGAGACGCTCTTCGAGCAGGGCACCATGGGCGACGCCATCTATATGGTGTCGACGGGCGAGATCGAGTTGGTCCGCGAATTGCCCAGCGGCGAGGAGGAAATCCTGAAGCTGGCCACCGCGGGCGACTACTTCGGCGAGATGGGCCCGCTGTTCGCGCTGCCGCGTTCGGCCAGCGCCCGGGCGCGCACCGAGGCCACCGTGGTCGGCTATACCGTCCAGGCCTTCCGCGAGATGCTCGGCGCGGGCGGGTCCCGCGACATCATCGAGCACAAGTCACTGCACAGCGGGGGCTAGAACGGCGGTGTTTCGCCGGGAACCAGGCTGAGCAGCACGTCCGGTCCGATCCGCTCGACGCCGTCGTAGCGCCAGCGAAGCGCGTCGGCGATGGTGGCGACCCCCACGTCGTCGACGGCCGTGACGGGACCGCCGAGCAGGATCGGCGCGACGTAGGCCAGGATCCGGTGCACCGCCCCCGCCCGCAGGAACGCCCCGGCCAGCGTCGGACCGCCCTCCAGGAGCACGTCGGTCCGGTCGGACAGCGCCCGGATCACCTCGTGGGGGTCACGGGTCCGCAGCAGCATCGTTGGCGAATCATCATTGAGCACAAGGGATTCCGGTGGAATCTCACGCTCGCCGACAACGACCCGCAGGGGCTGGCGCTGCGCGGTCGTGCCGTCGGGCGCCAGGATCACCGCTCCGACAGGCGGGTTCGGGTAGGTCGAGCCCTTGACCCGCCGGGCCTGCTCGACGGCCAGAGCCATCGCGGCGGCGATCCGCTCGGGTGTGGTCATACCCGAAGGTGCGGTGAGGC
>NZ_JBJTJF010000162.1:0-7272 GCF_046095365.1 Mycobacterium sp.
TCACCAACGACGACAGCACCACCCCGCCGCCGGTCACCGGGGACCGCTGGGGCAAGGCGTTCTACGCCCCCTACGTCGACATGGGCGGCTGGCCGGTTCCCGACCTGCTGGCGGTCAGCCAGACCAACGGCGGCGGATCGCTGTTCACCGCGGCCTTCATGCAGGCCACCCCCGACGGCAGGCTGGCCTGGGCCGGGCTCAACGCCTTGGAACCCAGTGCCGCCAACGACCAGGCGCAGTCGATCAACCGGTCGATCAAGGCGCTGCAGGCCGCCGGCGGGGACGTGATGATCTCCCTCGGTGGGCAGGCCGGAACATCCCTGGCGCAGTGGGGGGCGACCCGCGGAATGACGGCCGCCCAACTGGCCGGCGCCTACGCCGGGGTGATCGACACCTACGGCGTGAACCACCTCGACTTCGACATCGAAGGTGCGGCGGTGGCCGACCCGGCCTCGATCGCCCTGCACAGCCAGGCGCTCAAACTGCTGCAGCAGTCAAAGCCGGCCGTTCAGATCTGGTACACCCTGCCGGTGCTGCCCAGCGGTCTGACGGCCGACGGACTGAAGGTGGTCGACTCCGCCCTCAAGGCCGGGGTAACCCTGGCCGGGGTGAACGTGATGGCGATGGACTACGGCGAGTCCGCCGCGCCGACCTCCGGGCCGTCGGCGAAGAGCATGGGCGCCTATGCGATTCAGTCCGCCGAATCGACCTACTCTCAGCTGAGCAAGCTCTACGGCGGATACGGCAGGAAATTCGCCTACAGCCAACTCGGCGTGACGCCGATGCTCGGCGTCAACGACATCACCACCGAGGTTTTCACCCTCGCCGACGCGCAGGCGGTCGAGGACTACGCCCGCGCCAAGGGCCTGGGCATGGTGGCGCTGTGGTCGGTCACCCGGGACACCCCGGGCCCGCTGGGTGTGTCCACCTACACCCACTCCGGCATGAGCGCACCGGCCGGCAGCTTCGCCAGACTCTTCAACGACTACGGCACGATCAACACGCTGACCTACCCGGGTTCCGGCACCGGAGGGGGCTCGAACCCACCGGTCACCGGCGGCACCACCACCAAGATCACCTGGTCCTGGGGCACCGATACGGTTCTGAACTTCAAAACCTCCGCGGACAAACTGGACTTCGGCTGGTTCCAGCCCGCCAACTTCGACGTGACCGAGGTTTCCGGTTCGACGAAGGTCACGATCGTCGGTAACAACCAGAGCTACACCCTCAGCGGGGTCCCCCTGGGCCAGATGAGCATCAACAACATCATCGCCCTGGATTCCAACACTGTGGCCAAGTGGCAGAACGCGATCGCCAATGCCGGAGTCTCGGCACCCACACTGTCGATCGCCGGCGCCACCGTGGTCGAGGGCAATTCGGGTTCGACGACGATGCCGTTCACCGTTGCGCTGTCCAAGGCATCGACCGCACCGGTCACCGTCGGCTACGCCACCGCCAACGGAACCGCCACCGCAGGCCAGGACTACACCGCCGCTACCGGCACCCTCACCTTCGCCCCCGGCGTCACCACCCAGACCGTCAACGTCGGCGTCACCGGCGACACCACCGCCGAGCCGACCGAGACGTTCACCCTGACGCTGACCAACCCGTCGGGAGCCGTCGTGGCATCGGCGGTTGCCACCGGCACCATCACCGACGACGACGTCGTCGCGACGCTGCCGACGGTGTCGATCGCCAACGCGTCTGTCACAGAGGGCAACTCGGGTACCGCGACGATGGCGTTCACCGTGTCGCTGTCGAAAGCGGCCGCCGGCGCCGTCACCGTCGGCTACGCCACCGCCAACGGAACCGCCGGCGCAGGCCAGGACTACACCGCAACCTCCGGAACCCTCACCTTCGCCCCCGGCGTCACCACCCAGACCGTCAACGTCGGCGTCACCGGCGACACCACCGCCGAGCCGAGCGAGACGTTCACCCTGACGCTGACCAACCCGTCGGGAGCCGTCCTGGCGTCGGCGGTGGCCACCGGCACCATCACCGACGACGACGCCGCCGGCCTGCCGATCACCGCGCAGAACAAGGTGATGGCGGCGTATTTCCCCGAATGGGGGATCTACGGCAGGAATTTCCAGGTGGCTGATGTGCCGGCCGACCAGTTGACGCACCTGATCTATGCGTTCCTGAACGTGACGCCGGCCGGCGAAGTGGCGATCTACGACAGCTTCGCCGCGGTCGACAAGCGGTTCGCCGCCTCCGAGACGGTCTCCGGCGAAGCCGACCAGTGGTACTACCCGCCGAGCGATCCCCGCTCGACGCAGACCGTGTGGGGCAACTTCAACCAGCTTGCGCAACTCAAGCAGAAGTACCCGCACCTGCGGGTGAACATCGCCATCGGCGGCTGGACGCTGTCCAGGAACTTCAGCACCGCCGTGTCAACCGCCGCCGGCCGGGAGAAGCTGGCCACCTCGATCGTGAACTTCCTCGACACCTACCGGATGTTCGACGGCGTCGACTTCGACTGGGAGTACCCGGGCGGCGGCGGGCTGGACGGCAACTCAGCCAGCCCCGGCGACGGCGCCAACTACGCGGCGCTGCTCAAACTGCTGCGCACCAAGCTCGACGTCCTCGGTCAGCAGCAGGGCCGCCGCTACGAGATCACGGTGGCTTCGCCTGCCGGCTACGACAAGATCGCCAACTTCAACCTCGCCGGCCTGGCACCCAGCGTGGACTTCTTCAACCTGATGTCCTACGACTTCCACGGAACCTGGGAGAAGACCACCGGCCATCAGTCGGCATTCACCGGCGATCCGAACGGCTACGACATCCAGACCGCGGTCGGGCTGTATCTGAAGGCCGGCGTCACCCCGAACAAGATCGTGCTGGGAGCTCCGCTGTACACCCGGGGCTGGAGCGGCGTTGCCGACGGCGGCGACGGCGGCTACCTGGAGAGCTCGAGCGGCGGGGCTCCGGGAACCTTCGAGGCCGGTGTCTACGACTACAAGGACTTGTTGCGGCAGCTACAGGACCCGGCCGGCGGCTGGAAGCTCTACTGGGACGACAACGCCCAGGCCGCCTATCTCTACAACGGCGCGCAGAAGCTGTTCAGTTCGTTCGAGACACCCACCTCGATCGCGCAGAAGGCCCAGTGGGCCCAGGGCCTTGGCCTGCGCGGGATGATGTTCTGGGATATCACCAACGACGCTCTCGACTCGCCGGAGAGCCTCGTGAGAGCGGCGTATTCCTCCTGGGTTCTGCACGACGACCTGGCCAGGATCCGCTCCCGCTCGAACCTCAAGGGTGAAATGGTCATCGGCGGCGACGGGGTGATCACGACGTTGCCGGCGGGCACGTCGGCGAAGGTCTGACGGGTCGGCGCCGGCTGCGCGTCCCCCGATCGGTGGACGCCGCTGTCCTCCTGTTAATCCTCCGTCCGGACGACACCGGGGGGTTCCGCGTGGGCAGACGCTGAAGTCATGAACACAACGAAGACCACCGGCATCCTGGCCGCAGCACTGGTTGCGGCGGGCATCCTGATCGGCGGCGCCGCCGAACTCTCCACCGGCCACATCCGGTATCTGGCCGACTACGGCTCGAACGTCACCGCCGAGAACGCGGAGAGGCAAGCCGAGTCCAAGGGGGTCCGGCACATGGGCGACCACGAGGACGCACCCGGCTACTTCGAGCGGATGGACGGGACCGGCGAGTAGTCCCGGGGGTGCCCTATCGTGGCGATATGGATTTCGCCCTGTCAGCCAAGGCCGCCGACTACCACAAACGCCTGACCGACTTCATGGTCGAGGAGGTCTTCCCGGCCGAGAAGTTCTACGAGGAATACCGGGCCGCCGCCGGCCCGGGCGACTTCACCGTCCCCCCGGTGGTGGAGGAGTTGAAGGCCAAGGCCAAGAGCCGCGGTCTGTGGAATCTGTTCCTGCCCGCCGAGTCCGGTCTGACCAACCTGGAGTACGCCCCGCTGGCCGAGCTGTCCGGGTGGAGCACCGAGATCGCCCCGGAGGCCATCAACTGCGCCGCACCCGACACCGGGAACATGGAGGTGCTGCACATGTTCGGCACCCCGGAGCAGAAGAGGCAATGGCTGGAGCCGCTGCTGGCCGGGGAGATCCGCAGCGCGTTCTCGATGACCGAGCCGGCGGTGGCCTCCAGCGACGCCCGCAACATCCAGACCGAGATCACCCGAGACGGCGACCACTACGTCATCAACGGCCGCAAGTGGTGGACCTCCGGCGCCAACGATCCGCGCTGCAAGATCCTGATCGTGATGGGCCGCACCAACCCCGACGCCGCCAGCCATCAGCAGCAGTCGATGATCCTGGTGCCGGTGGACACCCCGGGCGTCAACATCCTGCGCTCGACGTCGGTGTTCGGCTGGCAGGACCAGCACGGCCACGCCGAGATCGTCTACGACAACGTGCGGGTGCCGGCCTCCAACCTGCTCGCCGAGGAGGGCATGGGTTTCGCCATCGCCCAAGCCCGGCTGGGGCCGGGCCGCATCCACCACTGCATGCGCGCTATCGGGGTGGCCGAGCGTGCACTGGCACTGATGACCGAGCGCGCCCGCACCCGGATCGCGTTCGGCAAGCCACTGGCCGAGCAGGGCATGGTGCAGCACGCGATCGCAGTGTCCCGCAACGAGATCGACCAGGCGCGGCTGCTGTGCGAGAAAGCGGCGTGGACCATCGACCGGCACGGCAACCGGGCGGCGTTCGCCCTGGTCTCCCAGATCAAGTCGGTGGCCCCGCAGATGTCACTCAACGTGATCGACCGGGCCATCCAGATTCACGGCGGCGGCGGGGTGAGCGACGATTTCCCGCTGGCCCGGATGTACGGGTGGCAGCGGGCGATGCGGATCTTCGACGGTCCCGACGAGGTCCACTTCCGGACCGTCGCCAAGGCCGAACTCGGCCGAGAGCCGTCGGCGATGGCTGCGTCGGCGATACGCGGGTGACTACCCCGCACCAGAGAATCTCCGGCGCATGGAATTTCCGGGACGTCGCCCAGGCGACCGGACTGGCGCCGGGACGACTGTTCCGGTCCAGTGAACTGAGCAGCCTCGACGAGGCGGGCCGTCGCGCGCTGGCCGAACTCGGTGTCACCGATGTGGCCGACCTGCGCTCGCCCGCCGAGGTTTCCCGCCGCGGCGGCGGGGCGGTGCCCGAAGGTGTTGCGGTGCACAATCTTCCGTTCCCGGAGGTGTCGCACCACCACGAGGGCGAGGCGCCGCACGAGTCAAGCTGGAACAAGATGATGACCGAGTACTCCGAGGAGGACCCCGGGGTCGCGGCGCGGCGTTGGATGACCGGCGAGTACGAACGCTTCCCCACCCTCGGCGGGGCACGGCGGGCGGTGCGCCGGATCATCACCATGCTGGGTGCGGGACGCCCGGTGCTGGTGCACTGCTTCGCCGGTAAGGACCGCACCGGCTTCGCCGTCGCGGTGGCGCTGGAGGCCGCCGGGGTGCCGGCCGACGCGGTGCTGGCCGATTACCTGCGCAGTAACGACGCCGTCGGCCCCCTGCGGGAGGCGATCCTGGCCACCATGCGCAGCCGCGAGGGGATGACCGAGGAGGTGCTGTCGTTCGCCGAGTCCCGGCTCACCGACGAGGTGCTCGGGGTGCGCGAGGAGTATCTGGTCAGTTCGCGGCGGGTGCTCGACGAGACCCACGGCGGGCTGCACGGGTATCTGCTGGCCGCCGGGGTGAGCGAAGAGGACGTGGCGCGGTTGCGGGGCCGACTGCTGGGCTGAGCATCCAGGTGTAGCGGGCCGTCAGGCGAACACCCCGACGACCCACGCCGCCGTCGCCAACAAGGCGGCAGTCAGCTCCACCCCCACCGACAGCGCAACCCCCTTGATGGCGTGCACGGTTGAGGCCCATGCCCGGCGCCGGTCGCGCCGTCCGACGAGTTCGGCCAGGAACACTCCGAGCACGAATCCCACCAGCAGACCCGCCACCGGGATCACGAAGAATCCGACCAGAGCGCCGAGCGCCCCCGCGGCCAGGGTCCGGCCGCTGACGTCGGCGGCCTTCATCCGCTTGGCCGGCCACAGGTACTTCACCAGGATGCCCGCGGCCAGGATCGCGGTGGCGACGCCGAGCACCACCCAGGCCGGTGTGGTTCCCACCACGAATGCCCACACCGCGATGGCCGCCCAGACCAGCAGCGTGCCGGGCAGAAACGGCACCAGGATCCCCACCAGGCCGACCGCGATCGCGACCGCCACGAGAACAAGCCCGCCGGTGCTCACCCCGTCGCCGTATTCCAACTACAGCCGGAAGGCTGCCGGCTCCGGCGCGGAGAGGTCGTCGATGGTCGACCACTGGGCGGCGACGTCGTCGACGGTGGGAACGTGGTCGAAGGTGACGCCGGAGTTCTGGAACAGCGCCACGCGCTGAACCTTGCCGCCGCCGGCGATGAACACCGAAGCGGTGTCGGGCACCTCCTCGGTGCACAGGTAGGCGACGATCGGCGCGACGTACTCCGGCGTCAGCTTCTTGAACACCTCCGGCGGCAGGATGTCCTCGGTCATCCGGGTGGCCGCGATCGGCGCCATGGCATTGGCCTTGATGTTGTACTTGGCGCCCTCCTGGGCGAGGGTGTTGATCAGGCCGACCAGGCCGAGCTTGGCGGCGCTGTAGTTGGCCTGACCGAAGTTGCCGAACAGCCCGCTGGTGGAGGTGGCCACCACGATGCGGCCGTAGCCCTGCTCGCGGAAGTGCGGCCAGGCGGCGCGGATCACGTTGTAGCCGCCGTAGAGGTGCACCTTGAGCACCGAGTCCCAGGCCTCGTCGGTCATCTTGTGGAAGGTGCCGTCGCGCAGGATGCCGGCGTTGCTCACCACGCCGTGGATGGCGCCGAACTCCCCGACAGCGGTCTTGACGATGTTGGCCGCGCCCGCGGCGTCGGCGACGCTGTCGTAGTTGGCCACCGCGCGGCCGCCGGCGTCGGTGATCTCGGCCACCACCTGGTCGGCCATCGAGTGCCCGGCCCCGCTGCCGTCCCGGGCACCGCCGAGGTCGTTGACCACGACGCTGGCGCCCTCTTTGGCCAGCGTCAGCGCGTACTCGCGGCCCAGGCCGCCGCCTGCGCCGGTGACGACAATGACTCGATCCTGCACTCCGGGCATGAGGGTCCTTTCTCTGGTTGGGGTCATGGTAACCAGCCGTGTCGCAGGCCCATTCGGACCGAGCCGCCCGGCTGCTCGCCGGGGACTGATCTAGCCCCGGAGCTTCTCGGCGACCACGAAGGTGGAGAACCCGTCCTGCTGGTCGGGCACCTCCACCCAGCGTTCCAGCCG
>NZ_JBJTJF010000163.1:0-15772 GCF_046095365.1 Mycobacterium sp.
GGCGGGTGCGGAACCCGGCCGCCGTGGTCGCCTTCATGCTGCTCAGCGGCACGCTCCAGGGGCTGTACTGGATCCGCCAGGGTGGTGACTTCATGCACGGACGGGTGTTGCTGGCCCCGCTGTTCTGCCTGCTCGCCCCCGTCGCGGTGATCCCGGTCTCAGTCCCGCGGAACTACCGGGTCCTGCGGGAGAGGCTGCCGGCCCGGGACACCGGCCACCTGCTCGGCGGCGCGGCCGCCGCGCTGTGGCTGGCGCTGGCCGGCTGGGCGCTGTGGGCGGCCAACTCGCCCGGGATGGGGCGTGACGCCACCCGGGTCACCTACTCGGGGATCGTCGACGAGCGCAGGTTCTACTCCCAGGCGACCGGCCACGCCCACCCGCTGACCGCCGCGGACTATCTGGACTACCCGCGGATGCGGGCGGTGCTGGTGGCGATCAACAACACCCCCGACGGGGCGCTGCTGCTGCCGTCGGGCAACTGGGACGTCTGGGACGTGGTCCCGCAGAAGCCCCCGATCGAGCCGCCCCCGCCCGGGCTGTCGCCGGCGGACTGGCGCCGTCAACATGCCACGCACACAGTGTTTTTCACCAATCTCGGCATGCTGGGCATGAACGTCGGCCTCAATACCCGGGTGATCGACCAGATCGGCCTGGCCAATCCCCTGGCCGCGCACACCGCCCGCCTGGAGGACGGCCGCATCGGCCACGACAAGAACCTGTTCCCGGACTGGGCCGTCGCCGAGGGGCCGTGGCTCAAGGAGCGGCCGTGGATACCGGAGTACCTCGACGAGGGCTGGGTGGAGCAGGCTCAGGCGGCTCTGGACTGCCCGGAGACCGCGGAGATGCTCAAGTCCATCCGCGACCCGATGACCCGGCCCCGTTTCATCGGCAACCTCAACCGGGCCTGGAAGCTGACCCGCTACCGGATCGACCGGGTGCCCGAATACGACCTGTCGCGCTGCGGCATCCCCGAGCCCCCGCCGAAGAGTCCGCCGTACACCGGGCTGCCGGCGACCGGGCCCTGACACCGGTTCGGTGTGTTAGCTGGCGGGTAACGCCGGGGCCCCGGCGCGGCGATAAACCCCACGACCGCCCGCGTACGGCGGTCGACGCCGAGGGTGGCGCGAAGGGTGGCGCGAAGGATGGGTACCGGGATGGGCTTCTTCGACAAGCTGCGTGTCGACAAGCTGCGTTCGGTTTGGCTGCGCCGCGCGGCCGTGGCCGCCGGACTGGCCGCGGTGCTGCCGGGCCTGGTCGGCGCCGCCGGCGGGGCGGCGAGCGCCGCGGCGTTCTCCCGTCCGGGCCTTCCCGTGGAGTACCTCGACGTGCCGTCGGCCGGGATGGGCCGCGACGTCAGGGTCCAGTTCCAGAGCGGCGGGGCCGACTCCCCGGCGGTGTACCTGCTCGACGGCCTGCGCGCCCAGGACGACTTCAACGGCTGGGACATCAACACCCCGGCGTTCGAGTGGTATCTGGACTCCGGGCTGTCGGTGATCATGCCGGTCGGCGGACAGTCCAGCTTCTACAGCGACTGGTACCGGCCGGCATGCGGCCGCACCGGGTGCCAGACCTATAAATGGGAGACCTTCCTGACTTCCGAGCTGCCCGGCTGGCTGGCTGCCAACCGGCAGGTCAGACCGACCGGCAGCGCAGCCGTCGGCCTGTCTATGGCCGGCTCGGCGGCGCTGACCCTGGCGATCTGGCACCCGCAGCAGTTCCCCTATGCGGCCTCGCTGTCGGGTTTCCTGAACCTCTCCGAAGGCTGGTGGCCGGCGCTGGTCGGCGTGGCGATGGGCGACGCCGGCGGGTTCAACCCGGCGGACATGTGGGGCCGGGGCGGCAACGTGACCTGGCAGCGCAACGACCCGATGGTCAACCTCGGCAAGCTGGTGGCCAACAACACCCGGGTCTGGGTGTACTGCGGCGACGGCAGGCAGTCCGACCTCGACGCCGGCGCCAGCGCCGGCAACCTGTTCAACGCGAAGTTCCTCGAGGGGCTCACGCTGCGGACCAACAAGACCTTCCGGGACAACTACCTGGCGGCGGGCGGGCGCAACGGGGTGTTCAACTTCCCGGCCAACGGCACCCACAGCTGGGGTTACTGGGGCCAGCAGCTTCAGCAGATGAAGCCGGACATCCAGCGGGTGCTGGGCGCCAACACGCAGCCCTCCCCGGCACCGCCGGCGACGGGCGCCTCGGCGCAGGACCCCCCGGCCCCGCCCAACTGACCGGACACCCGGCCTATCGGGGCCAATCCCGAAACCGCTGGCTGCTGGTTGTGATTCACTGGGGTGCCGCGCCGCAGGCGCGAAGAGTCGACGTGAGGTGGGTATGAGCCGTCTGGTGAAGCTGTTCCGCGCTGTCAGTGCCGTCGTCCTGGCGTCAGGGTTGTGGGGCGCCACGGCGCCGGCCGCCTCCGCGGGCGTCGAGACGGTCATGGTGCCCTCGGCGGCGATGGGCCGCGACATCCCGGTGTCCTTCCAGGGCGGCGGCCCGCACGTCGTCGTGCTGCTGGACGCCTTCAACGCCGGGCCGACGGTCAGCAACTGGGTGACGGTGGGCAACGCGATGGGTGCCCTGGCCGGCAGCGGACTGTCGGTGGCCGCCCCGGCCGGCGGCGCCTACAGCATGTACACCAACTGGGAGGCCGACGGCGGCAAGCAGTGGGAGACCTTCCTGGCCGACGAGCTGCCGAACTGGCTGTCCGCCAACCGCGGGGTTGCCCCGGGCGGCAACGCGATCGTCGGGGTGTCCCAGGGCGGCACCGGCGCGGTGACCATGGCGGCGTTCCACCCGAACCGCTATGGCTACGCCGGCTCGCTGTCGGGCTTCCTCAACCCGTCGGACACCCAGACCAACGGGGTGATCTCCAACGCCATCAACGGGGGCGGCGCCAACATCGACGCGATGTGGGGCGCCCCGCAACTGGGCCGGTGGAAGTGGCACGACCCCAACGTGCACGCCAACCTGCTGGTGTCCAACAACACCCGGCTGTGGGTGTTCAGCCCGGCGGTGTTCAGCTGCGGCGACCCCGCCGCGATGGGCGGCGGCGACTGCAGCGTGGCCCAGGGCAGCAACCGGATCTTCTACGCGCACTACCGCTCACTGGGCGGCCGTAACGGCCACTTCGACTTCGCGGCCGGCGGCGGCCACGACTGGGGCAGCTGGGCCGGACAACTCGGCGCGATGGCCGGTGACATCGCCGCCGCGCTCGGGTAACCAGTTCGGCCATCCGTTAAACATCCGCAACCTGCGGCCCATTGAGCACTGCCGCGGAACCGGTACTGTAGTTGTGTGCGCCGTCACGTCACCCACTCGTCCAGCAAACTGCTGGGCCGGGGTCGTCCGGTCCCGAACCGGGTGCTGGCGGCCGGGCTGATCGCGCCGGCGGCCTGGCTGCTGGCGGGCTGCTCCTCGAGCGGCGGCGATCTGATCAGCACGGTCGCGCTGCCGTCGATGCAGTCCGTCGAGGCCGCCGGGCCCTCCGGCGAGCTCGACATGTCGGCGTCGGCGGGCGCGGACCGGATGGGCGCCCCGGCCAACGTCACCCCCGTCCAGCGGGGCTACCTCGACGCCCTGCTGGCCGCGGGTGTGCGGCCGTCGAACGACCTGCGCGCCCTGAGCATCGGCGCCTACGTCTGTCAGGCCCGCGCGGCGGGACAGAGCGACGAGGCCGTCTGGGACGCGGTGGCGCCGATGGTGCGCAACGACATGGCCGAGGCCAAGGGCGGAGCCAACGCCCCGGAGGTCGCCTACGTCGATGTCAACCCGGTGATCGGGAACTACATCGGCATCGCCACCCAGCGACTCTGCTAGCAGATGACGCGCAGTAAACCCAAGAGCAACCGTCGCCGCCGCCACCGCATTCTCGCCCTGATCGCGGCCGGCGCCGTCGCCCTGGTCGTCGGCCTGGTCGTGGCGATCGTCGTGATCATGGTGCGGCGGCCGGAGACGCCGCCGCCGACGGCAGGACCGCCGACGGCCGTCCCACCGACCAGCGTCCCCGGAAAGAAACCCCGGCCGGCCTTCCAGGACGCCGGGTGCCCGGACGTGCAGATGATCGCCATCCCCGGCACCTGGGAGTCCTCACCCACCGACGACCCGCTCAACCCGGTCCAGTTTCCGATTGCGTTGCTGCTCAACGTGACCCGCCCGATTCAGCAGCAGTTCGGCCCGGACCGGGTGCAGGTCTACACGGTTCCCTACACCGCGCAGTTCCACAATCCGCTCACCGCCGACAAGCAGATGTCCTACAACGACAGCCGGTCGGAGGGCACCCGGGCCACGGAGCGCGCCATGACCGAGATGAACACCCGCTGCCCGCTGACCAGCTACGTGATGGTCGGGTTCTCCCAGGGCGCGGTGATCGCCGGCGACATCGCCGGCGACATCGGCAACGGCCGCGGCCCGGTCGACGAGGACCTGGTGCTCGGGGTCACCCTGATCGCCGACGGGCGCCGCCAGCCGGGAGTGGGCCAGGTCGTCGGCCCGACCCCGCCGGGTGAGGGGGCCGAGATCACCCTCAAGGAGGTTCCGACGCTGTCCACCCTGGGCCTGACCATGAGCGGCGAGCGCCCGGGCGGCTTCGGGGCGCTGAACAACCGGACCAACCAGATCTGCGCGCCCGGCGACCTGATCTGCTCGGCGCCGGAGTCCGCGTTCAGCATCACCAACCTGCCCCGCACCCTGGAGGTGCTCGCCAGCGGAGCCGGCCAGCCGGTGCACGCGATGTACGCCACCCCGAACTTCTGGAATCTCGACGGCCGGACCGCCACCATCTGGACTCTGGACTGGGCCCGCGACCTGATCGAGAACGCCCCGCGCCCGCCGCACGGCTGATGTGACGCGCGGGGAAATGATTTGGCTCAGGCGGCTGGAACCCCTAACATTAAGAAATAAATAAGGGCAGTGCGGCAGTCGTTTCGGCGCAGTCCGGCGATCCGGTCTGGGTCCGTCTGCGACCGCCCGACACTCGGTACGATCTGGGAGGCTCGGGCAGGCGGTCGGTGGCGCGGCGCGGGGTTGGCGGGGGCCGGCACGAATGCGTTCTGACAGGAGAGTGGTATGCCGTTCCATAACCCGTTCATCAAGGACGGACGCATCACTTTCCCCGAGGGCGCCAGCCTGGTCAGGCACGTCGAGCGCTGGGCGAAGGTGCGTGGGGACAAGCTCGCCTACCGGTTCCTGGACTTCTCCACCGAGCGCGACGGTGTCGAACGCGATCTGCACTGGGCCGACTTCGGGGCCCGCAACCGGGCCGTCGGCGCCCGGCTGCAGCAGGTGACCGAACCCGGTGACCGGATCGCGATCCTGTGCCCGCAGAACCTGGAGTACCTGGTGGCCTTCTTCGGGACGCTGTACTCCGGGCGGATCGCGGTGCCGCTGTTCGATCCGTCCGAGCCCGGCCACGTCGGGCGCCTGCATGCCGTTCTCGACGACTGCCGGCCGTCGGCGATCCTGACCACAACCGAAGCCGCCGAGGGCGTGCGCAAGTTCTTCCGCTCCCGGCCCGCCAAGGAGCGTCCGCGCGTCATCGCCGTCGACGCCGTTCCCGACGACGTCGGGGCGACCTGGGAGCACATCGACACCGTCAACGAGGACACCATCGCCTACCTGCAGTACACCTCCGGGTCCACCCGGATCCCGACCGGCGTGCAGATCACCCACCTCAACCTCGCCACCAACGTGGTGCAGGTGATCGAGGCCCTCGAGGGCGAGGAGGGCGACCGCGGGGTGACCTGGCTGCCGTTCTTCCACGACATGGGCCTGATCACCGCGCTGCTGTCGCCGATGATCGGCCACTACGTCACGTTCATGACGCCGGCGGCGTTCGTCCGCCGCCCCGGCCGCTGGATGCGCGAGCTGGCCCGCAAGCCCGGCGACACCGGCGGCACCATCTCGGTGGCCCCGAACTTCGCCTTCGACCACGCCGCCGCCCGCGGCGTGCCGAAGGAGGGCGAGCCGCCGATGGACCTGTCCAACGTCAAGGCGGTCCTCAACGGCAGCGAGCCGATCTCGGCGGCCACGGTGCGCCGGTTCAACGAGGCGTTCGGCCCGTTGGGTTTCCAGCCCAAGGCCATCAAGCCGTCCTACGGCCTGGCCGAGGCGACGCTGTTCGTCTCGACCACCCCGTCCTCGGAGGAGCCGACCATCATCTCGGTCGACCGCGACGAACTCAACGCCGGCCGGTTCGTCCCGGTGCCCGACGACTCCCCCAAGGCCGTCGCCCAGGCCGGCGCGGGCCGGGTCGGTATCGGCGAGTGGGCGGTGATCGTCGACTACGACACCGCCAGCGAGCTGCCCGACGGCCAGATCGGCGAGATCTGGATCAGCGGCCAGAACATGGGCACCGGCTACTGGAACAAGCCGGAGGAGACCGTCGCCACATTCCAGAACATCCTCAAGTCGCGCACCAGCCCGTCGCACGCCGAGGGCAACGCCGACGACGCCACCTGGGTGCGCACCGGCGACCTCGGCGCCTACCACGACGGCGAGCTCTACATCACCGGCCGCACAAAGGATCTCGTCATCATCGACGGCCGCAACCACTACCCGCAGGACCTGGAGTACTCCGCACAGGAGGCCAGCAAGGCGCTGCGCACCGGCTTCGTCGCGGCGTTCTCGGTGCCGGCTAACCAGCTTCCCGAGGAGGTGTTCGCCGACGCGCACGCCGGGCTCAAGCGCGACCCGAACGACACCTCCGAGCAGCTGGTCATCGTCGGCGAGCGGGCCGCCGGTTCGCACAAGCTCGATCTGGGCCCGGTCGCCGACGCCATCCGCGCGGCCGTCGCGGTGCGCCACGGCGTCACCGTGCGCGACGTGCTGCTGACCCCGGCCGGCGCGATCCCGCGCACCTCCAGCGGCAAGATCGGCCGGCGCGCCTGCCGGTCGGCCTACCTGGACGGCAGCCTGCGATCGGGGAAGGTGGCCAACGCCTTTCCCGACGAGGCGTTGTGACGCACGGAAGGCCCCATGTCTGACTCAGAGACTCCCGACGAGATCGTCCTGGCTCCCGAGCCGGAGCTCGCGGAGCCCCGCACCGGCATGTCCGTCGCCGAGATGCGTGCCTGGCTGCGCAACTGGGTGGCCGAAGCCACCGGCCAGCCGGCCGACTCGATCGACGAGTCGGTGCCGATGGTCGAACTGGGGTTGTCCTCGCGTGACGCGGTGGCCATGGCCAGCGACATCGAGGACCTGACCGGGGTCACGCTGACGGCGACGATCGCCTTCCGCCACCCGACCATCGAGGCGCTGGCCACCGTGATCGTCGAGGGCGAGCCGGAACTCGAGATCGACGACTCCGAGGAGGACTGGAGCCGCGCGCGCGAGGTCGACGACATCGCCATCGTCGGGCTGGCCACCCGCTTCCCCGGCGACATGAACACCCCCGACCAGATGTGGCAGGCGCTGCTGGAGGGCCGCGACGCCATCACCGACCTGCCCGAGGGCCGCTGGGCGGAGTTCATGGAGGAGCCGCGGCTGGCCGAGCGGATCCGCAAGGCGCGCACCCGCGGCGGCTACCTCAGCGACATCAAGGGATTCGACGCCGAGTTCTTCGCGCTGTCGAAGATGGAAGCCGACAACATCGACCCGCAGCAGCGGATGGCCCTCGAGCTGACCTGGGAGGCGCTGGAGAACGCCCGGATCCCGGCCTCGGCCCTGCGCGGCGGCAGTGTCGGCGTCTTCGTCGGCAGTTCCACCAACGACTACAGCTACCTGGCGATGATGGACCCGCGCACCGCGCACCCCTACGCCATCACCGGCACCGCGAGTTCGATCATCGCCAACCGGGTGTCCTACTTCTACGACTTCCGCGGCCCGTCGGTCGCCGTCGACACCGCCTGCTCCTCGTCGCTGGTCGCGGTGCACTCCGGGGTGCAGGCACTGCGCGCCCGCGAGGCCGACGTGGTGCTGGCAGGCGGCGTCAACGCGCTCGTCACACCGGCGGTCACGCTCGGTTTCGACGAGGTGGGCGGGGTGCTCGCCCCGGACGGGCGGATCAAGTCCTTCTCCTCCGACGCCGACGGGTACGCCCGCTCGGAGGGTGGCGGCATGCTGGTGCTCAAGCGCCTGGCCGACGCCCGCCGCGACGGCGACGACATCCTGGCCGTCATCGCCGGCAGCGCGATCAACCACGACGGCCGTTCCAACGGCCTGCTGGCACCCAACCCGGACGCCCAGGCCGACGTGCTGCGGCGGGCGTACAAGGACGCCGGCATCAACCCGCGCACCGTCGACTACATCGAGGCGCACGGCACCGGCACCATCCTCGGCGACCCGATCGAGGCCGATGCGCTGGGCCGGGTGGTCGGCCGGGGCCGGTCCGCCGACGAGCCCGCCCTGCTGGGCGCGGTGAAGTCCAACGTCGGCCACCTTGAGTCCGCCGCCGGTGCGGCCAGTCTGGCCAAGGTTGCGCTGTCGTTGCGCAACAACAAGATTCCGCCGTCGATCAACTATGCCGGCCCCAACCCCTACATCGACTTCGACGGCGCGCGGCTGCGGGTAGCCGACAGCGTCAGCGACTGGCCGCGCTACAGCGGACACGCGATCGCCGGGGTGTCCGGCTTCGGGTTCGGCGGAGCCAACGCCCACCTGGTGCTGCGTGAGGTGCTGCCGGAGGACCTCGCCGAGCCCGTGCCCGAGCCGGAACCGCAAGCCCTCGAATCGCCCCTGAGCGAGGCCGACGCGGTGTACGTCGGCGGTGTCCGGATGGACGAGTACGGCGAGTTCATCGACGATGACCTGCCCGACACCGCCGCCTACGGCGCAACCGACTACGACGACGCGGAACCGGAACTTCCCGGTCTGACCGAACAGGCACTGCGCCTGCTGGACGTGGCCCGCGAGGAATTGGCGGCCGCCGACGCGGCCGAACCGCACAGACCCGTTGTGCCGCTGGCCGTTTCGGGATTCCTCACCTCCCGCAAGCGCGCGACCGCCGCCGAGTTGGCCGACTGGGTCGACAGCCCCGAGGGCCGGGCCACCTCACTGGAGGCCATCGGCCGGTCGCTGTCCCGGCGCAACCACGGCCGCTCCCGTGCGGTGGTCATGGCGCATGACCACGACGAGGCGGTCAAGGGCCTGCGTGCGATCGCCGAGGGCAAGCAGACTCCGCTGGTGTACAGCGCCGACGGCCCGGTCACCAACGGGCCGGTCTGGGTGCTGGCCGGCTTCGGCGCCCAGCACCGCAAGATGGGCAAGAGCCTGTATCTGCGCGACGACGTCTTCGCCGAGTGGATCGACAAGGTCGACGCCCTGATCCAGGACGAGCGCGGCTACTCCATCCTCGAGCTGATCCTCGACGACTCCATCGACTACACCGACGAGACCTGCCAGTACCCGATTGAAGTGGTTCAGCTGGTGATTTTCGCCATCCAGATCGCCCTCGGCGAGTTGCTGCGGCATCACGGCGCGAAACCCGCTGCGGTGGTGGGCCAGTCGCTGGGAGAGGCGGCCGCCGCGTACTTCGCCGGCGGGCTGTCGCTGGCCGACGCCACCCGGACCATCTGCGCGCGTTCGCATCTGATGGGCGAGGGCGAAGCCATGCTGTTCGGCGAGTACATCCGGCTGATGGCACTCGTGGAGTACTCGGCCGACGAGATAGCCACGGTGTTCCCCGACTTCCCCGGCCTGGAAGTCTGCGTGTACGCCGCCCCGACCCAGACCGTGATCGGCGGTCCGCCCGAACAGGTCGACGCGATCATCGAGCGCTGCGAGGCCGAGGGCCGCTTCGCCCGCAAGTTCCAGACCAAGGGCGCCAGCCACACCACCCAGATGGACCCGCTGCTCGGTGAGCTGGCCGCCGAGCTGCAGGGCATCGACCCGCGGCCGCTGAAGATCGGTTACTTCTCCACCGTCCACGAGGGCAGCTACATCCGCCCCGGTGAGGCGATCCACCAGGTGGACTACTGGAAGAAGGGCCTGCGGCACAGCGTCCACTTCACCCAGGGCATCCGCAACGCGGTCGACAACGGGCACACCACCTTCCTCGAACTCGCGCCGAACCCGGTGGCGCTCATGCAGGTCGGGCTCACGACGGCTTCGGCGGGCCTGCACGACGGGCAGCTGATCGCGACTCTGGCCCGCAAGGAGGACGAGGTCGACTCGATGGTCGCGGCCATGGCCCAGCTCTACGTCTACGGCCACGACCTGGACTTCCGCACGCTGTTCTCGCCGGCCTCGGAACCCGGGGATTACGCCGGCATCCCTCCGACGAGGTTCAAGCGCAAGGAGCACTGGCTCAACGCCCACTTCTCGGCCGACGGATCCGCGCTGATCCCCGGCACGCACGTGGCCATGCCCGACGGCCGGCACGTCTGGGAGTACGCCGGCGACGGCAACACCGACCTGGCCGCTCTGGTGAAAGCAGCTGCGGTGCAGGTGCTTCCGGACGCCACCCTCACCGCCTCCGAGCAGCGCGCGGTCCCCGGTGACGGTGCGCGGCTGGTGACCACCCTGACCCGCCACCCCGGCGGAGCCTCGGTTCAGGTGCACGCCCGCATCGACGAGTCGTTCACCCTGGTCTACGACGCCATCGTCGCCCGTTCGGGCGCGGCCTCCGCCCTGCCTGCCGCCGTGGCGACCGGAATCGGTGTGGCCCAACAGATTTCGGCCGGACCGGAACCCGAAGCCGCGGCGCCGGAGGACGACGCCGACATCCTGCACGACAACCTCGCCGCCGGCGCCGGCGTCGCCGCCCAACTGGGCAAGTGGACCCCCGGCGGTGCGGAGACCGTGCACGACCGGCTGGGACTGATCGTGGGCAGCGCCATGGGTTACGAGCCCGAGGACCTGCCGTGGGAGGTGCCGCTGATCGAACTGGGTCTGGACTCGCTGATGGCGGTGCGGATCAAGAACCGGGTGGAGTACGACTTCGACCTGCCGCCGATCCAGCTGACCGCGGTGCGCGACGCGAACCTCTATGCCGTCGAGCAACTGATCGTCTACGCCATCTCCAACCGCGAGCAGGTGGCCGAACTCGCCGAGCACCAGAAGGGCATGACGCCCGAGGAGATCGCCGCCGAGCAGGCCAGGCTGGCCGCGGGCGAGATCCCCGAGGCGCTGGCCGAAACACTGGCCGCCAAGCACCCGGAGGCACACTCGGCCGGCGACGTCCCGCCGCCGCCGACGAATCCGGCCGGCCCCGCGCAGTCCGATGTCGCCGGCCCGGCGGCGCCGCTCCCGCCGCCGCCGACCAACCCGGCCGGCCCGGACGCCGGCACCCCGGCCGCGGCCGCGGCGAAGGTGCTGACCCAGCAGGCCGTCGTGGACGCGCTGGGCACCGACGTGCCCCCGCGCGAGGCCGCCGAGCGGGTCACCTTCGCCACCTGGGCGATCGTCACCGGCAAGTCGCCCGGAGGGATCTTCAACGACCTGCCCGCGATCGACGACGACACCGCGGCCAAGATCGCCGCGCGTCTCACCGAGCGCTGCGAGGGCACCATCACCGCCGACGACGTGCGGGCCGCGAACACCATCGAGGAGTTGGCCACCACCGTGCGCGAGCACCTGGAGTCCGGCGAGCTCGACGGGTTCGTCCGCACCCTGCGCGCCCGCCCGGAAGGCTCGACCAAGGTTCCGGTGTTCGTCTTCCACCCGGCCGGCGGCTCGACGGTGGTCTACGAGCCGCTGCTCAAACGGCTGCCCGCCGACACCCCGATGTACGGCCTCGAGCGTGTCGAGGGCTCGATCGAGGAACGCGCCGCCCAGTACGTTCCCAAGCTGATGGACATGCAGGGCAACGGCCCGTTCGTCCTGGCCGGCTGGTCACTCGGCGGCGTGCTGGCCTACGCCTGCGCCATCGGTCTGAAGAAGGCCGGCGCGGACGTCGAGTTCGTCGGCCTGATCGACACAGTCCGGGCCGGCGAGGAGATCCCGCAGACCCCCGAGGAGATCCGGGCCCGCTGGGACCGCTACGCGCTGTTCGCCCAGCGCACCTTCAACGTGGAGATCCCGGCCATCCCCTACGAGGAACTCGAGGTCCTCGACGACGAGGGGCAGGTGCGGTTCGTCCTGGACGCGGTCAAGGCCAGCGGGGTGAACATCCCGGGCGGGGTGATCGAGCACCAGCGCACCTCGTATCTGGACAACCGTGCCATCGACACCGCCAAGATCGAGCCCTACGACGGGCACGTGACCCTCTACATGGCCGACCGCTACCACGACGACGCCATCATGTTCGAGCCGCGCTACGGCACCCGCAAGCCCGACGGCGGCTGGGGCGAGTTCGTCGCCGACCTCGAGGTGGTGCCGATCGGGGGCGAGCACATCCAGGCCATCGACGAGCCGTACATTGCCAAGGTGGGCGCGCACATGTCTGAGGCGATCAATCGCATTCAGGCCCGGCAGGAGACCACGTGACCAACAAGACCACCGCCGAGTTGCTGGCCGAACTGCGAGAGAAGCTCGAACTGGCCGCCGAGCCCGGCGGTGAGGCGGCCGCCGCCAAACGCGACAAGCGCGGCATCGCCAGCGCCCGCGCGCGCATCCACGAGCTGGTCGACCCGGGCAGCTTCCTGGAGATCGGCGCGCTGGCCCGCACCCCCGGCGATCCCAACGCCCTCTACGGCGACGGCGTCGTGACCGGGCACGCCACCATCAACGGCCGGCCCGTCGGCGTCTTCTCCCATGACCAGACCGTCTTCGGCGGATCGGTGGGAGAGATGTTCGGCCGCAAGGTCGCACGGCTCATGGAATGGGTCGCGATGGTGGGCTGTCCCATCATCGGCATCAACGACTCCGGTGGCGCGCGGATCCAGGACGCGGTCACCTCGCTGGCCTGGTACGCCGAACTCGGCCGCCGCCACGAACTGCTGTCCGGCGTGGTGCCGCAGATCTCGATCATCCTGGGCAAGTGCGCCGGCGGCGCGGTGTACTCGCCGATCCAGACCGACCTGGTGGTGGCGGTTCGCGACCAGGGGTACATGTTCGTCACCGGACCCGACGTCATCAAGGATGTCACCGGTGAGGACGTCAGCCTCGACGAACTCGGCGGCGCGGACTACCAGGCCCGCTACGGCAACATCCACCAGGTCGTCGAGTCGGAGAAGGCCGCGTTCCAGTACGTGCGCGACTTCCTGGAGTTCCTGCCGTCCAACACCTTTGACGACGCCCCGGTGATCAACCCGGGGCTGGAGCCGGAGATCACCCCGCACGATCTGGAACTGGACAGCCTGGTGCCGGATGCTGACAACACGGCATACGACATGCACGAGATCCTGATCCGGATCTTCGACGACGGCGACTTCCTCGACGTGGCCGCCCAGGCGGGGCAGGCGATCATCACCGGGTTCGCCCGGGTGGACGGCCGCCCGGTCGGTGTGATCGCCAACCAGCCGATGCACATGTCCGGCGCGATCGACAACGAGGCCTCCGACAAGGCAGCCCGGTTCCTGCGGTTCTGCGACTCCTTCAACCTGCCGCTGGTGTTCGTGGTCGACACGCCCGGCTTCCTGCCCGGGGTGGAGCAGGAGAAGAACGGAATCATCAAGCGCGGCGGCCGGTTCCTCTATGCCGTCGTCGAGGCCGTCGTCCCCAAGATCACGATCACCATCCGCAAGTCCTACGGCGGCGCGTACGCCGTGATGGGCTCCAAGCAGCTCACCGCCGACCTGAACTTCGCCTGGCCCACCGCCCGAATCGCCGTGATCGGAGCCGAGGGTGCTGCCCAGCTGTTGGTCAAGCGCTTCCCGGACCCGACCGCCCCCGAGGTTCAGAAGATCCGGGCGGACTTCATCGAGGGGTACAACCGCAACATGGCGATCCCCTACATCGCCGCCGAGCGCGGGTTCATCGACGCGGTGATCGAGCCGCACCAGACACGCTTGCTGTTGCGCAAGTCCATGCGCCTGTTGCGGGAGAAGCAGATTCAGCGAATCCAGCGCAAGCACGGCCTGATCCCGATCTAAGGAGCCGACATGAGCCAGGTGATGCTGGAAGCCGCCCGCGAGACCGGCGAGGCGGCGGGTCAAGCCGTCGGCGTGTTCATGCTGCATCCCGAGACGTTCGCGGGCAGCATCGCGGCGGGATACCAGAATCCGTTGGCCGGCTATGTCGCCGGCCGCGGCGGCGTCCTCGGCGAGGCGACCCCGACGACGGTGGCCGCGGTGTTCGCGATCTTCGAGCCGAACATGCTGGGCGCGTTGTGGACCGAAGGCGTCGCCGTGCGCGGCGCGGCCGGTGCGGCGGAGGTCTACTGGGAGCAGATGGCCGGCTTCGGCCGCACCTACCTCGCCGGCGCCGAGGGTCTGGACCGTATCGCTCAATCGGGCGAGAAGATCATCGCCGCGGCACCGACCGTCGGCCTGCCCCTGTACGCCGGGTGGCGGCTCATGCCACTGGCGGCCGACGCCCCGGCGCGGGTGCTGCAGGTTATGCATGTCTTGCGCGAACTGCGCGGCGAAACCCACCTCAATGCGCTGTCGGTTTCCGGTATCACCCCGGTCGAGGCGCACATGCTGCACGGGGACGAGAACTACACCCGGATGTTCGGCTGGCCCGGCCCGTTCGCCGACGGCGCGGACAAGAGGGAGCGCTACGACGAGGTGGAAGCGGTCACCAACCGCCGGATGGCTGAGATCCTCGCCGCCGCGCTCAGTGCCGACGAGGCCGCCGAACTGGCCCGGCTCAGCACGGCCGCGCTGGCAGCGCTGAAGGCCGCCGTCCCGGCCTAGGGTGCCCCCATGCCCCTCGATGACGGCCGGGTATTCGCCGGCTACACCATCCTGCGTGTCCTCGGCGAGGGCGGCATGGGCGAGGTGTACCTCGCCGAGCATCCGCGCCTGCCCCGCCGCGAGGCGCTCAAGGTGCTCGGTACGGCCGTCAGTCACGACGAGGAGTACCGGCAGCGGTTCAACCGCGAGGCCGAGATGGTGGCCACCCTGCGCCACCGGAACATCGTCACGATCTTCGACCGGGGTGAGTGCGACGGCCAGCTGTGGATCGCCATGGAGTATGTCGACGGCACCGACGCCTTCCATCTGCTGAGCCGCAACTATCCGAACGCGGTACCCGCCGCCGACGTCGTGCGCATCGTCACCGAGGTCGGCCAGGCGCTGGACTACGCACACAGCCGCAATCTGCTGCACCGGGACATCAAGCCGGCCAACATCCTGCTGGGCCGCCCCGAGTCGGACTCCGCGGACGGGGACATCGACCGAGTCATGCTGGTGGACTTCGGAGTTGCGCGCTGGGCGGACCAGACCAGCGATCTCACCGGGACGGAGATGACGGTCGGCACGGTCACCTACGCGGCCCCCGAACAGCTCAGGGGCGAGCAGATCGACGGCCGGGCCGACCAGTACGCGTTGGCCGCCACCGCCTTTCACCTTCTGACCGGCAGCGCTCCGATCGAGCACAGCAATCCCGCCGTCGTCATCGGCCAGCACCTCAGCGAGCCACCGCCGGTTGCGTCCCTGCCGGCCGACCTGTCCGCCTTCGGTCCGGTCTTCGCCAAGGCCATGGCCAAGGACCCTGCCGACCGGTACGAGAGTTGCGCGGATTTCGCCCGGGCGATGCAGCAGGCCCTGCAGCCGTCGGCCGGGCTGCCGCCGCCGGCCGGGGGATCGGCGCGCCACCGCAGGAGTGAGTCAGCACCCGGCGGGCGGGGACCGGGGCAGCGCTGGCTGGCGGTCGGGCTGGGCGTACTGGTCCTCGCCGGTGTGGCCGGGGCGGCTGTTCTGGTCGCCGCGCAGCGCGGCGTCGCCCACGACCCCGCCACCGCCCCCGCCCGCCGGGTGATGACTCACTCCTGCGGAGGCGCGCCGATCCGCCG
>NZ_JBJTJF010000164.1:0-38394 GCF_046095365.1 Mycobacterium sp.
CCACTCGACCCAGCCGGGTCCGCCCTTCTTGTCGGGAAACCAGATGTCCACCTCGGCCGACGGCTCGGTGAACGGGAAGAAGTGCGGCCGCATCCGGGTGCGGGCGTCCGGACCGAATTCCGATCGGGCGAACGCGTCCAGCGTTCCGCGCAGATGGGCCATGGTCAGTCCGCGGTCGACCGCGAGCCCCTCCACCTGGTGGAACACCGGGGTGTGGGTGGAGTCCAGTTCGTCGGTGCGGAAGGTGCGGCCGATGGAGATGACGTAGACCGGCAGATCGCGGCTCAGCAGGGTGCGGACCTGTACCGGCGAGGTGTGGGTGCGCAACAGCTGCCGAGAGCCCTCGGGCGCGATGTGGAAGGTGTCGGACTCGCTGCGAGCCGGATGGTCGGGTGGGAAGTTCAGCGCGTCGAAGTTGAACTGCTCGCTTTCCACCTCGGGGCCCTCGGCCAGTTCCCATCCCATCGCCACGAAGGTGTCGGCGATGTGCTCGGCCAGGATCGTGATGGGGTGACGCGCCCCGACGGGCTGCCGGCCCGACGGCAGGGTTACGTCGATGGTCTCGGCGACCAGCACTGCCGCGTCCCGTTCGGCGCGCAGCGCGGCGAGCCGTTCGTCGAAAGCGGACTGGGCCCGGGCACGCGCCTCGTTGACCCTCCTCCCCGCGTCGGCCCGCTGGTCGGCGGGCAGCCCGGCCAGCGCCTGGCGGGCCAGGGCCAGCGGAGCCCGGTCACCCAGATGCTCGGTCTTGGCCCTCGACAGCGCGTCGAGGTCCGCGGCGGCGTCGAACGCCCCGCGTGCCGCGTCGACGGCGGTGGCCAGCGCGTCCTGCGACAGATCCCCGGGTTGTCCACCCACGCGCGCAGACTCTCCTTCGGCTGGCCTGGTGTTTTTGCCGGGCACGGGTGTTGCGCAAGTGCCGACCGAAAGATCATAGGTGATGCCAGAATGACGCCTCGCGGGCAATTCTCCCGCTGGTCGAGGCGGAGGACGGCAAATGCTGAGAGCACTCATCATCGGGGCGGTGTGGGCCGCAGCCGGCGCCGTGGCGGTGCTGGCGCTCAAACTGAACGGCGGGTGGTGGATCGTCGCGGCACTGCTGGCCGCCGTGGCCGGTCTGGGCACCTGGGATCTGGTGCAGACGGGGCACTCCATCCTGCGGGCCTACCCCGTTCTCGGCCACGCCCGGTGGCTCGCCGAACGCATCCGCCCGGAGATCTACCAGTACTTCGTCGAGTCGAACACCGACGGCGCGCCCTTCGACCGGGAGACCCGCGACGCGGTGTACCGGCGGTCCAAGGGCATCAAGGGAGACGAGCCGTTCGGCACCGAACGCAACGTCAACGAGGTCGGCTACGAATTCCTGCGGCACTCGCTGCGGGCGAGGATCGCCACCGACCTCACCCCCCGCGTTCGCCTCGGCGGTCCGGACTGCACCAAGCCCTACGACATCGCCCTGCTCAACGTTTCGGCGATGAGCTTCGGAGCGCTGTCCGGAAACGCCATCGAGGCGCTCAACGGCGGCGCCGCCAGGGGCGGATTCGCCCATGACAGCGGCGAGGGCGCGATCAGCCCGTACCACCTCAAGCACGGAGGGGATCTGATCTGGGAGATCGGCTCGGGCTATTTCGGCTGCCGGACCCCCGACGGGCACTTCGACGCCGAGAAGTTCAAGGACAAGGCGGCGCTGCCGTCGGTCAAGGCCATCTCGATCAAACTGTCCCAGGGCGCCAAGCCCGGCCTGGGCGGCGTGCTGCCCGGCGCCAAGGTGACCCCGGAGATCGCCGAGACCCGCGGCGTGCCGGTCGGCCAGACGGTGGTCTCCCCTCCGGCGCACACCGCCTTCCACACCCCGCTGGAACTGATGCACTTCATCGCCACGCTGCGCAGCCTGTCGGATGGCAAACCGGTCGGTTTCAAGCTCTGCGCCGGCGCCCGCACCGAGTTCCTGTCCATCTGCAAGGCGATGATCCGGACCGGCATAACACCGGACTTCATCATCGTCGACGGCGCCGAGGGCGGAACCGGCGCCGCCCCACAGGAATTCGTCGACCACGTCGGCATGCCCCTCACCGAGGGGCTGATGATGGTGCAGAACTGCCTCGTCGGAACCGGACTGCGCGAGCACATCAAGGTGGGTGCGTCGGGCAAGGTCACCAACGGATTCGATGTGGTGCAGCGCGTCATCCAGGGCGCCGACTTCACCCTCGCGGCCCGGGCGATGATGTTCGCCGTCGGCTGCATCCAGGCGATGAAGTGCCACACCAACCGCTGCCCGACGGGAGTGGCCACCCAGGACCCGGGATTGGCCAGGGCGCTGGACGTGCCGGACAAGATCGACCGGGTGGCCAACTTCCAGAAGGCGGTGGTCGGCAGCGCCGCACAGATGGTGGCCTCGATGGGCCTGGAGAGCTTCTCCGAGCTGACGCCGTCGATGCTCAACCGCCGCATCGACAGCTCGCACAGCCGCACCTACGCCGAGATCTACGAGTGGCTGATGCCCGGCGAGTTGCTGGAGAGCCCGCCGGAGACCTGGCTGTCGGACTGGATCGAGGCTTCGGCCGAGGAGTTCGTGTAGGCCGCGCCCGGTATCTCGGCGCGAACCCGGCGGCTACCGCCGGCGCTGGGCCCGCGCGCTCTGGTAGAGGCAAATTGCGGCTGCCACCGCCACATTCAGGCTGTCGACGTCTCCCGACATCGGGATGACCACCCGGTGATCGGCGCGGGCCGCGACGGAACCGGCAAGGCCGCGGGCCTCCCCGCCGAACACCCAGGCGGTGGGCGCGCCCAGCAGCGCGTCGGTGTCGTCGAGGCACAGTTCGCCGTCCAGCGTGGTCGCCAGGACCTGCAGGCCCGCGGAGCGCAGCCTGTCTATCAGGCCGGCGGCATCGGGGTGCAGCACCACCGGAACGGAGAAGATGCTGCCGGCCGAGGAGCGCACGCACTTGCCGTTGTAGGGGTCCACCGCGTCGCCGGCGAAGACCACCGCGCCGGCGCCCATCGCGTCGGCCAGCCGGATCAGGGTTCCGGCGTTGCCGGGATCGGAGACCTCGGCGCCGACGGCGATCAGCGCAGGAGTCCGGGCCAGCACCGCGTCCAGGTCATGGGCCGGGATGGCACAGACCGCCACCAGTCCGGCCGGCGTGACGGTCTCCGACAGCGACTTCATCGCCCGCTCGGTCACCGCCGTGACGGCGTGCCCGTGCAGGATGCCGGCGTGCCGTGCGGCCGCCGCCTCGGTGGCGAAGACCCGCTCGACGAGACCGCACCGCGCGGCCGCCTCGACGAGGTTCGGCCCCTCCGCGAGGAACCGGCCCGCGGCGGCACGCCCCGACCGGCGGTGAAGTCTGACCGCGTCGGTGACCGTGGTGGACCGCTCAGTGAGCGGAGCCGTCACGCAGCCTCACCGGACGGGGCGTTCACATCCTCCGGCAGAGCGGCGCGGGCCGCCTCGACGAGTGCGGTGAAGGCCGCCGGGTCGCTGATCGCGATCTCGGAGAGGTTCTTGCGGTCGACCTCCACGCCGGCGGCCTTGAGACCCTGGATGAGCCGGTTGTAGGTGATGCCGTTGGCGCGGGCCGCGGCGTTGATCCGGGCGATCCACAACTTGCGGAATTCGCCCTTGCGGGCACGCCGGTCGCGGTAGGCGTAGGTCAGCGAATGCAGCTGCTGCTCTTTGGCTTTGCGGTACAGCCGCGACCGCTGGCCGCGGTAGCCCTTGGACGCCTTGAGGATGGTGCGCCGCTTCTTCTGGGCGTTGACTGCGCGTTTCACGCGGGCCATGGGATCTTCCCCTTCTCGTTGGGTTCGTAGGTCAGGTCAGCGACGGTCGACGTCAGCCCTTGAGCATCTTGTTGACACGCTTGGTGTCGTTCTCGGCGACGACGGTCCGGCCGTCCAGGCGACGAGTGCGGCGGGACGACTTGTGCTCGAGCAGGTGGCGGCGGTTCGCCTTCTGCCGCACGATCTTTCCGGTGCCGGTGCGCCGGAAACGCTTGCTGGCTCCGCTGTGGGTCTTGGCCTTGGGCATGTCCTGGTGTTCCTCTCGGTCAGTTCTGTTCGATGACGGCTTCGCCGTCGGCTTCGGCTCTGGCAAGCGGCTGGGCCGGGCCGGCCACCGCCTGTTCGGCCGCTCGGGCGCGGGTTTTCGCGCCGCGGTGCGGAGCCAGCACCATCGTCATGTTGCGGCCGTCCTGCTTGGCGGTCGTCTCGACGAAGCCGTAGTCGGCGACGTCGGCGCCGAGCCGCTGCAGCAGCCGGTACCCGAGTTCGGGCCGGGACTGCTCGCGTCCGCGGAACATGATCGTCACCTTGACCTTCGACCCGGCCTCCAGGAAGCGGATCACGTGACCCTTCTTGGTCTCGTAGTCGTGCGGGTCGATCTTGGGGCGAAGTTTCTGTTCCTTGACGACGGTCTGCTGCTGGTTCTTGCGAGACTCGCGCGCCTTCTGAGCCGTCTCGTACTTGAACTTGCCGTAGTCCATGATCTTGCACACCGGCGGCTTGGCGTCCGGGGCCACTTCGACAAGGTCGAGGTCGGCATCCGCGGCGACGCGGAGAGCGTCCTCGATACGCACGATTCCAACCTGCTCTCCGCCTGGTCCGATCAGCCGGACTTCAGGTACGCGGATACGCTCGTTGACGCGGGTCTCAGTGCTGATGGGGCCTCCCTGGTCGGTTTTCATCTTCATCCGGCCGACGCCGGCGAAACGCCGCAGGACGCATCGGGAGAAGAACGCCCCCCACCAGCACTCTGTTCACTCGAACAGAAGGGCCCTGCGCGCAGCAGGGCCCATTGCCGACCGGTCACGGCGTGAGCCGTCCGCGGACAGACCGCGGAACGAATGCCCGGGGGCACTCGCGACCGGACCGCCCAGCCTGCTGATTTCTCCTGCGGCCGACGGTGGGAGTGGGACTCCACTTGCTGTCCTGGCGTACGCCGGGACGGTCGTGCATGCCAGTCTATCAGCCATGACGGATAACCCTGGCACCGCAGGCCGGACCGGTGCGCGGCACCGCGACCTGGCCGACGTCCCCGCCATCGAGGTGATCGGCCGCGCCGCGGTGATGCTGATGAGCGCGGCCGCCGAGAAAATCGGACTGGCCGACCCAGATCCGCAGGTCAGCGAAAACCGAGACCTCGACGAGGCGCGCCGGCTGATCAACGCCTATGCCGGCCTGCTCGACGGCTGCGCGGGATTCCTGGGGCCACACGCCGGCCCGATGCGGGACGGGCTGCGCAGCCTGCAGCTGGCCTTCCGGGAGGCCAGCGCGATGCCCGACGAACCAGGGCGCGGACCGGGCGAGCAGTACACCGGCGGTGGTTCGGTGAGGAATTTGCGGTCCAGCGAATAGTCTTTCTGGCTTATGACGGCCACGATCAGCAGACCCCGGACCCGGACCGGATTCGGTTGGGTGCCGGCCGCGGCGGGCTGGGTTCTGGGCGTCATCGCCACCGCCTCGCTGCTCTCCAGCGTCTCACCCACCGTCCGGCACCTGACCAAGGTGCCGCGGGAGTTCATCGACCGGTACCTGTTCAACTTCCCCGACACCAGCTTCGCCTGGGCGTTCGCCCTGGCGGTGATGGCGGGCGCACTGGCCGCCCGCAAGCGCATCGCGTGGTGGGTGCTGGTGCTCAACCTGGCGCTGGCCGTCGTGCTCGACGTCGCCGCGCTGTTCGACCGCGACGGGACGCGCCTGGAAGACGTCGGGGAGTTCCTCGGCCTGACCGTCCACATCGCCGCCATCGCGGTGCTGGTGCTGGCCTATCGGGAGTTCGGCGCCAAGGTGCGCCGCGGGGCGCTGCTCAAGGCCGCCGCCGTTCTGGTGGCCGGCAACCTGCTCGGCATCCTGCTCGGCTGGATCCTGCTCAGGCTTTTCCCGGGGTCGCTGCAAGGCGATCATCTGCTCTATGCGATAAACCGGGTCAGCGGCTTCGCGGTCGCGCCGCCGGACTTCTTCGTCGGCAAGCCGCAGGTTCCGGTCAACGCGCTGCTCGGTCTGTTCGGGGCGCTGGCGCTGATGGCCGCCGCCGTCGTGCTGTTCCAGTCCCAGCGGGCGGAGAACGCACTGACCGGCGAGGACGAGGTGGCGATCCGTTCGCTGCTGGAGGTCTGGGGCAAGAACGACTCCCTGGGCTATTTCGCCACCCGCCGGGACAAGTCGGTGATCTTCGCGCCCAACGGCCGCGCCGCCGTCACCTACCGCGTCGAAGTCGGCGTGTGCCTGGCCAGCGGCGACCCCGTCGGCGATCCGCGATTCTGGGCCCAGGCGATCGGGGCGTGGCTGCAGCGGTGCGAGGACTACGGTTGGGCGCCCGGGGTGATGGGCGCCAGCTCGACCGGGGCACAGGCATACCGGGAAGCCGGCCTGAGCGCCCTGCAACTCGGCGACGAGGCGATCCTCTACCCCGACAAGTTCCGGCTGTCCGGGGCCGAGATGAAGGGGGTGCGGCAGGCGGTGACGCGGGCCCGGCGGGCCGGGCTGACGGTGCGGATGCGCCGGCACCGCGAACTCAGCGCCGCGGAGATGGCGGATGTGATCAAACGCGCCGACGCCTGGCGCGACACCGAGACCGAGCGCGGCTTCTCGATGGCACTGGGCCGGCTGGGCGACCCCGCCGACGGCGACTGCCTGCTGGTCGAGGCCGTCGACGCCGCCGACGGGGACAACGTGCTGGGAATGCTCTCGTTCGTGCCGTGGGGAACCAGCGGGCTGTCGCTGGACCTGATGCGCAGATCCCGGCGCTCGCCGAACGGCACGGTCGAACTGATGGTCAGCGAGCTGCTACAGCAGGCCGACACCATCGGGGTGAGCCGGGTTTCGCTGAACTTCGCGATGTTCCGGTCGGCCTTCGAGGAGGGCGCGCGACTGGGCGCGGGACCGGTCGCCAGGCTGTGGCGGGCACTGCTGGTGTTCTTCTCGCGCTGGTGGCAGTTGGAGACGCTGTACCGCTCGAACATGAAATACCAGCCGCAGTGGGTGCCGCGGTTCGCCTGCTACGAGGACACCCGGCTGATACCGCGGGTGGGCGTGGCATCGGTGATCGCCGAGGGGTTCCTGGTCCTGCCGTTCTCGCGGCGCGCCAAACAGCACACCGGGCACCACTCGGCGGTGCCGCACGGCCTGACCGAGCTCACCGACGGGAGCGAGGCCGTCGCCGCACCGGCCGGCGAACCCGACGACGGGTCGGCCGAGCCGAGGGTGCCCGAGCAGGTCCGGGTCCGGATGGCCAAGCTGCAGGCGCTGCAGGAGCGCGGGGTGGACGCCTACCCGGTGGGCAGCCCGCCCAGCCACACCGTCGCCGCCGCGGTCGCCGCCGACGACGACACCCCGGTCGTGGTGGCCGGGCGCGTGCTGCGCAGCCGGGACTACGGCGGGGTGACCTTCGCGACGCTGCGGGACTGGTCCGGCGACGTCCAGCTGCTGCTGGAGTCCTCCGGCCTCGACGACGACGCCCCCGACTTCGCCGAGGTCGACCGCGGCGACCTGATCGAGGCATCCGGCCGAATGGGATACAGCCACAACGGAACCCGCTCGGTACTGGTCAACCGGTGGCGGCTGCTCGGCAAGTGCCTGCGACCGCTGCCCGACAAGTGGAAGGGTCTGTCCGACCCCGAGGCCAGGGTGCGGTCCCGGTCGGTGGACCTGGTGGTCAACCCGGTCGCCCGGGACCTGATCCGGGCCCGCAGCGACATCCTGCGGTCGCTGCGCGACACCCTGTTCGCCAGGGGATTCGTCGAAGTCGAGACGCCGATCCTGCAGCAGATCCACGGCGGCGCCAACGCCCGTCCGTTCCAGACCCACATCAACGCCTACGACCTCGACCTCTACCTGCGCATCGCACCGGAGCTCTACCTGAAGCGGCTGTGCGTCGGCGGGGTGGAGCGCGTCTTCGAACTCGGCCGGGCGTTCCGCAACGAGGGCGTGGACTTCAGCCACAACCCGGAGTTCACCCTGTTGGAGGCCTACCAGGCGCACGCCGACTACCGGGTGTGGATCGACGGCTGCCGCGAGCTCATCCAGAACGCGGCGATCGCGGCGAACGGCGCGGCGGTGGTGATGCGGCCCGGGCCGGGCGGGGACCCCGAGCCGGTGGACATCTCCGGGCAGTGGCCGGTGCGCACCGTGCACGACGCGGTCTCCGAGGCGCTGGGCCGGCAGGTCGACCCAGACACCGACCTGGACACCCTGCGCCGGCTGTGCGACGACGCCGGGGTGCCCTACCTGCGGCACTGGGACGCCGGTGCGGTGGTGCTGGAGCTGTACGAGCGCCTGGTCGAGGAGCGCACCGAGGCTCCGACGTTCTACATCGACTTTCCTTCCTCGGTGTCGCCGCTGACCCGTCCGCACCGAAGCCGTGCCGGGCTGGCCGAACGCTGGGACCTGGTGGCCTGGGGGGTGGAACTCGGCACCGCCTACAGCGAGCTGACCGACCCGGTCGAGCAGCGCCACCGGCTCGAGGCGCAGTCGATGCTCGCCGCCGGGGGCGACCCGGAGGCGATGGAGATCGACGAGGACTTCCTGCAGGCGATGGAGTACGCGATGCCCCCGACCGGCGGTCTGGGCGTCGGCGTCGACCGGGTGGTCATGCTGATCACCGGCCGGAGTATCCGCGAGACGCTACCCTTCCCGCTGGCCAAGCCGCGGTAGTCTGAGCGGGTCGGGCCGCGCGGCTCGGGGCACGTTCGGGCAACCTTTTTCAGAAAGCTGGGTCACGATGGTCGGCGTGACACCCCCCAGGGTTGACGCCACGGTGCTGGCCGAGCCGATCGGCTTGTTCCGAGACCACATTTCGCTGATGCACGGCTGGCTGCCGCTGGCAGTCCAGGTCCTGGCCGGTGTGCTGCTGGTGCTCGCGATCGGGTGGCGCAACCGCCGCTGGCGGCTGGTCGGGCTGCCCGCAGCGGTCGCGTGCGGCCTCGTCCTGGTGTGGGTCACGCACTGGCAGATCGCCTCCAACGGGCTGTCCGGGGAACCGGCGCCGCAGCCGCTGTGGGTCTGGGTGGCACTGACCGGGACGGCTCTCGGCGTGGCCGTGCTGGGCTGGCGATCGGCCGGGTGGCGGCGGCGCGGGGTGTCGTTGCTGGCGATCCCGATGACGGCTCTGAGCGCCGGTCTCATGCTGAACCTGTGGGTCGGGTACTTCCCGACCGTGCAGACCGCCTGGGGCCAGCTGACCGGCGGACCGCTGCCGGGCCAGACCGATCGCGCGACGGTCGCCGAAATGCTTGCCAGCCAGACTATCCCGGCCAGGGGCAAGGTTGTGCCCGTGGACATCCCGTCGACGGCGTCGAAGTTCAAGCACCGCGGCGAGCTGGTGTATCTGCCACCGGCCTACTTCGCCAGCAATCCCCCGCCCGCGCTGCCCGTGGTGATGATGATCGGCGGGCAGTTCAACACCGCCGCCGACTGGATCCGGTCGGCGAACGCGGTGACGACCATCGACGAGTTCGCCGCGAAGAACGGCGGCAACGCGCCGGTCTTCGTGTTCGCCGACTCCGGGGGCGCGTTCAACAACGACACCGAGTGCGTCAACGGCGTGCGCGGCAACGCCGCCGACCATCTCACCCTTGACGTGGTGCCCTACATGGTGGCGCACTTCGGCGTCACCGACGACCCGGCCGGCTGGGGTGCGGTGGGGTGGTCGTCGGGCGGCACCTGCGCGCTGAACCTGGCGCTGAAATACCCGGAGCTGTTCAGCACCTTCCTCAACATCGACGGCGACCTGGCCCCCAATGCCGGCACCAAGGCGCAGACCATCGAGCGCCTGTTCGGCGGCGACGCCGCGGCGTGGGACGACTGGGACCCGGCGACAGTGATGGAGCGGCACGGCCCGTACGAGGGCGTGGCGGGCTGGTTCGCGGTGTCCGAGCCCGGCAACAACCCGGCGATATCCGGGGTGGCGCTGCAGGACGAGCCGGCCGAGCGCGCCCCCGGGAGCAATCCCACCGCGGCGGCCCGGACACTGTGCCGGCTGGGCAGCACCGTCGACATCGACTGCGCGGTGGTGCCGCTGCCCGGCAAGCACGACTGGCCTTTCGCGGCCAAGGCGTTCGCCGCGGCGCTGCCCTGGCTGGCTTCCCAGGTCGGCACGCCGGATGTGCCGGACGTCGGACTACCGGGAACCTCCGGCCGGCCCGACGGTGTGACCATCGCCGCGGAAGGTCAACGGCCCGAAGGGGAACGGTGAGCCCATGAACGACGACGACGCGCCCGAGACCGCGAATCCGGCCGCAACCGAACCGCAGGCCCCGAAAGCCCACGCGACACCTCCCCCGGTGACCGCCGCGGAGCCGGACACCGGCTACACCGCCGACGGCGTGCCGACCCTGGAGGGAGTCCGGGAGAAGATCGAGACCCGGTACGGAACCGCGCTGGGCGCAACCGAACTGGCCGAGGAAACCCCCGAGGCGCGCAGCGCGGCCCAGCGCTACGACGAGGTGCAGAAGGCGGCCGCGGACAAACTCGACGAGATCCGCGCCTCCATGCGCAAGGCCGACTGAGCCGGGTCCGGCTAGCCCTTAGCGTTCCGGCTGATCCATCCGGTCAGCGCATCCTCGAGTGCGGCCGCGACACTGACGCCCGCTGAGGCGGCGGCATGCTCGAACCGCTCGGCCAGCTCGGGCGGAACCGACGCGTTCACTTTGACGCGTTCGGGTTTCGACGGCTTCGCCGGCGGGGCCGCCGAGACGTGTTTGGCTGCAACGGCGTCGATGGCCTCGCGCAGGGCGGGTATCTCGCCGAGCAGGCGGGTCAGGTCGTCGCGCTCGATCCGCAGCACCTCGGACGGGCCGATAGTCGTGACCGTGGCCGACCGCAACGTGCCCTGGCGGATCGCGGACTCGCCGATCACCTCACCGGGCCCCAGCACGGCGACGCGGTCGTCACCGACGTAGACACCCACCTCTCCGCTGAGCAGGATGAAGGCGTCCTCGGAGGGAGTCTGCTCTTGGATCAGCGGCCACGGCTTGGTGTGCGAGCTGTGCTGCGCGACGCTGAGCAACCGCTCCAGATCGCGCTTGGAGAATTTGGCGAAGGCCGGCAGCTCCTGAAGCCGGCGGACGTCGTCCTGCTCGTGTTCCTGCGCTTCCTTCTTCATTCCCGGATCGTAGCCCGTCCCGGGTGCCGCCAAACGGCGAACCCACCGGCGGGTCCGCCGGTGCGGCCTAGCGTCTGGCGTTCGCGGCCCGGGCGACGGGCCTGCCGTTCTTCGCCGGCCTCTTCGCCGCCCTGCCGCTGACCGCCGGCGGAGCGATGAGTTTGGACAGGAACATCCCGGTGTAGCTGTCCGCGTTCGCGGCGACGTGCTCCGGGGTGCCCTGGGCGACCACCGTGCCGCCCCCGGAGCCACCCTCGGGCCCCATGTCGATGACCCAGTCGGAGGTCTTGATGACGTCCAGGTTGTGCTCGATGACGATGACCGAGTTGCCCTTGTCGACAAGCCCGTTGATGACCCTGAGCAGTTTGCGGATGTCCTCGAAGTGCAGGCCGGTGGTGGGCTCGTCCAGGATGTAGACGGTGCGGCCGGTCGAGCGCTTCTGCAACTCCGCGGCGAGCTTGACCCGCTGCGCCTCTCCCCCGGACAGCGTCGGCGCGGGCTGGCCCAGCCGCACATAGCCGAGGCCGACGTCGACCAGGGTCCTCAGATAGCGGTGGATGGCGCTGATCGGCTCGAAGAACTCGCAGGCGTCCTCGATGGACATGTCCAGCACCTCGGAGATCGTCTTGCCCTTGTAGTGCACCTCGAGGGTCTCGCGGTTGTAGCGCGCGCCCTGACACACCTCGCAAGGCACGTAGACGTCGGGCAGGAAGTTCATCTCGATCTTGATGGTGCCGTCGCCCGAACAGGCCTCGCAGCGGCCGCCTTTGACGTTGAACGAGAACCGGCCGGGCTGGTAGCCGCGGACCTTGGCCTCGGTGGTGGCGGCGAACAGGCTTCGGATCTTGTCGAACACCCCGGTGTAGGTGGCCGGATTGGAGCGCGGGGTGCGCCCGATCGGCGACTGGTCCACCCGCACCAGCTTGTCGACCTGGTCGAGCCCGCTGACCCGGGTGTGCCGGCCGGGCACCAACCGGGCGCCGTTGAGCTTGTTGGCCAGCACGCTCGCCAGGATGTCGTTGACGAGAGTGGACTTTCCCGACCCGGACACCCCGGTCACCGAGGTGAGCACCCCGAGCGGGAACGACACGTCGATGGCGCGCAGGTTGTGTTCCCGGGCGCCGACGACGGTGAGCTGGCGCTTACGGTCGACGGGCCGGCGGATGGCGGGGACCTCGATGCTCTGCTTGCCCGCCAGGTAGGCCCCGGTGATCGAGTTCGGATTGGCCAGCAGCTCGGCGTACGGGCCGCTGTGCACCACCCGGCCGCCGTGCTCGCCGGCGGCCGGACCGATGTCGACGATCCAGTCGGCGTGGGCGATGGTGTCCTCGTCGTGCTCGACGACGATCAGCGTATTACCGAGATCCCTTAGGCGGGTGAGGGTTTCGATGAGGCGGCGGTTGTCGCGCTGGTGCAGGCCGATGGACGGCTCGTCGAGGACGTAGAGCACGCCGACCAGCCCGGAACCGATCTGGGTGGCCAGCCGGATGCGTTGGGCCTCACCGCCGGACAGGGTGCCGGCCGCGCGACTCAGGGTCAGGTAGTCCAGGCCGACGTCGAGCAGGAAACCGAGCCGGGACTGCACCTCCTTGAGCACCTGCCCGGCGATGGCCGCCTCGCGGGTGCCCAGGGTGAGCTCGCGAAGGAACTCCGAGCAGTCGGCGATGGACAGCTCGCAGACCTCGGCGATGGACTTCCTGCCGCGGGCTCCGGCGGCGAGGGTGACCGCGAGGATCTCCGGCTTCAGTCGGGTGCCGTCACACTCCGGGCACGGCACGTCGCGCATGAAGCCCTCGTAGCGCTCCTTCATCAGTTCCGAGTCGGTCTGGTCCATCCGGCGCTGCAGGAACGCCATGACGCCCTCGAAGTCGGCGTAGTAGGAGCGGGTGCGCCCGTAGCGGTTGCGGTAGCGCACGTGCACCTGCTCGTCGCAGCCCTCCAGGATCGCCTTGCGCGCTTTCGCCGGAAGCCGGCGCCACGGGGTGTCGACGTCGAAGCCCAGCGCCTCGCCCAGGCCGGCCATCATGCGGACGAAGTAGTCGGAATTGTGGCCCATGGACCACGGGGCCACCGCGCCGTCGGCCAGGGTGAGGTCCGGGTCGGGCACCACCAGGTCCGGGTCGACCTCCTTGCGGATGCCCAGCCCGCTGCACTCCGGACAGGCCCCGTAGGGCGAGTTGAACGAAAACGACCGCGGCTCAAGGTCGTCGACCGCCAGCGGATGGGCGTTGGGGCAGGCCAGCTTCTCGCTGAAACGCTGCTCGCGGTGCGGGTCGTGTTCGTCGCGGTCGACGAAATCCAGCACCACGATGCCGTCGGCCAGACCGAGCGCGGTCTCCACCGAGTCGGTGAGCCGCTGCTTGGCGGCGGCCTTCACCGTCAGACGGTCGATGACCACCTCGATGTCGTGCTTCTCCTGCTTCTTCAGCTTCGGCGGCTCGGTGAGCGGGTACACCACGCCGTCCACCCGGACCCGGCTGTAACCCTGGGTGTTGAGCTTGTCGAAGAGGTCGACGAACTCGCCCTTGCGGGTACGCACCACCGGGGCGAGCACCTGGAACCGGACGCCCTCCTCCATCGCCAGCACCTGGTCGACGATCTGCTGCGGGGTCTGCCGGGCGATGCGTTCCCCGCACACCGGGCAGTGCGGGGTGCCGGCCCGGGCGTAGAGCAGGCGCAGGTAATCGTAGACCTCGGTGATGGTGCCGACGGTGGAGCGCGGGTTGCGGTTGGTGGACTTCTGGTCGATGGACACCGCCGGCGAGAGGCCCTCGATGAAGTCGACGTCGGGCTTGTCCATCTGGCCGAGGAACTGGCGGGCGTAGGCGCTCAGCGACTCGACGTAGCGGCGCTGGCCCTCGGCGAAGATGGTGTCGAAGGCCAACGAGGATTTGCCCGATCCGGACAGTCCGGTGAAGACGATCAGGGCGTCCCGGGGCAGGTCGAGGTCGATGCTGCGGAGGTTGTGCTCGCGCGCGCCCTTGACGATCAACCGGTCCACGCGCCCATGCTATGTGCGGGTGCCGGCGGGCACTAACCTGGGCGGCATGACCGAAGTCGCGGAGAGCTACACCGGCCATGTCGAGTCCCGGGCCGCCGCCCGGCGCATCCTGCCGGGGGTGAGCATCATCAAGATGTCGGTGGGCCCGATGGACAACAACGCCTACCTGGTGACCTGCGCCGAGACCGGCGAGTCGCTGCTGATCGACGCCGCCAACGACGCGGATCTGCTGGTGGGCCTGGTGGGCGAGCAGGCCCCCAAACTGGCCATGATCGTCACCACCCACCAGCACTTCGACCACTGGCAGGCGCTGGCGGCGGTGGCCGGGGCCACCGGGGCGCCGACGGCCGCCCACGAATTGGACGCCGAACCGCTGCCGATCCCCCCGGAGCGGTTGCTGGCCGGCGGGGACGTCCTGCAACTCGGGGATCTCGTGTTCGACGTGATCCACCTGCGCGGCCACACCCCGGGCTCGGTCGCGCTTGCTCTGCGGCCCGCCGGCGGGCGAACCGCCGTTCAGCTGTTCACCGGAGACTGCCTGTTCCCGGGCGGTCCTGGGCGGACAACAAATCCGGAGGAGTTCGACTCACTCATGACCGGTCTGGAGACCCTGGTGTTCGACGTCTACGGCGACGACACCGTGGTCTACCCCGGCCACGGCGACGACACCGTCTTGGGTGAGGAACGACCTCGCCTGGCGGAGTGGCGGACGCGCGGCTGGTAAGCGGCCAGTCCCCGGGCCGCCGATGGGGTTCGACCAGCTCCACGGCAGGGTTAAGGGCTGAGGACCTTTGGCAATCCCCTCGTATAGAGAGCATTCTCGAACACCGACAGCGGCGCCGCGGCAGGGATCTGATTCTGTTCGGCCAGGAACTGAGACGTGCTCTGCAGTTGGATCGCGAGTTTGCCGGGATTGCCGTCGGTGCCCAGCCAAGTCGACGAGGCCACCTGATCCGGTCTGAGGAACGCCGTCTTCTCCAATTGCCGTTCCACCACGCCGGGCGTGAGCGCGATCTCGGCGGCGATCGCCTTTGCCGCGTCGACAGGGTCATACGCGATCTCGTTGAGCGCCCGCGCCTGCTGCTGGCGCCAGATGTCGACAGCAATCGCGTTGTCCTCGGCGAATGAGTTCGACACCGCTACCAGGTCCAGGCTGGGTTTGCCGATGAAGGAGATCTCGCGGCTGCTGATCAGGACCTTGCCGTTCTTCTCTAATTGTTCCAGCGTTGGGAGCCAGGTGTAGGCAGCCGCGATATCGCCGCGTTCCCAGGCGGTCACAATTGCTTGGGGCTGCAGGTCTACCAGTTGAACATCGCTGGCGGACAGCCCTTTCTGGGCCAGTGCCGCCAGGAGACTGTAGTGCGCGGTCGAGCCGAACGGGGTGGCGATCCGCTTTCCCCGAAGGTCGGAGACGGACTCGATACCGGAGTTATCGCGCGCCACGAGCGCTTCGTTGTCCCCGGCCACGCTGAGGATGAAGACGACGCTGTAGGGGATGTTCAAAGGGGCCGATAGTCCGCGGGCGACAGGGCTGGATCCGAGCGCACCGAAGTCGATCTGCTTGGCGACGAATGCCTTGTTGACCTCGGCCCCGGAGTCGAACTTGGTCCATGTGATGTTGTACTCCGGCAGTGCCTCTTCCAGCCAGCCGTTGTGCTTGACGATCAGATCTCCGCTGGGGAACGTCTGGTAGCCGATCCGTATCGTCGGCTTGACCGCCCCGGGCTTTGAATGGTCGACGGTGCAACCGGATAGCGCCGTTATGGCGATGGCGGCCAGCGTTGCCAGTGTTGGTATCTGCACACTCCCCCTCCAAGCGGGCCGCCCGAAGCTCTACGGCGCGCAGCCTACCGTCTATCACGGTGTGGCAGGGTGCAACATCACGCCGTATCTCTCCGACCGGCTGGACACCTCCTACAAGGACGTGCGAGGGCCAGTGACCGGCGAACACCTGTTCCCGGACGGAGTTGGGCGGACAACAAATCTGACAGAGTTCACGTCGCTCATGGCGACCTGGAAGGCCGGGTCTTCGGGGTCTGCGGCGACGACACCGTGGTCTACCCCGGCCACGGTGACGACACCACCTTGAGTGAGGAACGGCCCCGGCTGGCGAAGTGGCGCGCGCGACTGGTAGACCTCAGTCGGACGGTTGCTTCTGCCGACTACGACGAGCGGCCAGGATCAACTCGGCGATGAGAACGACGATCAGGCTCACGCCGAAGGACGGGTAGACGGCGGCCAGTGCGGCGGCGATGACGCCGACGGCAACGACGGCACCGCGTGGGGTGTTTGACCGCATGGTGTCGCTGGTCGCACCCGGCAGACCGGCACTGCCGGCGGGCCGACGATTCCACCACATCAGGGTCGCGGAGACGATGCTCGTCAGCAGTGCCAGGCAGGCGGCGGTGGCCAGGCTGCGGGTGAGGATGCCGTACTGGGTGCCCATGTGGGTGTTGACGCCCCAACTGCTGACCCGTGACAGCGTGCCGTCCTGATCGGCGGTGGCGTTGACGATGGTCTGGCCGGTGAACTGGTTGAGGTAGAGCGTTCGCTGTTCGGACAGCTTCTGGGGCCAGTGGTTGATCACCGTGTAGCTGCCGTAGACGGTCTCGCCTCCGTGGTGTCCGGCGGGGGTGTCTGACGGGGGCACGATGGAGTAGCCGGGGATCATGTTCTCCGACTTGGCGATCTGGTCGATTTCGGCGAAGCCCAACCGCCGGGGTGTCGGCGTGGTGGCGGTGGAGCCGTAGACCGGGTCGTCTTTGTCAGCCCAGGCGATGTGGTGACCGAACCGGTCGAAGTCGCCGACCTTTGCGGGGGTGGATGGAGCATCGATTTCGGCGGCGGGCGTGACGGTGGTGGCGACGGCTCGCCAGTTCTCGCCCCAGTACCGCGACCAGGTCAGGCCGGTGACGATGTAAAAGATCAACACCACCGACAGCAGAATGCCGGTGGTGGCGTGCAGGTCCCGCCACCGGATGCGGCCACCCTTGGCCCACCGGACGGCCAAGCGCGGCTTGCCGCCTTCGATGGCGCGGGGCCACCACAGGTAGATGCCACTGAGGGCCAGTACCACAATCCAGACCGCCGTCATCTCGACGATGAGGTTGCCGATCCCGACCTTGATGGACGGTTCGGGATACGACGACGGTGCGATGTAGTGGCCCAGCGACGGCAGCGAGACGGTCGGCCCGTCGTTGCCGAAGAACCGGTGCAACTGGTTGGCCCAACCGACCAGACCGTCCAGTTCATGACGATGGCCCAGGTAATTACCGGTGTTGGGGTCGATGAAGACTTGGGTGACGTTGCGTTCGCCGACACCGGAATCGTCCGCCGGGAGGAAATCCACCTGGGTCGAGCGGTCTGCCGCCTGCGGCGGCGTGACGGAGTCCAGCACCATGCCGGAGCCGACGTGCTCGCGTGCAGCGGCGATCTGGACATCCAATGAGACCGGATCATTGGTAGCGGAGACCACCTTCATGTCCCGGTTCAGCCACAGGTCTAGAGGCTGCGAGTACAGGATGACCAGACCGGTGCAGGCCAGGATGACCAACGCGGGGGCCGCGCAAAGCCCGACCCAGAAGTGCAGCCGCCATATCCGGCGCAGCACTGCTGCTCCCGCACGACGCTGCTCACGCTCGACGATGACCACCTGTTGACCTCCCTGACTCAAACGGCGATAGTCTCGCACAGCCGTGAGCCGAAATAGCCGGGCAGCAGGTTTTCATACCGTTCACCGGCCCCGCGCGGTTCCCCGGCGGCCCTGGGCGGACAACAACTCCGGAGGAGTTCGACTCACTCATGACCGGTCTGGAGACCCTGGTGTTCGGGGTCTACGGAGACGACACGGTGGTCTACCCCGGCCACGGCGACGACACCGTCTTGGGTGAGGAACGACCTCGCCTGGCGGAGTGGCGCGAGCGGGGATGGTGACGGTCTGAGTTCTCGCAGTACGGTGAACAGCATGAAGGCTGATGTCAGTAGCTTCCTCGAGCGATTCTCAGACTTCGGCAACGCACCCGATCCGGACAAGTACGAGGACCTCTTCGATCCCGCGGAAGGAACCGTGCTGCATCCTGGCATGACCGCTCCGTTACACCGTGACCAAGTCCGGGCTTACATGACCACCTACCTCGCAGGCGTGCCGGATTTTCGTTTCGACATCGCCGGTTGGGCTGAGCGCGACGGCACGGTTTTCGTTGAAGCCCGCAATAGCGGTCGGCCCGCCGGAGGGGAAGTTCTGGAGTGGGGCACGGTCTACTGCGTGACCTTGCGTGGAGACCGTGTTCTACGTGGGCGCGCCTACGGCGATCGGGTGCCGCTGCTTGCCCGGCTGATGCCTGACCTGACGCTCGCTCAAGCGGCGGCACTCGGTGCACCCGCACCGGGCCTCGACGTCGGCAGCGGCTGAAGCCAGATCCAGCGGCTTGTGCCTAGCGGACTCGGGCAGGGGTGAAATCTAGAACGGGAACTCTCTCGGCTCGAACCTGTCGGTGACGTCACCGATCAGCGTGTAGTCGTAGGGGTCGATCGCCATGGTAGGTGCGCCCTCGGCGAGGTTGAGCTGGCTCATCTCCATCCAGATCACGTTGGGGCTCGTCGTCAACTCGAAGTAATAGCGCCGGTGGGTCAGGTCGGTCACGGTCCGGTACTCGGTGTTGTAGATGCCGAAGTCGTGGTAGGGCGCACCGAAGGGCACCGAGACGTTGCGCATGATGGCCAGCACGCCCGCCACCGCCTCCCGTTCGGACTGCGGTGTGGGCAGCAGCGCGGAGTAGTAGGCGGCGCGTTGAAAGCGGTCAACGGGATTGACGTTGCCGGGCAAAGGCATCTCGCTGCCGGGATGGGAGAAGTCCTGTTTGGCCAGCAGCGCCAACTGCTCGTCGTAGGTCGGATCGTTTGTCGTCAAGGTGTACTGGCGGCCATGGTGGACGACCCGCCTGCCCTCGACGTACTCCACGATCGCGGAGTCACCGGTCGCGTCCTCCATCGCGAGATGGAGGTTCGAGTCGTGGCCGTGGGCGCTGACTTTGAGGATCTCGATGTTCTCCAACAACGCCAGCGCCTCGGCTACCGTCGCGGCCTGGTCCAGCAGGTACTGCAACCAAATCGTGGCCGCGACAGCCGGTCTGGCCGGGTCGCGTGGACCGAAATCGGCGACCTGAAGATACAGCCCGTGCACCGCGAGTCCGGCTTCGTTGAGGCCGTCCACGGTGCCGAGCCCGTACAGGGTCGTGACCAGGCTCGCGTAACGACTGGTCCACCTCAACGGGTTCGGATCGGCGGCGAGTCCGGGCGGGTTAATCCCGTCACGGACCCGTCCGCGCGGGAACGCGACGATGAGCGGCTCGGTGGATTCCGGCCAGTCCATGCTGCGCCCGGCCAGGACGGCAAGTTCGTTCGAGTTCCACAACACGCGGGTGCACACAGCGCGAACGTTACGTGATCGGTCGGATCGGCTCGGAACGTGCGACGGAACTGACGACAGCACTGAACTCGCACTTGGCTGGGAATGCGTGGGTCCCGGGCGGTTCCACGTCCAACTTGGGGGTCCGTCCCAAAGCCGTCATGATAAATAAAATCGCCATCAACCCCCCGGGAGCAGCATGAAGCACACCATCTCCGCCCTCGCCCGTGTGGGCGCGGCCGGCGCAATCATCGCAATCGCCGCCGGCTGCAGCGCAGCCCCGTCGGCCAAGGTTCCCACCGGCGCGGACTTGAAGGGCACGTGGATTCAGGCGGGCGACGGCTATGAGCGGGGAGTTCGGGTCACCCCGGAGAACAAGGGGTTCGAGGCGACCGTGGTCATCGCGGAGGCCGATGGCCAGGCCTTCACCGGTTACAAGGAGCACACGGACCCGGGCGAGAAGCCGCAGCGGGAGGTGGTGCACGGCGTCGTCGGGCCAGACGGCGACATCCTCATCACGGACGAGGACGGCTACTTCGACGGAAAGCTCGTCGACGGCAAGATCAGGGGACAGTACGCGGAGAGCGGCAAAGACGCCGCAGCCATCAACGTGGAGCTTTCCAGGCAGTAGCGCAGGCGGCGCGAAAGCCGATCGCCGGGCACCCGTGCGGGCACCCGGCGATCGGGTCGGGGTCAGGCGGCGACAGACCGCGTGTGCGACTCGCCCTCGAGCTCAGCGAACTCCGCGTCGTCGGCGAAGGACTTCAGCCGGGCGATGCGGTAGATCAGCAGGCCGTAGAGGCACTTGGCGAGGATGTCGGCGATCGAGTAGCCGCCCTGCTTGGCCACCCATGCCGCCGCCCCGGTGTGCCCGAAGTAGATCGGCAGGAGGTAGGCGATCGGGTAGACGCCCCAGGTGGCGAACAGCAGGATGCGCATCTTGCTGACGGTGTCCCGCACGGCCTCGGGCTGGCGGTCCAGAGACCTGGTCAGCTCGACGAACAGCACATAGAGGATGTAGAGGAACGGGATGGTCGACAGCAGGCCCCACACGTTGCGGGTCAGGTTGTCCGAGCTGATCTCGCCGGGATAGCCCAGGGCGATCATCAGAGCCGACGCCGGGATCAGCCGCATCAGCAGCGAGTTCTGCAGCTTGCGGGCCAGGGCCAGCACGACGACCAGTTCGGCGAGCAGCAGTGGCACGGTGAGCAGCCAGTCGACGTAGCGATAGCCCTCGTTGAAGGACTCCCCGACCGCTTGCACGTAGTCACCCTTGGCGCCCTTGGCATCGGTGACGAACGCCGCCTTGAACGAGTCGAAGATGCGGAAGTAGTGGTAGGCGGCGATACCGCAGACGATCGCCGACATCACCAGGGCCTGCCGGTACCGGGGTAGCACCCGGCGCTGGGACGCCAGCAGGAAGAGCGCGGTGAACAGCTGGGCCGCGATCGTCAGCGAGAAGAAGTTGTAAACGGTGTCGAATTGAGCCTTTGACAATACGTCAGGGATCATCTGTTTCCTTCCGGGCAGCGAGGCCGGTGTCGGTGTAAGCACACTTACCCTAAGCCCACGCATCCGGGTAACCCGGCTTTTTTTGTTCGCGTCACTAATTTGTTACAGGAGTTTGTTACAGGAGCACCGGCCCGGGCGGCAGCAAAGTCCGGGTGGGACACGCGCTATCCTCATCACCAACCTGGTCACCCGGAGGGGGTCTGCGATCGTGGAGTTGTCAATTCGTTCCCGTCTGACGGCGGGGATCGCCGTGGTCGGCGTGGGCGCCATCGTTGTTTCCCCGCTCCAGCCGGCAGCCTCCCACGCGCCGCTCGCACGGGATCACGGGGTCAGCGCTCTCGCGGTGAACCTCGCCGCCTCGATCGACCCGATCACCCCGTGGCTGACCACCTTGCGGACCTCACTGCAGAACCTGGTGGCTCTGCCCGTCCTCTACCTGCAACAGCCGCTTCCGATCCTGACGACGATCGCCCGCAACCAGCTGACCTACCTCAAGGAGCTGCCGGACATCGGCCTTATCGCCAGCCAGGTGAGGGGCAACATCGAAACCTTCTTCAAGGGTCCCTACGAACCGATGCCGGAACTCATCTCCGACGCCCTGGTCACCAGCATCGCCGGCTTCCCGATCAGCCAGCAGACCGTCTACGGTTTCCTGCTGGCCGACGCCTCCGACGAGGTGGACAGGCTCATCGAATTCGCCGCGTCGCCGTTCAGCGGCGAACTGCTCGGCTTCGCAGGAACGGTCATCTCCCCGCTGATCCAGCTGACCCAGAGCTTCACCGCGATCGGCACGTACTTCAAGGACGGCGATGTGACGGCTGCGCTCAACGAGCTGATCAACATTCCGGCCAACGTCACCAATGCCTTCCTCAACGGCGGAAAGTATCTGGACCTGACGGCGATCGCGCCCAAGCTCGGGATCGACCTGCCGCCGCAGGTCACCAAGATCGGCCTGAATATGGGCGGTCTGCTCAACGTGGCTCCGCGGGCCTACGAGCCGCCGACGCTCCCCGGCTCCGACGTTCACCCCTACGGCGGCGGGGTGGCGTTCGACTCGCTGGCGGTCGAACTGCAGCAGGAGACGCTTCCGCTTCGCGACTTGGACGGGTCCGCCGCCACGGTCAGCGACCCGGGCTGGCCGACCGGCGCGATCGCCCCGGTGATCGGTCTGGGCCAGGCCCTCGGTGACGCGATGCTGGTGTCCAACCAGCTCGAGGTCTCCGGTGCCGCCGCCGCGAAGACCGCCGAGGTGCCGGCCCCCGCCGTCGCCACCGCCCCCGCCCCCGAGCCCGCGCCGGCCGCCGAAGGGCCGGCCGCGAAGACCGTGTCGGCCCCGGCACTGAAGCGGGCCAAGGTCGGGACCGGCAAGGCCGCGCGGGCTGCCCTGCGGGCCAGGGCGGCCCGCGCCGCGGGATAGCCGAGCGCCGGCATTACCGGCGTTGGGCGGCGTCCTCTTCGGGGCAGGTCTAGGGTCGGAAGCAAATCATCCCTACCCCAGGAGGGCATCATGGGCTTCGATCCCAAGAACGCCATCAACGCAGCCAAGGACATCGCGGCTCACGCCGTCGAGAAGGCCGCCGACATCGTCGAGGACGCGGGCCAGATCGTCAAAGGTGACATCGCCGGCGGAGCAAGTGCGATCGTCGAGGACGCGACCGACATCGCCACCCACGCGGTGGGCAAGGCCAAAGAGGTCATCACCGGCAAGAGCGACGAGTAACCCGCCGCGGCGCGGCGCCGTCTGGATATTTGCCGACACCTCCGGCTAAGGTGGTGCCGAGCAAAGGGGAAATCCATGAATGCCGCAGCCCATGCCTGCCGTATCGGCACACTGGCTATCGCCGTGGGCATCGGTTTCGGCCTCGGAGCCGTAGTTCCGAGCGTTGCGGTGGCCGATACGGCAACCAGCCCGGACCCGGGGATCCGCACGGATTCACACCGGCGAGCGCAGTCGACGTCCCGGGCTCCCGCCCGCGGCGGGGCCGCGGTACGCAACCGGCACCGGCGGGCCGACCCGGCTCGCCGTACCGCCGTAGCCGGGCCGGATACACCGGCGCGGCAGGCGCCGCGCGCTGACCAGGTCCGCCTCGATCCGCCGGCTGCGTCGCCGGCGGCGAAGACCCCGGATTCGCAGGAGCCGGCCGCGACTCCCCCGGCCGCAGCCCGCATCCCTCGGGCGCGGATCACCGACGACGTCGGGCCGGACGTCGTTTCCGCGCCCCGCCAGGCCGCGCCCGGTGTCGTTTCGGCGGCCGATGCGGACCGCAGTCCGGCCGGTCGCACTATGAACTCGCTGTTCGGGTGGTCACCGGCCGGGCCGGTCGAGTCGCCGGTGTCCTGGGTAGCGCTGGCCGCTGCGCGACGCGCTCCGGTGCGCCCGTCGGCGGCCACCGAGGCCACGGAGGGGGCCCTCACCGCCGCGCCGCCCTCGGCGAAGGCGGCCGGCGTAAACCCGATCGCCGCATTGATCAACAACGCCTCACCGGGTCTGGCAACCACCCAGACCGGGCAGTCCCCCGCCGGCGTGGTGACCGGCGCGCTGACCGTGAACGACCCGGACAGCACCGCCGTCGGCATCGCCGTGACCCGCCCCCCGGCCCACGGCACCGTCACTGTCGCCGGCGGTCGATACGCCTACACCGCCGACCCGGCCCTGGCGCACGCCGGGTACACCGACAGCTTCGCGGTGACCGTCGACGATTCCGCCAGCGGGTTCCACATCCACGGCTTCGACGGCCTGATCAACCTGATGACGTTCGGGCTGTTCGGCCTGAGCGGGCACAGCACCACCCGTCAGGTCAGCGTCACCGTCGCGCCGTTCAACAACCCGCCGAGCGCCACCGTCCGGGTGGGCTCCCCCGACCCGGTTACCGGCATCGTCACCGGAGCCGTCTCAGGCACCGATCCCAATGGTGACGCACTGACCTACAGCGGCTCGTCAACCACCGCGAAGGGATCCGTAACCGTTTCGGCCACAGGCGAATTCAGCTATACCCCGACCAGCCAGGCCCTCGCGGGCGCCGCCGCGCCGACGGCGGGCACGACCGATCGGCAGGACAGCTTCACCGTCACGGTCGACGACGCCCATGGCGGGATTGTCGCGGTGCCGGTCACCGTTCCGATCGGGGTCGTCGCCGCCCCGCCGGCTCCGCTGTCGACGTTCTGCGGCTGCACCCTGATGCCGGCCGACACCGTGTTCCACGCCGATGTGAGCACGCTGCCGGTGCTGCCCGAGTCCGGCGCCTGGACCCAGCTGCTGGGCGGCACGCTGCGTGCCGCGTGGGGCGGCGAGGTGTGGATGAACAACACCGCCGGCATGCCGGTGAACACCGTCAGCGCGAGCCGGCCCACCGAGACCGTCATCTTCAACCGCGGCCTGGTCACCAGCGGCCCGAGCATCGACAACCGGCCCTACGCCATCCCGGACCGCCCCCTGGTCGAGGGGATGCCCAACGTCCCGGCCTGGGACCGCCACCTGCTGGTGTTCCAGGAGGGCACCTGCACCTCCCAGGAGCTCTACAACGTGGCAAATGGGGTGGAGATGCCCGCCAACAGCCCGCTGGACGCGCTCGGCAACGCCGCCTACGCCAGCCAGTACGGCTCGGCGTGGATCGCCGAGGCCGGGGTCCAGGTCGACATGAACTCACCGCTATACCCGGCCAAAGGCTGGGCGAACGCCTCCCGGCTGCCCTACCTGCCGCTGATCCTGCGGCCCGACGACCTGGCCCGCGGCTCGATCGACCACATGCTGGGCATCGCGATCGCCAAGGACCGCGGCACCGGCTACACGTGGCCGGCCCGCGCCGGGGACGGCACCGGCACCAACCCCGACGGCGTGCCGATGGGCACGGTGTTCCGACTGAGTTCCGACTTCGACGTCAGCGGCTACTCCCCGGCCACCCAGGTGGTGCTGCGGGCGCTGCAGCAGCACGGCGCGGTGGTGTTCGACTCGATCGGCGCCGGACAGGACGGCGCGACCCTGCTGGCGATGAGCAACGGCTGGGCGGGCACCGACCACCTGACCGCACAGCGGGAACTGCGCACCGTGCCGCTGAGCGCGTTCGAGGCGGTCGACGTGCTGAGCCTGGCCACCGATCCGTCAGCCGGTTGGGCCATCCGGGTCTAGCCGGCTCGTCGAGGACGCCGCCGAGGGGCGGGTCAGGTGGTGTGGACGATCAGAACGTCGCTGGTGGCTTTGCGCGCCACGTTCGCCGGAACGGACCCGAGCAGTCGGCCGGCGATGGTGTTCAGACCGACGTTGCCGACCACCAGAAGATCCGCCCCCACCTCGTTGGCCAGCTCGACCAGAGCATCCACCGGCGCACCCTCGATGGCCCGCTCCTCGACGTCGGCGGCCCCGGCGGCCCTGGCGCGCTCGGCGGCGTCGCGCAGGATGTCGTAGATCGGGGCGTTGCCGACCATCTTGTAGCCCTCGTCCTTGAGCGTGTCGGCGGCACGGGTGTCCTCGGGAGTGGGCAGGTATGCGGTCGCCACAATCACCTTGCCGTCAGGGCCGGAAGCCAGCTGGCCCGCCCGGTCGACCGCGCGAAACGACGAGTCCGAGCCGTCGGTGCCGACGACCACGGTTTTGTAACCGCCCATTAGTGCCCTCCAGTACGAGTTGCTGCGCCAACCGCAAACAGTAACGCCTTCGACCGCCGACAGGATGCGATTCGCCGACACCTGGCCGGGCGGGTATCCGGCCGGAGACCGCCCGACGAGGGAAAACCGTTCCCGGCACGCCTCCGGGGGGCGTCAACGGCCTCCGCAGCGCGCCCGGCGGCCGGCCGGGGATACCGTCTTGCCGTGGCGATGAGGGATCGGACGGCGTGAGCACCTCGGTGCAGGAACGTGCCCCGGCGGTCGCGACCGGCCGGCGAACTCGGGCGCGCCGCCCCTGGTGGGATGCCCCGGCGATCGCCCTGCTGGCCGTCACGGTCAGTGCCGCCGGCGCGGCCCGGCCCTCGTTCTGGTTCGACGAGGCCGCCACCATCTCGGCGGGCACCCGGACCCTGCCGGAACTGTGGCGGATGGTGCACAACATCGACGCCGTGCACGGCCTCTACTACCTGCTGATGCACGGCTGGTTCGCGGTGTTCCCGGCCACCGAGTTCCTGTCCCGGCTGTCCAGCGCCCTGGCGGCGGGCGCCGCGGCCGCGGGTGTGGTGGTGCTGGGAAAGCAGACCTCCACCCGTGCCGTCGCGGTGACCGCCGGACTCGTGTTCGCACTGCTGCCCCGGGTGACCTGGGCGGGCATGGAGACCCGTTCGTACGCGCTGTGCATGGCTGCGGCGGTCTGGCTGACCGTGTTCTGCGTGCGGGCCGCGCGGCGCGGTCGCTGGTGGCACTGGCCGGTCTACTCCGTGCTGCTGGCCGCAGCGGTGTTGCTCAACGTCTTCCTGGTGCTGATCGTCCCGGCGCATGCGGTGGCCGTCACGGCGTTCGGCCTCCGGACCGCACGGTTTCGGGCTCTTCGGTGCTGGACGCCGGCCGCGGCGGTGGCCGTGGCCGCAACGGCTCCGTTTCTGCTGTTCAGCCAGTCCCAGTTGTTCCAGGTGCAGTGGATCGCGCACCTCGGCGCCGGCACCGCCGGGGAGATCCTGCAGGAGCAGTACTTCGACCAGTCACTGCCGGCCGCGGTGGCCGGCGGGCTGATCATCGCCGGCGGGGTGTTGTGCGGACTGGGATCGGTGACGCGTCGCCTCGGCGCGTTCCTCGCCCTGACACTCACCTGGATCCTCGCGCCGACGGCCGCACTGCTGCTGTATTCGGTGCTGCGCCATCCGATTTACTACCCACGCTATCTGTCGTTCACGGTGCCGGCGTTCGCACTTCTGCTGGGGATGTGCGTCGTGGCGCTGGGCTGGTCCCGGGCCGGGATCGCCGCTGTCGTCGTCGTGTTCGCAGCCGCATCGCTGCCCACCTATCTGTTCCAGCGCGGGCCTTACGCCAAGGCCTACATGGACTACAGCGCCGTCGCCGACGTCATCGACCGGAATGCGGCGCCGGGCGATTGCCTGATATTGGACAATTCGACGAGGTGGTCCCCCGGTCCGATCAGGCCGATCACCGCGGCCCGGCCCGCGGTCTACGGCAAGCTACGCGACTACGGTCGGGGCCGCACGGCGGTGCAACGGGATCGGTTGTGGGACGGCCACATTGCGGTGTGGGCGTGGGCCGACCAGATGCCCGGGTGCCCGGCGATCTGGACGGTCACCGAGCGCGACCCGGCGGTACCCGAGCATCAGCGCGGACCGGCACTGCCGCCCGGCCCGAGGCTGGCGCGGGCGATGGCGTATCAGGTTCCCAGCCGGTTCGGCTTCCACGTGGTCGAACGCTGGCAGTTCAGTTTCGCCCAGGTGACGAAGTCGACGCGGTGACCGGTCCCGTTGCGATTCAGCGGTTTTGACGCGTCTTGATCACCGGCTTGGGAACCTCGAGGCTGTTCTGCCGCACGATCACCGGGTCACCGATGTTGACGTTGTTGTAGTACCACTCGGCGTCCTCGGGACTCAGACTGATGCAGCCGTGGCTGACGTTGTCGTTCCCGAGGGCGTTGATCGCCCATGGGGCGGAGTGGACGAACAGTCCGCGGCTGGTGAAGCGGACGGCGTAGTCGACCGTGAGGTGGTAGCCGTCCGGGCTGTTGACCGGGATGCCGACGGTGCTGGAGTCCATCACCACCCCGCGTTCCTTGGACAGCACGGTGTAGATGCCGACCGGGGTCGGGTAGGCCGGCCGGCCCATGGTCGCCGGGAACACGCCCGCCTCGCCCCAGCGGGGCCGGTGGTGCGGGGCCGGCAGCGACGAGGGCGGCCCGGCCTCGGCGCCGTCGATGGTCACGGTGAAGGTGTGGTCTGCGATGCTGGCGACGCCGACGACGGCGGGCCCGGTGGTGATCTTGGTCGGGCGCCCCCCCACCGAGAGGGCCACCGTGCTGTGCGCCGGCCAGAACTGGTCGGGAACCCACTGCACGACGTCGTCGCCGAGCCACTGGAACGTGCCCGTCACGGGGGGTGACGAGGTGATGCCCAGGGAATGCTCCGCGGCGACCCGGTCGGCGACGGGCGCGGTGAACGTCACCACGACCGGGTGCGCCACTCCGACCACCTGGTCGGGCGCCGGAGCAACCGACTCGACGGCGATCCGGTCCGGAACGGCCCGCTTGATCGTCGCCTGACCCACCCCGGCCGGCCCCACGAACGTACTCGCGGCGATCCCGACCATCGCGAGACAGCAGCGCAGAACAACCCGCATGGCTTCTACCCCGATGCCGGGGGCGCGCCGAACGGACCGGGCAGAATGGGCTGGCCGGGCACCGGCTCACCGGGCGGCGGCGGCCCCGTCGCGGCACCCTTCCCGCCGGCCATGTCGGCGATCGGGAGTCCGGCCGCGATCGGGGCGCCCGCCGCGGCGGCAATCGGCCCTCCCACGGCGGCGGCGACCGGGCCGCCGGCGACCACCGGCGGAACGACCACCGGCACCGGCGGAACGACCGCGGGCACCGGCGGAACGACCGCGGGCACCGGCGGAACGACCGCGGGCACCGGCGGAACGACCACCGGCACCGGCGGAACGACCGCGGGCACCGGCACGGCGGCCGCGCCGAGCGGCACCGGGGCCACGACCGGTACGGGCCCGGGCAGCGCCAAAGGGATCCCGGCCATGTCGGCGATCGGCGCGCCGGCGCACGGGACCGCGGCCGCGGCCACCGGTCCGTCGGCGATCGCCCCCACCGCACCGGCCGCGTCCTGAACGCAGTCGTAGCCGCCCGTCTTCACAGGGACGGCCACCGCATCGGGACTCAGCGCCAGAGCGGCTGCGAACAGTCCGGCGCCGGCAACGACTTTGATGTGGAACCGAGTGGTGGTGCTTGACATGATTTTTCCCATTCCGTGGTTCGGTCTGAGCCGAAACTACAGATGTGTAAGAACGCCGGCGCGCAGGCGAATCGGGGGGTTACCGAACCGTGCTCAAGCAGTGCCGTCGCGGTTACCGGACACCGCCGGGCGCTACTTCAGGCCTGCGGCGTCCATGCCGCGCAGTTCCTTCTTCAAGTCGGCGATCTCGTCGCGCAGCCGGGCGGCCAGTTCGAAGTGCAGATCCCGCGCGGCGGCCATCATCTGGTTGGTGAGGTCCTTGATCAGGTCGGCCAGGTCGGCGCGCGGCATAGACGAGGTGTCGCGCTCGAGAAGGCCGGAGCCTCCGGCGCTGCCAGCCCGGCCCGTCTCGCCCTGGGCACGGCGCCCGCGCGACGCGTTGCGGCCGGACCCGCCGACCGGGACGGACTCGGCGGATTCGGTGTCGTCGGCCTCGCGGTAGACCTGATCGAGGATGTCGGCGATCTTCTTGCGCAGCGGCTGCGGGTCGATGCCGCGTTCGGTGTTGTAGGCGATCTGCTTGGCCCGGCGGCGCTCGGTCTCGTCGATCGCCTCGCGCATGGAGTCGGTGATGTTGTCGGCGTACATGTGCACTTCGCCGGACACGTTGCGGGCCGCACGCCCGATGGTCTGGATCAGGCTGCGTGTCGAGCGCAGGAACCCTTCCTTGTCGGCGTCGAGGATGGACACCAGCGAAACCTCCGGCAGGTCCAGACCCTCGCGAAGCAGGTTGATGCCGACCAGCACGTCGTAGTCGCCGAGCCGCAACTGGCGCAGCAGTTCCACCCGGCGCAGGGTGTCGACCTCGGAGTGCAGGTAGCGCACCCGGATGCCCATCTCCAGCAGGTAGTCGGTGAGGTCCTCGGCCATCTTCTTGGTCAGCGTGGTGACCAGGACGCGCTCGTCGCGCTCCGACCGGGCCCGGATCTCCCCGATCAGGTCGTCGATCTGGCCCTTGGTCGGCTTGACCACGACCTTGGGGTCGACCAGGCCGGTCGGGCGGATCACCTGTTCGACGAACTCGCCTCCGGTCTGGGCCAGTTCGTAGGGACCCGGGGTGGCCGACAGGTACACCGTCTGCCCCACCCGGGCGCTGAACTCCTCCCAGGTCAGCGGGCGGTTGTCGACGGCCGAAGGGAGCCGGAACCCGTACTCGACCAGGTTGCGCTTGCGGGACATGTCGCCCTCGAACATGCCGCCGATCTGCGGGACGGTGACGTGCGACTCGTCGATGACCAGGAGGAAGTCCTCCGGGAAGTAGTCCAGCAGGGTCGCCGGCGCCGACCCGGCGGGCCGGCCGTCGATGTGCCGGGAGTAGTTCTCGATGCCCGAGCAGAACCCGACCTGGCGCATCATCTCGATGTCGTAGTTGGTGCGCATCCGAAGCCGTTGCGCCTCAAGCAGTTTGCCCTTGTTCTCCAGGTCGGCGAGCCGCTCGGCGAGTTCGGACTCGATGGAGGAGATCGCCTGGGCCATCCGCTCCGGGCCGGCCACGTAGTGCGTGGCCGGGAAGATCCGCAGTGAGTCGACCTTGCGCACGACGTCACCGGTCAGCGGGTGCAGGTAGTACAGCGCCTCGATCTCGTCGCCGAAGTACTCGATGCGCACGGCCAGTTCCTCGTAGGACGGGATGATCTCGACGGTGTCCCCGCGCACCCGGAAGGTGCCGCGGGTGAACGACATGTCGTTGCGGTCGTACTGGACGTCGACGAGCATGCGCAGCAGCCCGTCCCGCGGAACCTCGCTGCCCACCTGCAGTTCCACCGAGCGGTCCAGGTAGGACTGCGGCGTTCCCAGACCGTAGATGCACGACACCGACGCCACCACCACGACGTCGCGGCGGGACAACAGGGCGGAGGTGGCCGAGTGACGCAGCCGCTCGACGTCGTCGTTGATCGAGCTGTCCTTCTCGATGTAGGTGTCCGTCTGGGCGATGTAGGCCTCGGGCTGGTAGTAGTCGTAGTAGGAGACGAAGTACTCGACTGCGTTGTGCGGCAACATCTCTCGCAGCTCGTTGGCCAGCTGAGCGGCCAGCGTCTTGTTCGGCGCCATCACCAGCGCGGGCCGTTGCAGACGCTCGATCAGCCAGGCCGTGGTCGCGGACTTGCCGGTGCCGGTGGCCCCGAGCAGGACGACGTCGCGCTCGCCGGCCCTGATCCTGCGTTCCAGTTCTTCGATGGCGGCGGGCTGGTCCCCGGCGGGCTGGTGCGGGCTGACCACGTCGAAGCGGGCGCCGGTCCGCACGACGTCGTCGACCGCCCGGTACTCGGAGTGGGCGATCACGGGACGTTCGGCGGCGAATGCCATGCCCCAAGACTAGGACGTCCCCCGGACAGCCCCCAATGGTGTACGGAAGGTGAACGAAAGGTTGCCGGGATCCGTCCAATCGGGGCCCGTCGGCGGCCCCGGATTCCTAGGCTCGACTGGTGGACCTTCGCACGGTGTCGGAAACGCTGGCGAATCGGGTGCGGGAGGACTTCCGGCTCTTCCCCACGCTGCGCGGCTACCGCCGGCGCTGGCTGGGAAGGGATCTGCTCGCCGGCGTGACGTTCGGCGCGGTGACGATGCCCGGGCAGCTGGCCACCGCCCACCTGGCCGGCATGCCCCCGATCACCGGGCTGTACGGCTTCGTCGTCGCGACCATCGTCGCCGCGGCGGTCTCGACGAACCGCCACCTGGCGATGGGAGTGGACAGCACGGTCGCCCCGATCCTGGCCGCGGGCCTGACCGCACTGGGCGCGGTGGCCGAGAGTGACCGCTACATCGGACTTGCCCTGGTGACCGCCTTCCTGGTGGGGATCTTCACGCTGACCATCGGCGTCGGCCGGCTGGGCTGGGTCGGAGATTTCCTGTCCCGTCCGGTGATGATCGGGTTCTTCGGCGGCATCGCCGTCATCATCATCGTCAACCAGCTGCCCGGCGTGCTCGGCATCCCCGAGGGGCACGGCCGCACGCTGCGCAAGATCGCCCACCTCGTCAGGCATCTGCCGGAGACCAACGCCGCGTCGGTGATCCTGGGGTTCGCCTCACTGGCCGTGCTGCTGGGAATCGCCAGGATCAACCGGCGGATACCCGGGGCACTGATCGTCCTGGTGCTGTCGACGCTGTCGGTGTTCGTCTTGCACCTCAAGGACCGCGGCGTCACGGTTCTGGGCCCGCTCAGCCGGGGCCTGCCGTCGGTCAGTCTCCCGCCGTTCTCGCTGGATTCGATCGAGGCGGTGGTGACCACCGCACTGGTCGTCGGGATCTTCTGCCTGGCGCAGACCGCGGCGACCACGCGCTCGGCGGCGAACCTCGGTGGATACGACACCGACATCAACGCCGACTTCCGGGCACTGGGGCTGGCCAACGTCGCCTCCAGCCTGGTCGGGTCGTTCACGATCAACGCCAGCCCGCCGTCGACGACGATCATCGCCGAGTCGCGGGCGCGCAGCCAGCTGGCCTCGCTGATCGCCTCCGCGCTGGCGATCGTGGTGCTGTTCTTCAGCCAGATCATCGAGAACCTGCCGATGGCGACGCTGTCGGCGGTGCTGATCTACATCGCGATCAAGATCTTCCGGGTCGACCAGATGCGGGCGACCAAGCGGTACTCGTGGAAGGCGTTCGCGCTGATGCTGATCTCGCTGCTCGGCACGGTGCTGCTGGGCATCGTCTACGGGGTGCTGTTCGCCGTGCTGGTGTCCTTCATCTACCAGGCCTCCCGCACCGCGCGGCCGGAGCTGCTCCGGCTGGGCCGCTCGCAGCTGGGAACCTGGCTGCCGCTGACCGACGACCGGGCGGCGCCGGTCCCGGGGATCGCGGCGTTCGCGCTCAACGGCCCGCTGTGGTTCGGCAATGCCAGCTGGTTTCGGATGCAGCTGATCGGCGCGCTGCCGGAGACCGGCAAGATCCCGGACGACGAGGACGACGTGCCCGAGGACGAGGATCAGGTGGACCTGCTGGTGCTGGATGCCCGCCGGATCGACGACGTCGACTTCACCGGCTTCGAGGCGCTGTCGGACGTGGCAGAGATCGCCGCGCTGCGCGACGTGCCGTTCCTGGTGGTGGTGCAGGAGGGCAGGACCCAGAAGGCCTTCAAGGGCGGCGGGTTCTCGGAGTTGCTGGGTCGTTCCCGGTTCTTCGACACCATTCCGCTGGCCATCGCCGCCTACCCGAACCTGCAGGCGAACCGGCCCAGCGGCGGGGCGGAAGGCGGGAAAGCGGGCTCCGGCGCCGACGCCGTACGCTGAACGCATCCATCCGCCAAAGCAAGAGACGTTCGACCTCGTCGCACGCACCAACACCGACCCGAAGGGGGTCGTGCGCGCGGTCGACGAGTACCGGCTGATGCCGTGGGGCCTCTACATGGCCCGCTCCACCCCCGGCCGGGAACAGTTCCACTACCTCGAGTCGTGGCTGCTGCCCCAGGCCGGGCTGCGCGCCAACGTCTTTCACTTCAACCCCGGCCACGAACGCGACCAGGACTACTACCTCGACGTGGGCCCGATCAGTACCGGCCCGCAGTGCTGGCGGACCGAGGACCACTACCTCGACCTGGTGGTCCGCACCGGGCGCGACACCGAACTGGTCGACTTGGAAGAGTTGCTCGAGGCGCATCGGCACGGGCTGCTGGGCAGCGCGGCCGCCGGCCGGGCGCTGCGGACGGCGATGGCCGCGGTCGACGGCCTCGCCGCCCACGGCCACGACCTGAACGCCTGGCTGGCCGGCGCCGGGATGGAGCTGAGCTGGCGATAGGCGTACGCTCGTCCCCCGTGGGAGCGATGAGACGCACGCTGACAGCCGGGACGGTTGTTGCGCTGGCGGTCTCAGCGTTGCCGGCCGCCGGCGTCGCCGCCGCGGACGACGGCGAGCGGCACAACATCACCTATCGGACCCGGATCGACGGTCTGGCCCGCGGCGCCCTGGTCAGCTACCGGATCAGCGACACCCAGGTCAACACCGCCGATCCGACCATGCTGCCGGGCCGGATGTTCGAGACGACCGCGGTGCTGACCGACCCCAAACAGGCGGGTATGCGGATCTCGATCCAGTGGCCGTACTCGGCGAACCTGCATTGCGAGATCCTGGTCGACGAGCAGCTCGTGGTGCAGGCCGACCAGTTCATCAGCCCGCGGATCACCCCGGCCCGCAACGACCCGGACTACGGCGCGATGAACTGCGGCGCCCCGCTGAGCAACGTCTTCGACAGCGCACCCGCCCCGGCCCAGCCCGGCTCCGCGGTCGACGTCTCCGCCGGAGATCCCCTGAACTGATCGGCGCTCAGGCGGCCGGTCGCGGTGACCAGCCGGTGCCCTCCGCCCAGGACCGGGCCCGCGGGTAGGCTCGCGACAACCATCCGGTCAGATCCGCGCCGGCACGTTTGGCATCGAGGTAGTCGGAGCGGACCGCCGGATTTGCGTTGAGCCAGTCGACGAAGAGCAGCGCGAAGCGCTGGTTGGGTGCGCCGTCGGCCCGCAGATGAATGTGGGTGGGGCGCCCCGGGTCGGCGGAGGCGTGGAATCGCTTGGGCCACAGCCCTTCCGCCGCGTCGAATCGGTGGTCGGCGGTGACCGTCTCGACCCGCGGATAGCCGGCCTGGAGCAGCGCACCGGCTAATTCGTCGGCGGCGTCCATGTCGGCGACGGTGATCTGGACGTCGATGATGTCGCGGGCGTCCAGTCCGGTCACGGCGGTGGACCCGATGTGGTCGATGCGCAGCGCCCGGTGTCCGCAGGCGGTGGCGAGCCGGGCGGTGATCCGGTCGGCCTGTGCGGCCCAGGACGGGTCGGCCGGCACCAGTGGATGCGGCCCGGCGGCCGGCGCGTGCGCGGCCAGATTGTGGGCGAACGGCAGGATGCGGCCGTACCACAGCTCACGTGCCCGCTCGACCAGAGCCGCCTCGGCGCCGGAATTGTCCAGCCACACGTCCGCGACCCGGCGGCGCTGCTCCTCGGTGGCCTGAGCGGCGATCCGTGCCCGGGCGTCGGCCTCCTCCATCCCGCGGCGGCCGACCAGCCGCCGCAGTCGCTCGCCGGCGTCGGCGTGCACGACGACGACCAGCGGGAAAAGCGGCGCCATGCCGGACTCGACCAGCAGCGGGATGTCCTCGACGACCACCTCGTCCTCGGAGGCCGCGGCGACCAGTTCGGCCCGGCGGCGGGCCACCAGCGGGTGCACGATGGCGTTGAGCCGGGCGCGCTGCTGCTCGTCGACGAAGGCCCTGGCCGCCAGCGCGGGACGGTTCAGCGCTCCGTCGGGCAACAGGATGTCCGTGCCGAACTGGTCGACCAGCGCGGCCAGCCCCTCGGTTCCCGGCGCGACGACCTCACGGGAGATCACGTCGCCGTCGACGATCACCGCGCCGCAGCCGGCGAACGTCGACGAGACCGTCGACTTACCGGCGCCGATCCCCCCGGTCAGGCCGATGCGCAGCATGATCCTCCGGCAGTACGGCCCTCCGGCGCTCCGCCGAACCTGCTAGGCGTTGCCGGCGAGTTTCTCGCGCAGCGCCGCCAGCTGGGCGTCGCCGGCCAGCGAGCCGGCCGACTCGTCGGCACCGGGCGTGCTCGACGAGGTGGCACCGGAAGCGGCCGCGGACTCCTCGCCGGCCGCGGCGTCGGCGGCGGCGAACTTCTCCATCTGCGTGGTGTGCATCTTGTGCCGCCGCTCGGCCTCGGCGTAGCGGGCCTCCCACTCGGTGCGCTGAGAGTCGAAGCCCTCGAGCCACTCGTTGGTCTCGGAGTCGAAGCCCTCCGGGAAGATGTAGTTGCCCTGCTCGTCGTAGCTGTCGGCCATGCCGTACTTCGACGGGTCGAACTCCTCGGTGTAGTCCTCGTTGGCCTGCTTGAGGCTCAGCGAGATGCGGCGGCGCTCCAGGTCGATGTCGATGACCTTGACCATCGCGTCGTCGCCGACGGCCACCACCTGGTCCGGGACCTCGACGTGACGCACGGACAGCTCGGAGATGTGCACCAGGCCCTCGATGCCCTCCTCGACGCGGACGAACGCCCCGAATGGCACCAGCTTGGTGACCTTGCCGGGCACGATCTGGCCGATGGCGTGGGTGCGGGCGAAGTGCCGCCACGGGTCTTCCTGGGTTGCCTTGAGCGACAACGAGACCCGTTCGCGGTCCATGTCCACGTCGAGCACCTCGACGGTGACCTCGTCGCCCACCTGCACCACCTCGGAGGGATGGTCGATGTGCTTCCAGGACAGCTCGGAGACGTGCACCAGACCGTCGACCCCGCCGAGGTCGACGAAGGCGCCGAAGTTGACGATCGAGGACACCACGCCCTTGCGGACCGCGCCCTTGACCAGCTGGTTGAGGAACTCGCTGCGGACCTCGGACTGGGTCTGCTCGAGCCAGGCCCGGCGGGACAGCACCACGTTGTTGCGGTTCTTGTCCAGCTCGATGATCTTGGCCTCGATCTCCTTGCCGATGTAGGGCTGCAGATCGCGGACCCGGCGCATCTCGACCAGCGAGGCGGGCAGGAAGCCGCGCAGCCCGATGTCGAGGATCAGACCGCCCTTGACGACCTCGATGACGGTGCCGGTGACGTGTTCGTCGGCCTCCTTCTTCGCCTCGATGGTGCCCCAGGCGCGCTCGTACTGGGCGCGCTTCTTGGACAGGATCAGCCGGCCTTCCTTGTCCTCCTTGGTGAGGACGAGGGCTTCGATCGCATCGCCGACGGACACCACTTCGTTGGGGTCGACGTCGTGCTTGATGGAGAGCTCGCGGGAGGGGATGACACCCTCGGTCTTGTAGCCGATGTCGAGCAGGACCTCGTCCCGGTCCACCTTGACGATGGTCCCCTCGACGATGTCGCCATCGTTGAAGTACTTGATGGTCTTGTCGATGGCGGCGAGGAAGTCCTCGGGCGAGCCGATGTCGTTGACGGCTACTTGCGGCGAGGTGACGGTGGGACTGGGCATGTGTGGGGTTGCTCCGGACAGGGGTGGTCGTAGGGACATTTTCTTGGTTGGTTGACCCGCATATGTGCACGCGAGTACCGGCTGAGCGTACTCGACTGGGCACAAGCGACCAAACCTGGCCGCCCTCGTAGCTACTCTCCAGTGGTGTTCTATGCCACAGTGCCGCCCTTGCCGCGCGAGGTCCGCAAAGTCGGGGCGCCGCTCGCGGCGATCATCGGGATGGGCACCGTCGTCGGGCTGATCCTGCTGCTGTCCACCGCGGCCGACCCGGGCGGGACGCTGCTGGGCTTCACCCTGGCCACCGTCGCGACGGCCGGGGTGCTGCTCTGTTACCTGTGGCTGGACCGGTGGGAGCCGGAGCCGCCGCGGCTGCTGGTGATGGCGTTCCTGTGGGGGTCCTCGGTTGCGGTGGTGCTCTCGGTGCTGTTCGAGCACCTGATCAGCGGCTTCCTGGCCGGTGGGGCGGTGGCCGACGGGGACAAGCCGAGTTTCGTCGCGATGGCGGTTGTCGCCCCGGCGGTGGAGGAGGCAGCCAAGGGCCTGTTCCTGGTGCTGATGATGACGGGGCGGCGGCGCAACGAACTGAACACCCTGACCGACTGCCTGGTCTACGCCGGGTTCACCGCGGCGGGTTTCGCCTGGCTGGAGAACATCTTCTACATCGCGGGCGCCGAGACCCTCCCCACCTCGCTGGCCACCGCCGGGCTGCGGCTGGTGATGGGACCGTTCGCGCACCCGCTGTTCACCACGATGATCGGCATCGGGGTCTATTACGCCCTCAAGCAGCGATCGGCGGCGGCGCGGGCCGGTTACGTCCTGCTGGGCTACCTGGGCGCGGTGCTGATCCACGGGCTGTGGAACGGGTCGGCGCTGCTCGGCGCGAACACCTACCTGTGGGTCTACCTGGTGTGGATGATGCCGATGTTCGCCCTGTCGATCGCGCTGGCCGTCGGCAGCCGGCGCCGGGAGCAGCAGATCATCGCCGGCAAGCTGCCGGCGATGATGTCGGCAGGGCTGCTGACGCCGGCGGAGGCAGCCTGGCTGGGCTCGATGAAGGCGCGCAAGGGCGCGGTCACGGCGGCCGGCCTGGCCGGCGGGCGGCCGGCCGCCTCGTCGGTGAAGCGTTTCCTGACGCAGGTGGTCGAACTGGCCTACGTGCGCGACCGGATCGACCGCGGGTTCGGTGATGCCCGGGTGTGGGCGTTGCAGAACGAGGAGGCCTACGGGGTGTACCTGGCGCGGACGCAGGCCGGACCGGTTCTGGCGCGGCTGAACGGGGTGCCTGTGCGCTGACGGCGGCACCAGCGGCACCAGCAACCCGGGTACGCCCGGGTCGCCGGGAACAGCCGGCAGCGCCGGATCCGGACTGAGCGGCGGTGCCGGCGGTGCCGGCGGCACCGCCGGCACCGGCGGTATCGTCTAGCCCGCAACGGGAAAGGCCCCTCCATCCGGAGGGGCCTTTCCCGTTGTCCGCCGTTGCCGCCGTCAGCGCACAGGCACCCCGTTCAGCCGCGCCAGAACCGGTCCGGCCTGCGTCCGCGCCAGGTACACCCCGTAGGCCTCCTCGTTCTGCAACGCCCAC
>NZ_JBJTJF010000165.1:0-3582 GCF_046095365.1 Mycobacterium sp.
GGCCGCCACCGCCGCCGGAGGACGAGGACTGGGAGGCGGTGTAGGCGCCGATGGACGACGACAGTGCCGAGTCGAAGCTGTCGGAATTAGCAGTCCCGGTCGACGAGGACCCCCAGCCGGTGTCCGATGAGGAGTGGTACCAGCCGGGCCGGGGTGGCGGCTGGCCGGTGGCGGCCTGGTACTTGGCCGCCCACGCCGCGGCCGCGCCACCGGCGACCGCGAACGGGATGTAGGCGGTGTAGAGGTCCTTGCGGGCCGAGAAGTCGAACCGCGACTCCGCCGAGTCGGTGGCCAGCATGCGATGAAATCCACCGGCCTCCGACCAGAGTTGGCGGCCCGCCGGCGTGCGCCGCATGCCCAGTCCGGGATGCCAGGCCGGAAGCGAGACCAGAAAGAACACCGCAAAAGGCAAGCCCCACAGCGTGATCGGGAAAAACCACCGGAAGAACCCGCCCATCGCGAGGATCAGGGCAGCGACGTTGAAGAACCGCAGCCACAGTTCGCCGCGGTGCCTGGCCACCAGACCGGAGTGCAGCGCCCACTGTTTGACGGCGGTCGACATGTCCTGCTTGGCGCGGCTGAGCCTCCCCCCCGCGCTGACGCTGCCGTTGGCATGGAAGATCTGCCCCGGGTAGGTCAGGCCCAGCGCCGCCCCGACCGCCACGCTGACCGGGTCGACCTGCGTCCAGCGGCCGGCCTCCGCCCCGCTCTGCACGGTCCACTTCCTGGGGCCGTCCTGACGCAGCGTGAGCAGGCCGCGGTCGGCCAGGTAGAACATCGTCGCCGTCAGGCCGTGGTCGGGAACCTCCTCGGTGCGGATGTACTCGCACTGCACCGGGCCGAGTCCCCTCGGCGGTGCGTACTGCAGCGGGAAGCCCGGTGCCGGCTCGACCGTCGTTCGCCACCACAGCAGCGCGCCCAGCCCGGCGGCGGCGGAGAGCCCGAGCAGCCAGGCCGCCACCGGCACCGAGCGACCCAGGATCGGATCCCAGCGCACCGACCAGGGCAGCGTCGCCCGCGGCGGGGTGGGCACGTCGGTGCCGGCGCGCAGCGTCACCGGAGTGCTCGGCGCCAGGTCGGCGGCGGACAGGCGCACCGTGTCTCCGTCGACGGTCAGGCCGTCGCAGGGCCGCCCCACACCGCGGCCCACCGAGCACTGGGCTCCCGGCACCCGGCCCGGCAGCCGGACCGTGACGTCGGCCCGGTCGATGCGGTTGCTCCAGCCCTGGGCGATGACGTTCCAGAAGAACACCGTGGGCGCCGACAGGTCGCCGACGGCGGCGGCGAAGCTGTTGCCCGCCCCGGTCGAGCCCGGGTCGAGCACACCGGCGATCCTGTAGCGGATCACGTAGACGTGGCTGCCCGGATCGACGTAGACGCCCGGATCGCCGATCTTGGCCACTTCGATGCGGCCGCCGGACCGAGACAGCAGTTCCACCGGGACCGGCCGGCCGTCCAGGGTGACCTCGGTGACCTCGGGTGTCTGCCGGACGTGGGAGTCGTTGGGGTTGCCGACGTCCCAGAACCGGAAGATGCCGTGCCTGCCGCTGGGGAAACGGGCGGTGACGGTCTCGGTGGCCGCCATGGTGCCGTCGGCGTCGACGGTGAAGTCGGCCTGCAACGTGGTGATCGTCACCGGATCCTCGACCGCGGCGCCGCCGGTGACGCCGGTGGTCAGCAACGGCCACAGCAGGCCGATCGTGGTGAGCAGCAGCCAGATCAGCCGTGCGACCGTACGGCCGAACGTGCGCATCGGGCCTCCCGGTGGGTGATGTTCTGAGCCTAGGGCGCACGGTCGGCCCGGGCACGCCCGGGCTAGCCGATGTGCAGCGGGTCGATCTGCACCCGCACCGCCTCGTGGTCCGCGCGGACGCTGTGCACGGCGGTGGCCGAGCGCAGCGCGCCCGCCAGCGCCAGTCCGTCGTCGCGGGGCACCCTGATCAGCATGCGGATGGCGGTCTCGTTCGGCGGGGTGGCAGGTGGGCGGCGGACCCCGGGCGGCAGGTCGACGGGACCGAGCACTTCGGCGCCCGCGGGCAGCGCGGCCTGGTCGATCAGCGCGGCCACGGCGCCGGTGCCGCCGTCCACCGCCGCCATGTGAACCGCCGGCGGCAGGCCGACCGCGACGCGACCGGCCAGTTCGGCTTCGGCGTGGGCCACCGGATCCCATTTGACGAGCGCCTGAACGGTCGGTATGACCGAGTCGGCGACCACGGCCACGACTCCGCCCTCGGCCCGGGAATGCACCAGGGCGGCGGCGGCCATCCAGCGGCGCAGGGTGTCCTCCGCGGCGCGCAGGTCCTGACGACCCAGCAGCGACCAACCGTCCAGCAGGAGCGCAGCCCCGTAGCCGGCCGGTGCCCGCGGCTCGGCCCCCGGGGTGGCCACGACGAGGGCCGGGCCGGGACCGATCTCGGGGTGGACGGCGTCACCGGCGGAGGTGATGACGGTCGTCCCGGGAAACGCACGGCCCAGTTCCTCGGCGGTGCGCCGGGTGCCGATCACCACCGCGCGCACGGAGTCCGCGCCGCAGCGGCGGCACCGCAGCGCGACGTCGATGCGGCCGCACCACCTGCACACCGCGCCGTCGGCGTCCCGGTCGGACAGCGACAGCGGGCCCATGCAATGCCGGCAGCGCGCGATGGTCCGGCAGCGGGCACACGCCACCGAGGGCACGTAGCCGCGACGCGGCACCTGCACCAGCACCGGTGCGCCACGTTCCAGAGCCGCCCGCGCGGCGCGCAGCGCCATCGACGGCAGCCGTGCGGTGCGTGCCGCCGGGTCGCGCTCCTCGGCGTGACCGCCGTCCTCAAGGGCCACGACGCGCGGTGCGCGGGCCCGCACCGCGGGCCGGGGCGCCACCAGGTCGTGAGCCCATCCACCGGTGACCAGGGCCTGGGCCTCGGCGGTCCGGGCGTAGCCGCCGATCAGGGCGGCACAGCGCACCTGGTGGGCCCGCAGCATCGCGACGTCGCGGGCGTGCGGGTAGGGCGCGCGCGGTTCGGCGAGGCTGTCGTCGCCGTCGTCCCACACCATCACCAGGCCGAGCCGGTCCAGCGGGGCGAAGACCGCGCTGCGGGTGCCGATCACCACTCTGGCCTGTCCGCGCAGCACCGACAGCCAGCGCCGGTAGCGAGCCGACGGACCCAGTCCGGCCGCGAGCGCGACGACCACGGATTCGTCGACGAGCGCGGTCATCGCCTGGCCCAGGGCGTCGACGTCGCGCTGGTCGGGAACGACGGCAAGCACGCCCTGGCCGGCACTGACCGCGGTGGCGGCCGCTTCGGCCAACCGGGCGCACCACTGCTCGCCGGGCAGTGCCTGCCACACCGCGCGCGCGGCCCGGCCGTCTCGCAACGCATCCAAGAATGACTCGCCGCGGCCGTAGCCGGCCCACCCGGCGGGGTCGACGGTTCCGACGACCGGCAGCAGCGGGGCGGTCCGCGCGGATTTCTCGGCGCCGGCGTGCCGCGGCGGGATGGCCAGCCGCAGCACGTCGGGCCGGGTTCCGGCGTAGCGGGCGGCGACCGCGTCGACCAGCCTCCGCACGTCGGCGGTGAGCACCGGCTCACCGGAGATGAC
>NZ_JBJTJF010000166.1:0-8144 GCF_046095365.1 Mycobacterium sp.
GTTCAACCAGCCGTTGACCCAATTGGCCGGCATGTACAACACCCTGCAGTCCGGGGCGGCCAGCGCCGAGCGGGTATTCGACCTCCTCGACGAGCCGGAGGAGACCCCCTCTGCGGCAACCGAACTTCCGGACGGCGCCGGCCGCGTCGAGTTCGAGGAGGTCTGTTTCAGCTATCGGCCGGGCACACCGGTGATCGAGGACATGTCGCTGGTTGCCGCCGCGGGCAGCACGGTCGCCATCGTCGGCCCGACCGGCGCCGGCAAGACCACTCTGGTGAACCTGCTGATGAGGTTCTACGACGTGGACTCCGGCCGGATCCTGATCGACGGGGTGGACATCCGCGCGGCCGGCCGCGATTCGGTCCGGTCGCGATTCGGGATGGTCCTGCAGGACGCCTGGCTGTTCGGCGGGACCATCGCCGAGAACATCGCCTACGGCAGGCCCGGTGCGAGCGAGGACGAGATCGTCGCCGCCGCGCGGGCAGCCCGTGTGGACCGGTTCGTCCGGTCCCTGCCCGACGGCTATGCGACCCGGGTCAGCGACGACGCGGGGAGCATCAGCGCGGGCGAGAAGCAGTTGATCACCATCGCTCGGGCCTTCCTGGCCCGCCCGCAGATCCTGATCCTGGACGAGGCGACCAGTTCGGTGGACACCCGCACCGAACTCCTGGTTCAGCAGGCGATGGTCGAACTGCGCAGGGGACGAACGAGTTTCATCATCGCCCACCGGCTTTCGACGATTCGCGACGCCGACCTGATCGTGGTCATCGACCACGGCAGGATCGTTGAACAGGGCACGCACGCGGGGCTGATGGCGCGCAGGGGCGCGTACTGGGAGATGGCGCGGCAGGCCGGCGTCTAGCGTGGGTTCGCCTCGAGCCTGGGGTTAGAGCCCGGGCCCCTGGGCGCGCAGGTCGTCGACCTCGGCCATCGCCTCACGCAGCTTGCCCAGCCACTCCTCGGCGTGTTCGCCGACCAGCCGCACGCACCAGGCCAGCGCGTCCGAGCGCGACCGGGCGACACCCGCGTCGACCAGGGTGTCGAGCACCTGACGCTCGGGTTGGCGGAGCCGGGTCATCACCGGCACCGCGATGTGGGTGAACAGGATGCGCTGCGGCGCCTCAGCCCCGCCCACCTCGACGCCCCAGGACACCTTGCGGGCGTACCTGTCCTGCGCCTCGTCGGCGATGCGCATCCGCTCGCCGCGGGTGTCCTCGCGGAACCGGGAGGCCCGGCCGGCGGCGCGGGCCGGGGTTTCGTCCTCTCCGGACGGCAGCCGTCCGATGACGGTGATCTCCTCCCGGTCGACGATCACGGTGGGATCGCCGCCGAACCAGTCCTGCGGCAGCCGGCCGGCGAACCATTCGGCGGCGTCCCCGGCGTCGGGCTGGTCGGCCTGCTGCCAGCCGCCGGGCCGGCCGGGACGGCGTGAGTGCATGTTTTGCTTCATGCATTACATAATTACGCTCTTACAGCACTCGTGCCGGGCTTTTCGCTGCGAGTGAAAGCGGGCCGGTTGGCGAAGTCGTCAACCCCGGCGCGCCCCGGCTGGATAATGAGCCGATGGCAGGAAAAGAGCTCGACCCCCAGCGCGCGCGGGCCGCGCGCGACGTCGTCCGTCAGCACCCGGCGATGGCCCTGTTCGCGGCGTCACCGGTGCTCATCGCGGCCGGGGTGGTGTGGTGGCTGGTCGGCCCCGGTTGGGCGCTGGTGTTGCTGGTCGCGGCGCTGGTCGCCGGCGGGATGGCCCTGCTGCGCAAGCGCTGAGGCTCACGCGCCCACGGCGGACCCGGCCCGGCGGGCCCGGTAGAGCCGGACTCCGGCGCTGATGTTCTTCAACGTCTTGACACCCGCGAACGACCATCGGAAACGCTCGTCCTCGCCTATCTGTTCGCGAGCCGACTCCGACACCAGGACCGCCCCCGGGCGCGCCGCGGCTGTGACCCGGCTGGCCAGGTTCACCGGGCTTCCGAACCAGTCGCCGGCCCGGCTGACCGCGGCGCCGTAGCCGATTCCGACCCGGAGCCGAGGCAGCGCTTCGTCGGCCGCCGCGGATTCCAGCAGCGTCAGGGTTGCGTCAAGCAGCGCGGCGGCGTCGGTGGACACGAACATGACGGCATCGCCGATGGTCTTGATGAACCGGACCGGCGGCTGGGCCACCTCGCGGGCCAACGCCCCCAGCCGGTCGGCCAGCCGCTCAAGATCCGCGGGCGGCAGGTCCTCGCCGAGTCGGGTGAACCCGACCAGGTCGGCGAACGCCGCGGCGACCATGCGCGCGCCCGGCAGCGGAATCCCCTGGGCACGTTCGCCGGCGCTGACCGCCTCGGTCTGAACCGCGTGGCGCAACTGAAGCAGCAGCATGTCCTCGATCATCGGGCCGAGCAGCGGTGCCGCCAGCCCTCCGAGCGCCTGCGAGGCCTGCGCGATCTGGAGTTCGCTGACCCCGGGACGCAGGACCGCGCCGAGGGCCGCGGCGCGCATCTCCTCGGCGGCGTTCGACAGCCCGTCGGCGAGAACCCGGACCACCGTGAGCATGCGGTCGGGGTCGATCCCCAGATCGATGAAGTGCTTGACGTGGCGCGCGGTGTCACCGTCGGAGCGCATGAAGGCGGGTTCGTCGGGATCCTCGACCTGGGGCAGGCCGGCGGCCCGCTGGAAGCGGATCAGCAGGTCGAGGTCCAGGCCGACCCGCTCGCTGATCTGACGCGCCGATACGTAGGAACCGTCGTCGCCGAGAGCGCGCCGGGCCGCCAGCAGCATCGGCGCGAAGGACTGCCGGATCTCCTCGACGGCGATGCCCTGATCCAGCAGCCAGCCGATCAACTCGGCACGTTCGGACCGGCTCTCGCCGGTCAGCCCGTCCAGGAGTCCGGTCGACTCGATGTCGTGGCTCACGACACCGCGGGCCGCCGGTCCGCCCACGGCCGGGCCGCCTCGATCTGGCTGCTCAACGACAGCAAGGTGGCCTCGTCGGACGGCCGGCCGACGAGTTGCACAGAGAGCGGCAGGTTTTCGCCCTGCAGGAACCAGGGCACCACGGCGGCCGGCTGGCCGGTGGCGTTGAAGATCGCGTTGAACGGGACCCGCGACGCCACCAACGCCAGCGTGCCGACGCCGCCGCGATGCTGGTACTGCCCGATGCGCGACGGGCCGGCGGCGGTGCCGGGGGTGATCAGCACGTCGAAGTCGTCGAAGATGGACTGGACCCGGGCGGCCAGCGCCGGCTCGGCGGCCCGCACCCGGGCGATCTGACGCTCGGAGATCAGTCCGCCGAGCCGGGCGATCGCCCGGGTGCGCGGCTCGAGGCGCTCCGGGTGCGGCAGTTTCTGCACGTCCTCGTACACCCCGCGCCACATCCGGGGCAGCACATGACCGTAGGTCGCCCAGACCGGATAGTCGGGGTCACGCCAGAACACCTCGTGGCCCAAGTCCCGCAGCAGCGACTCCACGCCGTCGAGCACCCGCTGCTGCGCATGCCCGATCCGGGCCACAACCATCGGGGGAACCTTGGCGCTCAACGCGATTCGCAGCTTGCCGGGTTTCCTGGCCGCGGCTTTGACGAATCCGCCGCGCGGGGCCTTGCCGGTGTGAGTGACGTCGAGGAACAGCGCGGCGTCCTCGACGGTGCGGGCCATCGGGCCGTTGACGCTCAGACCGCACCAGGCGTCCTCGTGCGGGCCGATCGGCACCCGGCCGCGTTGCGGCTTGAGGCCGAACAGACCGCACCAGGTGGCCGGGATGCGGATCGAGCCGGCCCCGTCGGAACCCAGCGCCAGCGGCGCCAGACCGGCCGCCACCGCCGCGCCGCTGCCCCCGCTGCTGCCGCCCGGGGTGACGGCCAGGTCCCACGGGTTGTGGGTGGCCCCGAAGGCGACGGTCTCGGTGAAGGGCCACAGCATCATCTCCGGGACCGCGGTCTTGCCCAGGATCACCGCACCGGCCTCGCGAAGCCGGCGCACCACCTCGCCGTCGCGGGTTGCGGCCAGGTCGTAGGCGCTGCTGCCGAAGCAGGTGAACTCGCCGGCGACGTCGACGTCGTCCTTGACCGCGATCGGGACGCCCAGCAGCGGCAGCCGCTCGCCGGCGTCCAGCCGTTCCTGGGCCGCGGCGGCCTCCCGGCGGGCACTGTCGGCCATCACCACGCGGTAGCTGCGCAGTTCACGGTCGAACCGGGCGATGCGCTCGAGATAGCGCTCAACCAGGGCAGGTGCGGTGATCGCGCCGGCGGCGAGCATGCGGGCCTGCTCGGCGGCGCCGGCGAAGGCGAGGTCGGTGGCGTCCACTCACCGCACAGTAGCCGCTGGCCGCGGGACCCGACCGCTACGGTGGTCCGATGTCCTGTGTGTTCTGTCAGATCGTCGCCGGGACCGCTCCGGCCGTGCGGGTCTACGAGGACGACACGGTCCTCGGCTTTCTCGACATCCGCCCGTTCACCCGCGGCCACACCCTGGTGATCCCCAAGGAGCACAGCGTGGACCTCACCGACACCCCGGCGCCCGCGCTGGCCGCGATGCTGGCCGTCGGTCAGCGCATCGCCCGGGCCACCCGGGCCTCCGGGCTGGCGGCGACCGGGAACAACGTCGCGATCAACGACGGCAAATCGGCGTTCCAGTCGGTGTTCCACATCCATCTGCATGTGATCCCGCGCCGGGACGGCGACCGGGTGTCGTTCGTGAGGGGGATGTTGCTGCGCCGCGATCCCGACCGGGAGACCACCGGGCGGATCCTGCGGGAGGCAGTGGCGGCGCTACCGTGAGCACGCTGGCCGACAAGGCGCTGTCTGCATTCGTGCGCGTTCACGACGCCGTGTACCAGCGGACCAACGGCTTGGTCGGGCACCGGATCCCGGGCGCGCCGAACAGCCTGCTGCTGCACACCGTCGGCGCCAGGACCGGCCTGGCGCGAACCAATACGTTGTCCTACGCCCGCGACGGTTCGGACTACCTGGTGGTGGCCTCAAATGGCGGCGGTGACCGCGCGCCCGGCTGGTACCACAACCTCAAGGCCCGCCCGGAGGTCCGGGTCCAGGTGGGCCGCCGCAGTTTCACCGCAGCAGCGGCCCCGGTGCTGCCCGGCGATCCGGACTACGACCGGCTGTGGCGAATCGTCAACGCCAACAACGCCGATCGCTACTCGGGCTACCAGCAGCGCACCAGACGTCCCATTCCGGTTGTGCGGTTGACACCTCAGTAACAGCGGCCACCCGCCTCACCGGCGCAGCCCGGCCCGCACCGCGGCGGCCGCGAAGACCTCGTCGAGCATCGCCGGCGTGAGCCGTCCGGTGAACATGTTCTGCTGGCTGGGGTGGTAACAGCCCAACAGCCGCACCCCCGAGGCCGCATCCGCCACCGCACCGTGCCCGAACTTCGGCTTGGCCCCTGCGAATTCACCGTCGAGCAGTCGCAGCGCGGCCTTCCAGGCGAACCCGCCCAGCGCGACGACCACCCGAACCGAGGGTGCGATCAGCCGCCACTCGGCGTTGAGCCACGGCTCGCAGGCCGACCGTTCCCCGGGCGTCGGAGCGTTGCCCGGCGGCGCGCAGCGCACCGCGGCGATCACCCGAATGTGCTTGCCGGCCAACCCGTCTCCGGCGTCGACGCTGATCGGCGAGTTCACCAGACCAGCCCGGTGCAGTGCGGCGAACAGCTGGTCGCCGGACCGGTCGCCGGTGAACACCCGGCCGGTGCGGTTGCCGCCGTGCGCGGCCGGGGCCAGACCGAGCACCAGGATGCGGGGCCGGGCCGCGCCCCAGCCGGGGACCGGCCGACCCCAGTACGGTTGCTCGGCGAAGGACCGGCGCTTGACCATGGCGGTCTCCTCCCGCCAGGCCACCAGTCGCGGGCAGGCGCGGCATACGCTGACCTCGGCGCCGAGAGCCGGCAGGTCCGCCGCGGCGGCGGCCAGCCGGGCGACCTCGGCCGCGTCGCGGGCGACGGGCGTGGCCGCGACGGCGGCATCACCCGGCCAGCCGGTGCCCGGGGGGACCGGTGAGTCGAACTCCCGGCCGGTTCGGGGGTGGGGTCGCAGCGTCACGAATCTATGCTGCCTGCAATGACCACCTCCCGCGGGCCGGCGCTGCTGATTCTCACCTCAGCGTTCCTGGCCGCGGCCGCCAACGGCATCTCGATGGTCGCCTTTCCCTGGCTCGTGCTGCAGCGCACCGGCAGCGCGACCGACGCGTCGGTGGTGGCCGGGGCGGCGACGCTGCCCCTGCTGCTGGCCACCCTGATATCCGGCAGCGCAGTCGATCTGCTCGGCCGGCGCCGGGTCGCCATGCTCGCCGACGCCATGTCGGCGGTCTCGCTGGCGGCCATTCCGATCCTGGCCCACACCGTCGGTGCGGACGCACTCAACATCGTCGTGCTCTCCGCGCTGGCGGCCTTCGGCGCGTTCTTCGACCCGGCCGGACTCACGGCGCGACGGTCCATGCTGCCCGAAGCGGCACAGCGCGCGGGCTGGTCGATCGACCAGACCAACAGCCTCTACGAAGCTGGCTTCAACCTGGGCTACCTGACCGGTCCCGGTATCGGCGGAGTGCTGATCGCCACCGTCGGCGGCGTGAACACCATGTGGGTCACCGCCGCGGCGTTCGGCTGCTCGATTCTGACGATGGCCGTGCTGAGGCTGGAGGGGGCGGACCAGCCCGACCCGGAGCAGCGGCCGGAGAGCGTGCTGACCGGGGTGATGGAGGGTCTGCGGTTCGTCTGGAACAACCGGGTGCTGCGCACCCTGGGCCTGATCGACCTCGCGCTGATCGGGCTGTATCTGCCGATGGAGAGCGTGCTGTTCCCGAAGTACTTCTCCGACCGCAACGAACCGGCACAACTGGGCTGGGTGCTGATGGCGCTGTCGATCGGCGGGCTGGTCGGCGCACTGAGCTGGTCGGTGCTGTCCCGGGTGGTGAGCAGGCGGGCGACCGTGCTGACCGCGGTGCTCACCTACGGGGTGGCGATCCTGGTGATCGCGATGCTGCCGCCGCTGCCGGTGATCCTCGTGCTGGCCGCCGTCATCGGCCTGGTGTACGGACCGATCGGGCCGATCTACAACTCGGTCATGCTGACCCTGACCCCGGAGAGCCTGCGCGGCCGGGTGGTCGGGGTGATGACGTCGATGGCCTACGCCTCGGGGCCGGTGGGTTTCATGCTGGCCGGCCCGCTGATCGACGCCTTCGGGCTGCGGGTGGCGTTCGTGGCGCTGGCCGCGCCGATCCTGGTGGTCGCCCTGGTGTGCCCCTGGCTGCCGGCGCTGCGGGAGTTGGACGGGGCGCCCGCCACCGGCTCCTAGACTGGCCGAATGACGGATCTGGCCGAGCTGGCCGCCGAACTCGGCGAGGGCGTGCTCGTCACCGACCCCGACATCCTGGGCTCCTATCGCCACGACCGGGCGGCGGACCCCGCCGCCGGCACCCCGCTGGCCGTCGTGCGGCCGACGAGAACCGAAGAGGTGCAGGCGATTCTGCGCTGGGCCTCGGCGCACCGCGTGCCGGTCGTCACGCGCGGGATGGGCACCGGTCTGTCCGGCGGGGCGACGGCCGTCGACGGCGGAATCGTGCTGTCGACGGAGAAGATGCGGGAGATCACCGTCGACCCGGTGACCCGCACCGCCGTCGTGCAGCCGGGCCTGCTCAACGCCGAGGTGAAGAAGGCCGTCGCCGAGTACGGGCTGTGGTACCCGCCGGACCCGTCGTCCTATGAGATCTGCAGCATCGGCGGCAACGTCGCCACCAACGCCGGCGGGTTGTGCTGTGTGAAGTACGGCGTCACCACCGACTACGTGCTCGGACTGCAGGTCGTGCTGGCCGACGGCACGGCGGTGCGTCTGGGCGGCCCCCGCCTCAAGGACGTCGCCGGGCTGAGCCTGACCAAGCTGTTCGTCGGCAGCGAGGGCACCCTCGGGGTGGTCACCGAGGCGACACTGCGGCTGCTGCCGCCGCAGCACACCACCGCGACAGTCGTCGCCACCTTCGACTCGGTGGAGGCCGCGGCGGGGTCGGTGGTCGAGATCACCGGCACGATCCGGCCCTCGATGCTGGAGTTCATGGACGCCGTCGCAATCAACGCCGTCGAGGACAAACTCAAGATGGGTCTGGACCGCGACGCCGCCGCCATGATGGTGGCCGCCTCCGACGACCGCGGACCGGCCGG
>NZ_JBJTJF010000167.1:0-13323 GCF_046095365.1 Mycobacterium sp.
TCGTACAGCGGGTTGTAGAGCCCGACACTGGTGGGCATACGCACCTGACCCTTCACATGTCCGCGAAGCGGCTCGCCCCTGGCTGTGGATGGCGCGCCGCGCCCCGTCCGGGTTCGTCCGTGCGTCGGTGAACGGCGACCCTTGTCCGACTGCCGGCACCGCGGTGCCAACAGGTAACAAAACGATAGGCAAGCAGGGCCTGACACGCCAACTTAGGCAATCCTAACTCGCTGGCGGCGCCGGCGGGGAGCGTTCCGCGCTAATCCCGACCGAACCGCGGCCGTAGGTGGGAGGCTTCTGACGAATCGTTTGTTTTCCGGACGAAAGGACCCCGGATGACCGCACCCACCATGACCCACCGGCTGACGGCGGAGTTCATCGGCACGTTCTGGCTGGTCTTCGGCGGATGCGGCGCGGCCGTTTTCGCGGCCAACCCGGCCGGTGACAATTCCGTCGGCATCGGCTACCTGGGCGTCGCACTGGCGTTCGGCCTGACCGTGCTGACCGGCGTGTACGCCTTCGGCACCATCTCCGGCGGGCACTTCAACCCGGCGGTCACCCTCGGCGCGGCCATCGCCAAACGGGTGGAGTGGGCCGCGGTGCCCGGCTACTGGCTGGTCCAGATCCTCGGCGGGCTGGCCGGCGGCTTCGCGATACTGACCATCGCCAACGGCCGGGCGAAGTTCAACGCCAGCGGCCACATGGCGGCCAACGGCTACGGGGTGAACTCGCCGCACGGGTACTCGATGATGGCCGTGCTGATCACCGAGGTGCTGCTCACCTTCATCTTCCTGATGGTGATCCTGGGGTCCACCGACGACCGCGCGCCGAAGGGCTTCGCCGGGCTGTCCATCGGCCTGGCACTCACGCTGATCCACCTGATCTCGATCCCGATCTCCAACACCTCGGTCAACCCGGCCCGCTCGACCGGGGTCGCCTTCTTCAACGGCGCCGGGGCGCCCGGCCAGCTGTGGATCTTCTGGCTGGCCCCGCTGGTCGGCGCGGCGCTGGCCGGCGCGCTGTACCCGGTGCTGTTCCCGCGCCAGGAGGAACTGGCCGCCCGCCCGGTGCGCGACGCCGCGCTGGACTGAGGCGGGTCACAGCCCGCTGATGCGCTGCCGCGCCAGCCGCGGGCCCCGGCGGGGTGAGTAGGCGAGCCGGCTGACCTCCAGCAGCCGCACCGCCCGGTACCGGTGCGGCCGCTGGGGTTCGAGCAGTTCCTCCATGGCCGCGTCGTCGATCGCGTGCCCGAGCAGCGTCCAGCCGATCATGCCGGCCAGGTGGTAGTCGCCGACCGACAGCGCATCGGCGTCGCCGAGGGCGCGCTGGGCGGTCTCGGCGGCCGTCCACACCCCGACACCGGGCAGCGACATCATGGCCGCGCGGGCCTCGGCGGGCGGGCGGGCGGCCAACCGTTCCAGGGCGTCGGCCCGGGCGGCGCAGCCGACCAGGGTGCGCATCCGGCCGGGGTCGACGTTGGCGCGGTGGTACTCCCAGGACGGGATGCTCCGCCAGGCTGACGCCGGCGGGGGCACCCGCATGGCCGCCGGGGCGGGTCCGGGCGCGGGTGTGCCGTACCTGTTCACCAGCAGCCGCCAGGACCGGAACGCCTCCACGCCCTGGACGCGCTGTTCGAGCACGGCGGGAATCAGTGCCTCCAGCACCCGGCCGGTCCGGCCGATCCGCAGATGCGGCACCCGCCGGTGCGCCAGCGCGACGGTCGGATGAGCGGGCCGGAAGTCCGACGTGTCGTCGTCGGCGCCCAGCAGTGCGGGCAGGTTCTCGACGAACTCCGCCGCGCCCTCGCCCCAGGCCCGGCACTCGACGGTGTCGGGTGCGGTTCGGGCCATGCGGGCACTGACCGGGCCGCTCGTTTGCAGGCTGGTGCGCCAGGTCGCGCCGTCGACGATCTGAAAGCACGGGTCGCCCGGACCGCGGCGGTGCGGTGCGAGGGTGTACCCGGGACTGGCCGGGCCGGGGAACCTCAGGGTGCGGGTATGCATGAAACCGCTAGGGGCGTCCGGTGATCCGGTCGGCCAGCACCGCGATCGGCGAGGTGCTCGCGCGGCCCCCGGACTCGTGCCGGTCGGCGAGTCTGTAGGCGGTGTAGAGCCCCCGCACGCCGAGCCAGCGCAGCGGTTCGGGTTCCCACGCCCGGCTGCGGTGGTCCACCCACGGCAGAGCGGTTAGGACGGTGCAGCGCTTGAGGACCAGATCGGCCAGTGTGCGCCCGGCGAGGTTGGACGCGGTCACCCCGTGGCCGACGTAGCCGCCGGCCTCCCCGAGGCCGGTCGCCGGGTCGAATCCGATGCCCGCCGACCAGTCCCGCGGCACGGCCAGCACACCGCACCAGGCGTGGGCGATCGGCACCCCGCGGGTCTGCGGCAGTGCGGTGTTGAGCACGGCGGTGAGGTGGTCGACGGTGTCCTGCCCGACGGCGCCGTCCCGGTCGATGCGCGAGGCGTAGCGGTAGGGCACCGCGCGCCCGCCGAGCGCGATGCGGCCTTCGGCGGTGCGCTGGGCGTAGAAGAATCCGTGCGCGAGGTCGCCGAGCGTCTCGCAGCCCTGCCAGCCGACGGAGTCCCAAATCCGTTGCGACAGCGGCTCGGTGGCGATCATGGCACTGTTCATCGGCAGCCACCGGCGGCGCAGACCGGAGATCCGCGCGGTGAAGCCCTCGGTGGCGCGCAACACCACCGGGGCCCGCACCGTCCCCATATCGGTCACCGCCCTGCCCGCGTCGATGCGGGTGACCGGGGTCTGCTCGTACAGCGTCACACCGAGTCGCTCGACGACGTCGGCCAGTCCGCGGGCGAGTTTGGCCGGTTGCACCCGCGCGCAGTGCGGATTGAACGCGCCGAGCACGGCGGAGTCCACCCGCACGCGGGCCTCGGTTTCCGCCGCGGTGAGGATCTCGACGTCGTCGACGCCCCAGCCTCGGTCCTCGTCGACCCCGGCGCGCAACCGCACCGCCTGCGCCGGGTTGCGGGCCACCTCGAGGTTGCCGCCCTTGACGATGTCGGCGTCGATGCCCTCCCGTGCGGCCACCGCGATGACCTCGTCGACGGAAGAGTTGAGCATCCGTTGCCAGGCGATCACACCGTCGCGGCCGTGCCGCCCGGCCAGCACCCCGCGGTGGCCGGGGGGCAGTCCGGACAGCCAGCCGCCGTTGCGGCCGGAGGCCCCGAATCCGGCAAATCGGGCCTCCAGCAGCGTGATTCGCAGCGACGGGTCGGCCTGTTTGAGGTAGTAGGCCGTCCACAGCCCGGTGTAGCCGGCCCCGACGACGCACACGTCGGCGTCCCGGTCGCCGGGCAGCGCCGGGCGAGGGTCCGGAAGCCGGTCGAACCAGTGCGAGACGACGCCGTTGCGGGGCATGACAGCGATCCTCCCACCTCTGGGACACTGGAGGTATGAGCAGTGGCGGGCAACAGATCGGTCTGAGCTTCCGCAGCCTGGGCGCTGCCAGCACCGTCACCGGCTCCAAACATCTGCTGGAGGCCGCCGGCAAGCGAATTCTGCTGGACTGCGGGCTGTTTCAGGGCGTCAAGAACCTCCGCGAGCTGAACTGGGCGCCGCTGGCGGTGGAGCCGGCCGGCATCGACGCGGTGGTCCTGAGCCACGCCCACCTGGATCACTGCGGCTACCTGCCGCGGCTGGTGCGCAACGGGTTCACCGGTCCGATCGTCTGCTCCGAGGCCACCGCCGCCGTCGCCGACATCATCCTGCGCGACAGCGCCTACCTGCAGGAGCGCGACGCGGCGTTCCTCAACAGGCACAAGGCCTCCAAGCACCACCCGGCGCTGCCGCTCTACGACAGCGCGGACACCGAACGCGCGCTGAGTTTGTTCAGCACCCGGCCGTTCGGCGCCGAGTTCGAGTTGCCCGGCGGCGGGCCGGCGGTGACGCTGCGCCGGGCCGGCCACAGTCTCGGGGCTGCCACCGTCGACGTGCTCTGGCATGGCCGGCGCGTCGTGTTCACCGGCGACCTCGGCCGCTACGACGACCCGATCATGTTCGACCCGGATCCGGTGCCGGCCGCGGACTACCTGATCATGGAGTCGACCTACGGCGACCGGCTGCACGAGCGCACCGACCCGGCCGCGGCGCTGGCCGGGGTGATCGACGCGACGGTGGCGCGCGGCGGCACCGTGGTGATCCCGGCATTCGCGGTGGGCCGGGCCCAGACCCTGCTGTACTACCTGTGGCAGTTGCGTTCGGCCGGGCGGCTGCCCGACATCCCGGTCTACCTGGACAGCCCGATGGCGATCAACGCCAGCGAACTGCTGCGCACCCACCAGCGCGATCACCGGCTCACACCGGAGGTCTACGAGGGCATGTGCGCGATGGCCGGCTACGCCCGCGACCCCGAGCAGTCCAAGCAGATCTCGGCGAGCCGGGAACCCAAGATCATCATCTCGGCCAGCGGCATGGCCACCGGTGGCCGAATCCTGCACCACCTCAAGGCTTTTGCGCCCGATCCGCGCAACACCATCATGCTGACCGGCTACCAGGTGCCGGGCACCCGGGGGGCGGCCATCGCCGCGGGCCAGCGCGAGGTCCGAGTCTACGGGGAGTGGATCCCGATCAACGCACACGTGGCCAACCTGGGGATGCTCTCCGCGCACGCCGACGCCGACGAACTGATCAGGTGGGCCTCGGGGTTCACCACCGCGCCCAAGCAGGTGTTCGTGGTGCACGGGGAACCCCAGCCCGCCGACACCCTGCGCACCCGCCTGGACCACGAGTTCGGCTGGGCGGCAACGGTTCCCCGGCCGTTGCAGGTTTTCGACCTGTAGCGGCCGCTAACCGCCGGCGTTGCCGGCCAGTTCCAGGGCGTACTGGCTGACGAACCGTCCGGCCGGGGGTTCGCCCCGCCCGCACGAACCGTCGGACTCCCCGGGGCGCTTGACCCACAGGTAGGCGTCTGCGTGCTCGCCCGCGGTGGCCGTCGTCGGCGCCACGCCGAGCGCCCGGCCGGAGGGATTGCACCAGTCCAGCGGGGTGCCCTCCGCCGGGCCCGCGCCGTTGCGGGAGGTGTCGATCACGTAGTGCGCGCCGCCGGTGAGCCCGGAGACCGCCTCGCCGAAGCCGATCTCCTCGTCGGTGGTGTAGAAGTTCGCGGTGTTGAGGCTGAACCCGCGGGCGCGCGCCACGCCGACCTGGTTGAGCCGGGCGGCCAGCACATCGGCGCTCAACCAGCGCGAGTGCCCGCCGTCGATGTACACCGCAGCGGCCGGGTCGCGGGTCAGGGCGTCGACCGCGTAGCTGAGCAGCCCGAAGCGCTCCTGCTGCTGATCCGGCGACAGGCAGTCGGCCATCGCGATCGCGTCGGGTTCGAGGATGATCGCGGCCGGCATCGAGCCCAGGCCCGCGGCCACCGCGTCGATCCACTGCCGGTAGCCCGCGGCGGTGGCGAAACCGCCCGCGGCGAAGCTGCCGCAGTCCCGGTGCGGGATCGCATACAGCGCGAAGACCGGGGTGGCCCCGGCGGCTTGGGCGGCGCCGGCGTAGCGGGCCACCGTTCCGCTGGGCGAGGGGAAGGCCTCGTCGAGCCAGTACGCGGTCGGGGTGTTGGCCAGCGCGGTCAGCGCCGGACTGGACTTGGCGGCCGCCATGGCGCCGGAGATCGGGTCGACGTAGAACGGCCGGCCGGCCAGCGGATTGGACTCGTCGGCCAGCCGCACCGCCGGGGCGGGGCCGGTCAGCGCCCCGGCGGCGACGCCGGTGACCGTGAGCAGGGGCAGGATCGACCGCGCGAGGGCGCGAACAGCGGAGGAGATCACCCACTGAAAATAGTGGGCCGGCCGGCGGGCCGCGAAACGGATCGGCATATCGGCGTGATCGGCGGCCGGTCAGCCGCCCCGGGCGGCGCTCAGCGCGGAGCGGAAGCGCTCGAGGGTGGCCAGTTCGGCGGCCACCGGCTCGGCGATGTCCGCCTCGGCGACCACGGCGACTTCGGCCCGAAGCGCCGCGCGGGCGGCGCGGGCGGCGCGCCGGGCGCTGGTCCGGGCCAGCACCCGGCCCACCGCGGCCAGCACCACGCCGCCGAGCGCGCCGACGATGAGCAGCAGCGTGGGGATCGGAAAGCCCTCGACGGTCGGCGCCTGGGCGACGTGGAACTGGAAGTAGGCCAGCGCCGCAAGACCCAGCAGCCACAGCCCGCCGGCCACCGCGACGGCGAACAGCACCCACTGCAGCGCCCCGAACAGGCTCCACCAGCGCGGGTTGCGCGGCGGCACCAGCGGGGCGCGGGTGACGGCCTGGTCCAGCCGGTCGGTCAGGGTCCGGCCGGCCCGGTCGGCCACCGCCCGGGTGCTGTGCACCCACGCCTGCGGTGCGCCGGCGCTGGCCCGGTCGGCGTAGTCCACCACCGCGGTGTTGGCCCGCGCCCTGGCGACCGGGTCGTTGGAGGGCAGCGACGAGCGCACCAGGCGGGGGTCGACACCGGGGCGCTCCAGGCGCAACTGGGCGACCGGGTCCTTGCGAAGGCGCGCAACCCATTTCAGCGGCGGCCAGCCCACCGCCTGCACCGCCTTGCGCTGACTGGACTTCTCGATCGCCGCCGCGATCACCGGCGCGCCGGCCGCCTCGGTCAGGGTGTCGGTGAGCCGATCCAGGTCCCGCGGGCCGGCGCCGGCGACCGGGCCGCCCGGGTCCTCGGCGGCGCGCACCATGGTGTCGGCGGCCGTCGCGACGTCGGCGGCCAGCCGGGCCAGCGCGGTGCGCCGGCCCGCAACCGCGGACAGGATCCGTTCGGCCAGGCCCTCCAGACCCTCGCCGCTGCGGGTGGAGGTGCCCAGCACCACGGCGTCGGACAGGCCGTCCTCGGCCACCAGCCGCCGCAGGTGCGACAGGCAGGCGTCGGCGTCGGCGACCGCGAGCCGGTCGACCTGGTTGAGCACCACGACGGTGACGTCGTCGTGCCGGGAGAACCGGCGCAGGTACTGCTCGTGTACCAGGGCGTCGGCGTACTTCTGCGGGTCGAGCACCCACACCATCAGATCCACCCGGTCGACGAAGTGGTCGACGTGGGCCCGGTGGGCGGTCTGGGTGGAGTCGTGGTCGGGCAGGTCGATCAGCACCAGGTCGGACAGCGCCGCCGCCCCTCCTGAGGCGACGTGCCAGCGGGTGACTCCCAGCCACTCCAGCAGCGCGACGGTCTCCGGGGTCTCCTGCCAGATCGCGGCCAGCGGCTCGGAGGTGGTGGGCCGAAGGACGCCGACCCCGGCGACGTCCTCGCCCACGATCGAGTTGAACAGCGTGCTCTTGCCCGCCCCGGTGGACCCGGCGAAGGCCACCACCGTCAGCTCCCCGGACAGCCCGCGGCGGGCGCCGGCCCGGTCGGCCACCGCCCGGGCCTGGGCCACCGCCGCCGGCGGCAGCCGGCCCTCGCCGAGGTCGGCCGCCTCGGCCAGGCCGGCCAGCCTGCGGTCCAGGGCCGCACCGTCGACCTGCGGCGGCTGCTCGGCGCGCAGCGGGTTCAGCCGCGCCAGCAGGTCCTTCATCATCAGCCGTTCCACCAGTCCCGCAACGTCTCACGCCAGTTTCGCCGCGCGGCGCCCGGCTCACCCGGCGCCGGCGGGCCGGCGGGCAGCGCCGCCTCGGCATCCTGCGCGTCGCGGGCCTGCTGGATCTGCCGGGTCGCGGTCTGCAGCCGGGCGGGCAGTTCCGGATCGAGTTCCAGGGCGTCCAAGCGGGTCAGGAACCTGGACTTCTCCTCGTCCATCAACACGGCGACGCGGTCGTTGAGTTTGTCCATCGCCTTCTTCGACATCCGGCGCACCCCGTCCTCGCCGAAGACCGCCTCGAGCAGTTTCTGGGCCAGAACCGTTGACGCTCCGGCGATTCCGATCTCGGCGCCGGTGAGGCCGCCGGTCGTGGAGAACACGGCCACCATAAGCGCCAGTGCGACGGCGTTGACACCGTAGGCCATCGCCCTCGCGGTCTGCCGTTTGTCGGCACCCTCGGTTCTGATCATCTCCAGCAGGTCGTCCTGCCAGGCCCGCACCAGTGCGGCGGCCCGGTCGGGAAGGTCGGCCGAGGCGCGGGCCAGGTCCGCTCCGCCCAGCAGTGCCCGTCCGGCCTCGTCGTCGCGCCAGGCCCGGTCGGCCCGGCGCGCCGCGTCGTCGCCGGCGTCGACCAGGAGACTGGCGAGCCCGGATTCGATTGCCTCGCTGACTTTCTCCGGCGGAGTGGGGGTGCCGCGGACCGCGGCGCCGATGCGGTCGCGCAGCCGGCCGACGCCCTCCTCCAGGCGCTTGAGCATCTGCCCGGTGCCGACGAACTCCTGCCACCGGGCCAGCACCTCACCACGCATCAGCGAGCCGTCCGCGGCGGCGGAGGACAGGATCTCGACCGCGCGGGCGTAGGAGTCGTCCACCGCGGCGCGCAGCCGGCCGGCGGTATTGAGTTGTTGCACAACGGCATCGGTGATGACCGGTATGTCGGACACGATGTGCCCGACGGCGCCGTCGACGGTGCGGCGGGCGACCGCGGCGCGCACCGCGGTGTCGGCGACGAGGCTGCTCAGCCAGGCCTGCATCTCGGCGGTCCGGTCGGCCGGGATCATGCCCTCGGCCAACGGCGACTCGGGGATGACGAACAGCGGGGCGTCGCCCAGCCGTTCGGCGGCCAGCATCTGCCGGACGTGGGCGGTCACCTCGACCATGGCCTCGGCGGGCACCCGGTTGAGCACGATCACCACCGCGGCGTTGCGGTCGACGGCCGCCCGCAGCGCCGCCCACGGCACCGCATCGGCGTAGCGGGAGGCCGTGGTGACGAAGAACCACAGGTCGGCGGCCGCCATCAGCATGCCCGCCATCTCGCGGTTGGCCTGGGACACCGAGTCCAGATCGGGGGCGTCGAGCAGGCCCAGCCCGGCCGGGACCTCTTCGACGGCGACCAGCCGCAGCCCGAACACGTCGTCGGTGCCGCCCAGCGCGGTCCCGCCGGTGATGCGCGGCAACCGGGGCAGGATGTGGTCGGAGGCGAACCACCCGGAGTCGGCCGGGTTGTGCGCCAGCACGGGGTGGCGGGTGGTCGGGCGCAGCACCCCGGGGGTCGTCACCGGCCTGCCGACCAGCCGGTTGACCAGGGTGGACTTGCCGCTTCCGGTGGAACCGCCGACAACGGCCAGCAGCGGCGCGCCGGCGTCGCGCAGCCGCGGCAGGATGTAGTCGTCGAGCTGGTTGGTGAAGCCGACCGCGGCCGTCCGGGCGGCCTCCGCCCCCGGTACCCGCAGCGGTATGCGCACCTGCCCGAGGGCGTCGCGCAGCGACTCCAGCGGGGCCAGCAACGATCCGGACACCCGGTACATACTGCCTGACCGGCTGTCCGGGCGGACGCGCCGCGGCCGCTCGGCGGTTCGGGCTACTGCAGCAGCGGGTCGAAGTGGTGGTGCATGCGGTAGAGGATCATCGCCAACACGATCACGACGACGTAGACGCTGAGGGTCACCACCCCGAATTTGCGGTCGATGGACTTGGTGTAGGCCTCCTCGGCCTCGTGGGCGTGCCGCCGGCTGGCCACCACGGTGTAGCCCATCGCGACGAACACGTAGAACAGCGACAGGATGTAGATCAGGTCGACCATCATCAGGTAGTCCACCGACGGCAGGGTGTTGTCGGTGGTCCACTGCAGCGCGACGATGGTCAGCATCGCGGTGATCCCGATACCGGCGCGGGCCTCCTCGAGGCGGGCCGGCAGCAGGTAGATCAACGAGGTGATCAGGACGACGATGAGGATCGGCAGCACGATCTTGAACAGGTAGGGCAGCACGTCGCGCTTGGCCGGAAGCGTGATGATGATCCGCGAGTAGTCCTGTTGCGACGGGGCTCCGAGGTCACCGAAATTGGTCGGATACCGGTGGGCGGCGATTTTCATCGTCGGCATCTGGAGGAAGTAGCCGGGAAGCGTCACCGCCTGGTTGAGCGCGACGGGGACGGTGTCGGGCACGTATTCCAGCCTGGGCAGTGCGGCGATGGAGTCCTCGAAGACCAGCACCAGGTTCTGGGTGTCGAACGGGAACTTTTCCAGGTTCATCCGCCTGCTGAAGACGCCCTGGTAGCGCAGGATCTGGTACCTCGACCCGTCGGGCTGGGCGATGGGCTCGGGGTAGAGCGGCTTGCCGGTGACTCCGCCGGTGGCAGAGGACGTGGTGTTCTGGAAGGCGTTGGAGTTCATCGTCTCGATCGTCTGCGACGGGTCGATCTTGGGATTGCGCCAGCGCATCCACAGATAGAAGTCCACCGTGTAGCTGTCGGTGGCCAGGTCGAGGTCCTGCAGGTCGTTGATGTAGACCCCGACGGTCACCTTGTCGACCGGCTCGTCGGCGCGGGCCGGGGCCGGAGCGGCCAGGGCGGAACCCAGCGCGATGGTCGCGATGATCAGGATCCGGATGAGGTTGGCCGCCCCGCGGCGCAACACGACGGCCCCGCGGCCCAACCCGGCTATGTATGACACTGCTGCCGAGGATACTTCGCCCGGCTAGGAACCCGTCCAGGTGGCCCCGTCCCAGTGGCCCCGTCCTAGTTGTCACGACACCTAGTGGCCCCGGAACCCGTCCATGGAGTTGTAGACCCCGACCCGGCGCAGGTAGATGTCGCGCAACCGCAGCGGCAGCACCCCGGTGAGCACCTTGTTCACCCGCGACGTCCACGGCATGACGACGAACGGGCGGCCCTCGAGCATCGCCGCCCACGTCACGTCGACCACGTCGTGCTGCCTGAGCATCGGGGTGAACAGGATGCCCTTGGCACCGTCGAACATTCCGGTGTCGATGTAGGTCGGACAGACGGTGGTGACCCGGACCTGATCATGGCCGGCCTGCTCGAGTTCCAGGCGCACCGAGTCCGAGAATCCGACCGCCGCCCACTTCGAGGCCGCGTAGGCGGCCAGGCGCGGGACCGCGTTGAGCCCGGCCGAGGAGGCGATGTTGACCAGCCGGCACTGCCGGCCCGAGGCGATCATGCCCGGGAGGAACTCGCGGGCCACCAGCATCGGTCCGATCGCGTTGACCTCCATGGTCGCGGTGAAGTCGCGCGGCGGGTTCTCCCAGAAGTAGCCGTTGCCCCGCACGATGCCGGCGTTGTTGAACAGCACGTGAACCGCGCCGACGTCGGCGCGGGCCCGCTCGGCGGCCTCGGCCACCCGTTCGGCGGAGGTGACGTCGACCGTCTCGTGGGCAATCCGGCCGCCGGCGGCCTCCAATTCGGCCGCGGTGTCCTTCAGCGCGGCTTCGTCGGCGTCCCACAGCACCACCATGGCGGCGCCGTCGCGCACGGCGCGGCCGGCGAACAGCTTGCCCAGCCCCATCGCGGCCCCGGTGACCAGGACGTTGCACCCCGAGACCGACTGCATCATGGGCTCTCCTCAAAGATCGGGGGCTTACTCCGTTCTACCGCACCGGCCTGAGCGCCTGCCGGGCCGCCGCGGCGGTCTGCCGGGCGTAACCGCCGCCGAACAGCGCCACATGCGCCAGCAGCGGGTAGAGCCGGTGCAGCGCGAAGCGGTCCCGCCAGTCCGGCCGCAGCGGGTGCACGCTCTGGTAGCCCCGGTAGACGGTGTCAAGGTGCGGACAGCCGAACAGTTCGAGCATCGCCAGGTCAGTCTCGCGGTGCCCGCCGTGGGCCGCGGGGTCGATGAGCACCACGCCGGCCGCGGTCCACACCACGTTGCCGCTCCACAGGTCGCCGTGCAGGCGGGAAGGTCTGTCGTCGTCGTCGAAGTCCCCCGCGCGGCAACGCGCGATCACCGCATCGAGCAGCGAAAGCGCCTCGGCGCCAAGCGAACCCGAGGCACGGTCGCACATCGGCGCCAGTCGCTCATCGGCGTAGAACCGCCCCCAGCTGTCGTGGGCCACCAGGCTCATCGGCATGGGTTGGTGCAGCGGCCCGAAGAAACCCGGGCCGGTCCAGCCGTCCGGCGCGGCCCCGAACCCGGCGGCGCCGGCGTCGTGGGTGCAGGCCAGGCGGCGGCCGAACTCGACGGCCGCCCCGGCCGTGGGCGGGGCCGGGCTCAGCCGCTGCAGCGTCAGGCTGGTGTCGTCGCAGCCGGCGACCCGCGCGCACGGGACCCCGCCCGGCGCGGCCGCCAGCCAGCGCAGCCCGGCGGCCTCACAGGCGAAAAACCCCGGTGGGGCTGCGGGGTCGCGCTTGACGAACTCGTTCATGTCCTCCGTTCGGGGGACGGCGCAATCAGCCGGTGTGCGGCCCGCACGGAGGACGCTGCCAAGCTCCGGGCGGGCCGATAGTGGTCACAACAACGACATCCACTACCGGGCTGAGGGAGCGGGACCCATGAAGACCATCACCATCATCACCGATCAGATCTCCGACCGGGCACTGGCCGCGGCCCTGCCGGCCGCAGGCATCGCCTCGGTGGCGATTCGTCGCGGCGGGGCCGCGCGCCCCGAGGCCGCCGCGATCCGCAGCTACCGCAACCCCGCACGGTTCTCCCCCCGCTTCCGCATCGACGTCGTCGTCGAGGACGCCGCCGTGGAGACGGTGTTCGACGCCATCGACCTCGCCTACGGCGCCGGGGTGTTCAGCGACGCCGAGGCGTGGGTGGAGGCCCGCGCCCTGGCACCGGCCGCCTGAGCCGATTCAACTGCCAGGCGGCGACGGCCGCGGCGGCGAACGTCACCAGCAGCCACCACGGCGGCCGGGCCAGTTCCCAGACGAAGATCGCCGCCCAAATCGGAGCGTTCTGGGTGACCGCGAGCACCCCCGTCGCGCACGCCAGCGCCACCGCCGGGACATTGAGGTGCACGGGTGTGAAGGTGTTGACCGCCAGGGCTATTGCGGCCCCGGCCGCCGCTCCGGTTGCCAGCGCCGGAGTGAGCAGACCGCCGGCCCCGCCGGCCCGCAGGAACAGTGCGGTGAGCAACGGCTTGAGAACCAGCACGGCCAGCGCCGCGGGCAGCGTCAGCCCGCTGCGCAGACTGACCGCCAGGACGCTGGCACCGTTGCCGGGGAGCTCGGGCAGCCAGTGCGCGCACACGCCCACCAGCAGGCCGGCCGCCGCGAGCGCCGGAACCAGCAGCCATGAGCACCCCAGCGCCCGGGAGCGCGCGGCGCTCATCAGCCGGTTGAACGCGGCGCCGACACCCATCGCCAGCGGCGCGAGCAGGATCGCCACACCGGTCAGCAGATAGGACAGCTGCGGGCCGGGCCAGTGCAGCGCGGGCTGGTCGTGGGTGACCGGCGATGCCGTCGCCACCGCCAGTGCCGAAGTCAGCAGCGCGGTGCCGACAGCGCGCAGTTCCCAGGTGCGCAGCACCACCTGAAGGGCGAACAGCGCACCGCCGACCGGGACGCTGTA
>NZ_JBJTJF010000168.1:0-18708 GCF_046095365.1 Mycobacterium sp.
GGCGGGCTCTACGTGCTGGGAACCGAGCGCCACGAGTCGCGGCGCATCGACAACCAGCTGCGCGGCCGCTCCGGCCGCCAGGGCGACCCCGGCGAGTCCCGGTTCTACCTGTCGCTGGGCGACGAGCTCATGCGCCGGTTCAACGGCGCCACCCTCGAGGCGCTGCTGACCCGGCTGAACCTGCCCGACGACGTGCCGATCGAAGCCAAGATGGTGACCCGGGCGATCAAGAGCGCGCAGACCCAGGTCGAGCAGCAGAACTTCGAGATCCGCAAGAACGTGCTCAAGTACGACGAGGTGATGAACCAGCAGCGCAAGGTCATCTACGCCGAGCGCCGCCGCATCCTCGACGGCGAGGACCTCGAGGGGCAGGCCCACGACATGCTGGTCGACGTGATCAACGCCTACGTCGACGGGGCCACCGCCGAGGGCTATTCCGAGGACTGGGACCTCGAGCAGTTGTGGGGCGCGCTGCGCACGCTCTACCCGGTCGGTGTCGACCATCACGACCTCATCGACTCCGACGCGGTCGGCGAGGCCGGCGATCTCACCCGCGAGGAGCTGCGCGAGGTCCTCATCGCCGACGCCGAAAAGGCCTATGCCAGAAGGGAAGCCGACATCGACGCCCTCGCCGGCCCGGGAGCGATGCGGCAACTGGAGCGCAATGTGCTGCTCAATGTGCTTGACCGCAAGTGGCGCGAGCACCTCTACGAGATGGACTATCTCAAGGAGGGCATCGGCCTGCGGGCCATGGCCCAGCGTGATCCGCTGGTGGAGTACCAGCGCGAGGGCTACGACATGTTCCAGGGCATGCTCGAGGCGCTCAAGGAGGAGTCGATCGGGTTCCTGTTCAACGTCCAGATCGACGCCCAGCCGCAGCAGCCGACGGTCGCCGCGCAGCCGATGCCGGAGGGCCTGCGGGCCCGCGGCATCGAGCAGGACGACTCCCGGCCGCTGACCTACGTCGGGCCCTCCGAGGACGGCGACGCCGAGATCCAGCGCCAGGACGCGCCAGAAGCGACCGCCAGGTCCACCCGCAAGCAGCGCCGCGAGGCCGCCCGCCAGGAGAACAAGGAGCGCAAGCTCCTGCGTCGCCGCTGAGGCGCTAGCCCAGCAGCAGCGCGACCACCTGCCAGCGCGGCCCGGTCGGGGTGATCACCTGCTCGACGCGGCAGGCGAGCGCGTGCACCCGCTGCCCGCGGGTGTAGTGCGCGCTGACCTCGGCTGCGGTGCCGTCCGGCCGGGTCAGCTGGGTCCGCACCCGTTGCAGCCGCGCCGTCCTGCCGGCGTCGCCCGCGCCGGTCAGCAGCGAGTCGAGCAGTCCGGGCGCCAGCAGCGGACGCAGCTGCGCCAGCGGGCGGCGCCGGTCGAGGACCTCCAGCACCCGGCGCAGGGCGGCGTCGGCGAAGGTCGCCGCGGCACGCAGCTGGCCCCGGGTCTCGGCCGGCGGTGGCGCGGGACGACGACGGGTGCCGACGGCGCGCGCCGCCGACCGCCGGGGCCGCTCGCCCGACAGCGGCGGTTCGTAGTCGATGACGGGCGACACCAGCGCAACGGCCCTGGGAGACAGGGATTCCGGGAACAGCGGGCCTGCGGACACGACACTCTCCAGACGATCGAACGGCGGGGTGCACCGCTGGAGAGTGGCGGCGCGGATGCCATGATGGCACGTTTCGCCGGGACGGGTATTCGCCCCGGGTCCGGGACTCCTCAGCGCCGCGGCGCTACCGTGGCAGGGTGACTGAGCGGACCGCGCCACGATGGTGACCCGGCTGTCGACCGCCGACGCGGCGTTCTATCACCGCGAGGACACCGCGACGCCGATGTACGTGGGCTCCCTGTCGATCCTGCGGCGCCCGCGCGGCGGATTGAGCTACGACGCCCTGCTGGAGACCGTGGAACGGCGGCTGCCGCAGATCCCGCGCTACCGGCAGAAGGTGCGCGAGGTGACGCTGGGCATCGCCCGTCCGGTGTGGATCGACGACCCCGACTTCGACATCACCTATCACGTGCGGCGCTCCGCGCTGCCGTCCCCGGGCAGCGACGGCCAGCTGCACGAGCTGGTCTCCAGGCTGGCCGGCCGGCCGCTGGACCGGACCCGCCCGCTCTGGGAGATGTACCTCATCGAGGGTCTGGACCGAAACCGTCTGGCGGTCTTCATCAAATCCCACCAGGCCCTCATCAACGGCGTGACGGCCTGCGAGATCGGGCACGTCATCGCCGACCGCACCCGCCGGCCCGCGGACCTCGGCGAGGACATCTGGCTGCCGGCCCGGGAGCCGTCCGACGGCCGGTTGCTGCTCGACGCCGTCGGGGACTGGCTGGCCCGGCCGGGCCAGGAACTCGGCGCACTGCGGTCGGCGGCGATCGACGTCGCGACCAACTCCGGGGAACTGGCGCAGCTGGGACGCCGCGCCGCCGAGATGGCCCGGCGGGTGACCCGCCGCAGCGCCCCGAGCACACCGCTGAACACCACGGTGTCCCGGCACCGCCGGTTCACGGTGGCCTCGGCGCCGCTGGCCGACTTCCGCCGGCTGCGGGCGCGCTACGACTGCGACGTCAACGACGTGGTGCTCGCGGTGATCGCCGGTGCGCTGCGCAACTGGCTGCTGTCGCGGGGGGAGCCGGTGGACGCGCGCATGGCGGTGCGGGCGATGGCCCCGACGTCGGTCTACCCCGACGCCGACATGGCGTCGTCAGGGCCCGGGCAGGCGATCAGCGAGGTCGACCCGTTCCTGATCGACCTGCCGGTCGGCGAGGCCAATCCGGTGGTGCGGCTGTCCCAGATCGCACACGCCACCGAGTCGCACTCCGCGGTGGCCAGTCTGGTGGACGCCCGCACCATCGTCACGCTGTCCGGATTTCCGCCACCGACGTTGCACGCCATGGGAACTCGGGTCGCCACGCAGTACCCGCCGCGGCAGTTCAACCTGCTGATCACCAACGTGCCGGGACCCCAGTCGCAGATGTACATCGCCGGCGCGAAGCTGCTGGAGACCTACGCGGTGCCCCCGCTGCTGCACGACCAGGTGCTCGCGATCGGGGTGACCTCCTACTGCGGCATGGTCTACTACGGCATCAACGCCGACCGCGACGCGATGAGCGATGTCGACGTTCTGCCCGAACTGCTCGCCGAGTCGCTGGATGAATTAATCGACTCCGCCCAGTAGGTCGAGCGTCGTACGATGCGGCCATGGCCAAGGAAAAGTCGAAGAAAAACGCCACCGGCAAACCCGCCAAAGTTTCCAACAGTGTCTACGAGGCAGAACTTCTCCGGCTGCAGGCGGAGTTGGTGAAGGTCCAGGAGTGGGTCCGGGCTACCGGTGCCCGGATCGTGATCATCTTCGAGGGCCGGGACGCAGCCGGCAAGGGCGGGACGATCAAACGGATCACCGAGTACCTCAGCCCGCGCACCGCGCGGATCGCCGCACTGCCTGCTCCCAGCGACCGCGAGAAGGGACAGTGGTATTTCCAGCGCTACATCGAGCACCTTCCCAGCAAGGGCGAGATCGTGCTGTTCGACCGCTCCTGGTACAACCGCGCCGGCGTCGAACGGGTGATGGGCTTCGCCACGCCGGAGCAGGAGAAGCTGTTCCTGCGGCAGACCCCGCTGTTCGAGCAGATGCTCATCGACGACGGAATCATGTTGCGCAAGTACTGGTTTTCGGTGTCCGAGGACGAACAGCTGCGGCGGTTCAAGTCCCGGCTCAGCGACCCACTGCGGCGCTGGAAGCTCAGCCCGATGGACATGGAGTCCGTCTACCGGTGGGAGGACTACTCGCGGGCCAAGGACGACATGATGATCCACTGCGACACCCCGGTCAGCCCGTGGTTCGAGGTGGAATCACAGATCAAGAAGCACGCCCGGCTCAACATGATCGCCCACCTGCTGTCCACCATCCCCTACACCGAGGTGGAGTTCGAGAAGGTCGTCATCCCGGAGCGGCCGCAGATCGGTAACTACCGGCGTCCGCCGCGCGACGTGAGCAACTTCGTGCCCGACTTCGCCGCCACGCTGCTGGGCGACAAAGAGGGCGCGATGTGAGTCCGCCGCGGCGTCGCTAGTCTCTGCTGCATGCGGGTGTACATCCCGGCGACGCTGCCGATGCTGAGCGAACTGGTCACCGACGGGTTCCTGCAACCGCGCGGCGGCACCGCCTTCGCCGTCACGCCCGCGCTGCGCGAGGCCTACACCGAGGGCGACGACGAGGAACTCGCCGAGGTCGCCATCACCGAGGCCGCAATGGCCTCGCTGCGGCTGCTGTCGGCCGACCCGGACGCCGGCCTGCCACTGCGGCGGGCGGTGGTGGTCGCCGACGCCGAGTCCGTCACCCCCCGGCCCGACCTCGACGACGCCGTGGTGCGGGTGAGTGGCCGGGTGAGCATGGACCAGGTGGCGGCGGTCTACGTCGACAACGCCGACGCCGAACCGGCGGTGCGGGCCGCGATCGAGGTGATCGACGCCGCCGACCTCGGCGACGAGGACGCCGAACTGACCGTCGGCGACGCCCAGGACCACGACCTGGCCTGGTATGCCACCCAGGAGGTTCCCTTCCTGCTCGACTTGCTCTGAACGGGCCCGGGTCTGCCGGTACGGTGGGTCAGGTGAGCACCCAGGTCGGGCGGGTGATGCGGTCCCTGGTCGGTCCGGCGACCACCCCGCTGCTGCCGGACGACTTCCTCAAGCTGGTCAACCCGCTGTGGTCGGCCCGGGAACTGCGCGGTCGCGTCGTCGCCGTGCGACCGGAGACCCGCGATTCGGCCACCCTGGTGATCAGGCCCGGGTGGGGCTTCGGATTCGACCACCGGCCCGGCCAGTACATCGGGATCGGCCTGCTGGTCGAGGGCCGCTGGCGCTGGCGGTCCTACTCGCTGACCTCACCCCCGGCCTCCGGGGCGGACCGCACCCTGAGCATCACCGTCAAGGCCATGCCCGAGGGCTTCCTGTCCGGCCATCTGGTCAACGGGGTGCGCCCGGGCACCGTCGTGCGGCTGGCAACCCCGCGCGGACAGTTCGTGCTGCCCGACCCGCCGCCGGCGTCGATACTCTTCCTCACCGCGGGGTCCGGGATCACCCCGGTGATGGCCATGCTGCGGACTATGGTCCGGCGCGGCACCATCGACGCCACCGACGTGGTGCATCTGCACAGCGCGCCGACGGCGGAGGATGTGATGTTCGCCGGCGAACTCGCCGCGCTGGCTCGCAGCCACCCCGGCTACCGGCTGACGGTGCGCGCCACCCGGACCGAGGGGCGTCTGCAGCCCTCCGGCCTGGCCGGGGCGGTACCGGACTGGCAGGACCGGCAGACCTGGGCATGCGGCCCCGAGGGGATGCTCTCGGAAGCCGAGAAGCACTGGGCCGCAGCGGGAGTCGCCGACCGGCTGCACCTGGAGCGGTTCGCCGCGACGCGCAGGCCCGCGGCATCGGGCGGGGGTGCCGTCACCTTCGCCCGTACCGGCACCACGCTGGTCGCGGATGCGGCGACCTCGCTGCTGGAGGCCGGCGAGCGGGCCGGTGTTCGGCTGCCGTTCGGCTGCCGGATGGGTATCTGCCACACCTGTGTGGTGAGCTTGGTCGACGGGAGGGTGCGCGACCTGCGCACCGGCGTCGAGCAGGAGGCGGGTACCCGGGTGCAGACCTGCGTGTCGGCGGCCAGCGGCGACTGCGTGGTGGACATCTGATGGCGATCAGCGACATCGAGGAGTTCGTCCACCTGACCGATGCCGACATCGAGGCCCTGGCGACCGAGCTGGACGCGATCCGCGCCGACATCGAGGACTCGCTGGGCGAGCGCGACGCCCGCTACATCCACCGCACCATCGCCGCCCAACGCGGCCTGGAGGTTGCCGGCCGGTTGCTGCTGGCCTTCGGGTCCCGGCGGGTGGCCTGGTGGGCCGGCACGGGTGCGCTCGCGCTGGCCAAGATCATCGAGAACATGGAGATCGCCCACAACGTGCTGCACGGCCAGTGGGACTGGATGAACGACCCGGAGATCCACTCCTCCACCTGGGAGTGGGACATGGTCGGCGCGTCCAAGCACTGGCGGATCACCCACAACGTGGCCCACCACAAGTACACCAACATCCTGGGCATGGACGACGACGTCGGCTACGGCGTGCTGCGGGTCACCCGCGACGAACCATGGAAGCCCCGCAACGTCCTCAACCTGGCGATCAACACCGTGCTGGCCGTCGGCTTCGAGTGGGGAATCGCGCTGCAGCACCTGGAGTTACGCAAGATCTACCGGCCCGAGACGAGGGCCGCCACCGTCGTACGCCTCAAGGAACTGTCCACCAAGGCCGCCCGGCAGCTGGCCAAGGACTTCCTGGTGTTCCCGGCGCTGACGTCGCTCTCGCCGCGCGCGGGGTTCGGCTCCACGCTCAAGGCCAACCTGGCGGCCAACGTGATCCGCAACCTGTGGACCAACGCGGTGATCTTCTGCGGGCATTTCCCCGACGGCGCCGAGAAGTTCACCACCACCGACATGGCCGGTGAGAGCCGCGGCCAGTGGTACCTGCGCCAGATGCTCGGCAGCGCCAACATCGACGCCGGTCCGGTGCTGGCGTTCATGACCGGAAATCTCGCCTACCAGATCGAACACCACCTCTATCCGGATCTGCCCAGCCGCCGGCTCGCCGAGATCTCGGTGCGGGTGCGGCAGGTTTGCGAGAAGTACGACCTGCCCTACACCAGCGGGCCGATGCCGGTGCAATACGCCAAGACCTGGCGCACCATCGCCAAGCTGTCGCTGCCGGACCGGTTCCTGCGCGACACCGCCGACGATGCCCCGGAGACCCGCAGCGAGCGGATGTTCGAGGCCCTGGCCACCCGCCAGCGCGGGCTCAAGTCGGCGCTGGCCGCCGTGCGGGCGCACCGCCGCCGCGCGAACAGCCCGATCCCGCGCCGAGAGTGCGCGGAGATCGACTCAAAGCCGCTTTTCGGCTGAATTCTCGATCTGAGCGCACTCTCGGCGGGACTCAGTCCGGGATGTAGGCGAAGGTGTCGGGGTTGGGCCCCATCCGGCCCGCCTCGCCCCGGTCCAGAGCGGTGAGCGCCTCGATCTCCTCGTCGCCGAGGTCGAAGTCGAAGATCTCGAAGTTCTCCCGCATCCGTTGCGGGTGAACCGATTTCGGGAAGACGACGTCGCCGCGCTCGATGTGCCAGCGCAGCACCACCTGTGCGGGGTGCGCACCCGAGGCCCTGGAGATCCGGGCGACCACCGGGTCGCCGAGCACCTTGCCCCGGGCGATGGGCGACCACCCCTCGGTGACGATGTCGTGCTCGGTTCCGTAGGCCCGCAGTGCGTCGTTGGTGAAGTACGGATGCACCTCGATCTGGTTGACCGCCGGGGTGACCTCGGTCTCCCGGGCCAGCTCCTGCAGGTGATGGATCTGGAAGTTGGACACCCCGATGCTGCGCGCCCGGCCATCGGACTTGAACTCCTCCAGCGTCTTCCAGGTCGAGATGAAGTCGCCGTCGTACAGCGTCGGCAGCGGCCAGTGGATCAGGAACAGGTCGACGTAGTCGGTGCCGAGTTCACTCAGGGTCTGATCGAAGGCGCGCCGGGCGTCGTCGGGACGGTGGAAGCCGTTGTTGAGCTTGCTGGTGATGAACACCTGCGGACGGTCCAGCCCGGCCTGATGGATGCCTTCGCCGACGCCCTTCTCGTTGCCGTACATCTGCGCGGTGTCGATGTGCCGGTAGCCCACCTCCAGGGCCTGCCGCACCGCCGCGGCGGTCTCCTCCGGGTCGACCTTGAACACCCCGAACCCCAGCTGGGGGATCGTGTGGCCGTCGTTGAGGGTGATGGTCGGGACGGTGCTGTCGGTCATCGGGGTTCTCCTTCGTCGAGTACGGCGAGCAGACGGCGGGCCGCGGTCACCCGGCGGGCGGGCGGTCCGGTCAGGGTGTCCAGAGCGCACTCGGGATCGGCCGGCGGCCCGCGGTGCCCGCACCCGCGCGGACAGCCGGCGACCGCCTCGGCCAGATCGGAGAACGCCAGCAGCACGTCGTCGTGGCGGATGTGGGCCAGGCCGAACGAACGCACACCCGGGGTGTCGATCACCCAGCCGCCGCCTGGCAGCGGCAACGCCACCGACTGGGTGGAGGTGTGCTTGCCCTTGCCGACTCCGGACACCTCGCCGATGGCCCGGTCGGCCTGCGGCACGAGGCGATTCACCAGGGTCGACTTGCCGACCCCGGAGTGGCCGAGCAGCACGGTGGTGTGACCGGCCAGCAGCGCTGCGACCTGCTCGAGGGGTTCGTCGCGCCCGGCGCTGACCACGGTGAGGTCCAGGTCGGCGAACTGTTCGGCGAACGGGGCGGCCGGGGCTAGGTCGGTCTTGGTCAGGCACAGGATCGGCCGCACCCCGCCGGTGTAGGCCGCGATCAGCGCCCGGTCCACCAGCCCGGTGCGCGGCGGCGGATCGGACAGCGCCACCACCACCATCATCTGGTCGGCGTTGGCCACCACCACCCGCTCGGTCGGGTCGGTGTCATCGGCGGTGCGCCGCAGAACCGTCCGGCGCTGCCCGCGGCGGACGATGCGAGCCAGGGTGTCCGGGCGTCCGGACAGATCGCCGACCACCTCCACCCGGTCGCCGACCACGATCGGGGTGCGCCCCAGTTCGCGGGCCCGCATCGCGGTGACCCGCCGCTGCGGGTCACCGTCCAGGACGCAGCCCCACCGGCCGCGGTCCACCGTCACCACCATCGCCGATTCGGCGTCGGCGTGCTCGGGACGGGTCTTGGTCCGCGGCCGGGACCCCCGGCCCGACCGCACCCGCACGTCGGACTCGTCGTAGTCCAGCCGGCTCAAGGCTGTCCGGTCCCGGCCAGCACGGCGCTCCACATCGCCGGGAAGTCCGGCAGCGTCTTGGCGGTGGTGGCGATGTCCTCGACCTGCACGCCGGGCACCCGCAGCCCGACGATCGCCCCGGCCATCGCCATCCGGTGGTCGGCGTAGGAATGCCACACCCCGCCGTGCAGCGGCCGGGCGGTGATCACCAGCGCGTCGGGTTCCTCGGCGCAGTCCCCGCCCAGGCCGTTGATCTCCGCACGCAGCGCCGCCAGCCGGTCGGTCTCGTGCCCGCGCAGGTGGGCGATCCCGGTCAGCCGGGACACCGAGCCGGGTTCGGCCAGCGCGGCCAGCGCCGCCATCGACGGGGTGAGTTCGCCCACCTCGTGCAGGTCCATGTCGAAGCCGGGGTAGCCCGCCGGGCCGCTGACGACCAGACCGGCATGTTCATGGCTGACAGTGCAATTGAGCAGCCGCAGGATGGCCAGGATGATCGGCGCGGGCTGCACGCTGATGGTCGGCCAGCCGGCGATCCGCACCGTGCCGCCGGTCACCGCCGCGGCCGCGGCGAACGGCACCGCGTTGGACAGGTCCGGTTCGATGTGCCAGTGCCGCGCCTGGATCCGGCCGGGCTCGACCCGCCACCGGTTGGGAATCGTCTCGTCGACCTGCACCCCGGCCTCGGACAGCATCGCCACCGTCATCGCGATGTGCGGGGCCGACGGCACCGAGGCGCCGGTGTGCACCACCGTCAGGCCGTCGGTGAAGGCCGCCCCGGACAGCAGCAGGCCGGAGACGAACTGCGAGGAGGCCGAGGCGTCGATGTGCACGGTGCCGCCGGGCACAGCGCCGCGGCCGTGCACGGTGAACGGCAGCCCGCCGGTGTGCGGATCGGCGTCGATATCCACGCCGAGGCCGCGCAGCGCCTCGAGCAGCGGGGTGATCGGCCGGGCGCGGGCCTGCTCGTCGCCGTCGAAAAGCACCGCCCCGGTGCTCAGCGCCGCCAGCGGCGGCACGAACCGCAGCACCGTGCCGGCCAGGCCGCAGTCGACGGCGGCCCCGGGGCCGGGATGCAGCGCGCCGCCGACGGCGAGGTCGGTGCCGTCGCCGTCGATGCTCAGGCCCAGGCTTCGCAGCGCGCCGACCATCAGGTCGGTGTCGCGGCTGCGCAGCGCGCCGCTGATCCGCGAGTCCCCGGCCAGTGCGGCGAGGACCAGAGCCCGGTTGGTCATCGACTTCGAACCGGGAACCTCGACGGTGGCGTCCACCGGCGCGACGGCGTGCGGTGCCGGCCAGAGGTTCACGGCAACCATCCTGCACCATGGAGACATGTGCGGGAGGTTCGCCGTCACCACCGATCCGGCCCGGTTGGCTGCGGAAATCGACGCACGCGACGAGACCGGCGACCAGGAGCCGTCGCCGAATTACAACGTCGCTCCCACCGCCACCGTCGCCACCGTGGTCGCCCGCCACGACGAGCCCGACGACGACGCCGGCCGGCGGATCCGGCTGATGCGCTGGGGTCTGCTGCCGGGGTGGGTGAAGCCTGGCGCCGACGGGCGGCCGCAGACCAGAAGTCCGTTGATCAACGCCCGCGCCGAAACCCTGACGTCCTCACCGGCCTACCGGGCCGCCGCGGCGCACACGCGGTGCCTGGTGCCGATGGACGGCTACTACGAATGGATGCCCGGCGCGGAGCCCAAGGGCCGCAAGACGCCGTACTACACCTACCGCCCCGACGGCCGCCCGCTGCTGGTGGCCGGGCTGTGGTCGGCCTGGGGCCCGCAGAAGCTGCTGACCTTCACCGTGGTCACCACCGACGCGGTGGGGCAGTTCGCCCGCGTGCACGACCGGATGCCGCTGGTGCTCGGCGAGTCCGACTGGGACCGGTGGCTGGACCCCGACCGGCCCGCCCCGGCCGGCCTGCTCGAGGCGCCGCCGGACGTCGGCGGACTGGCGATGCGCGAGGTGTCGAGACTGGTCAACAGGGTCGCCAACAACGGCCCGGAGCTGATCGAACCCGTCGAAGGCAACCAACCGGTCGGTCTGTTCTAGCCCGAGTGCTGGCGCTAGCATCGAGTCAAACCATCCCACCAGCGGAGGACCACCCCGATGACCGCAGTTGAACCCAAGGCCTACTCGATCACGGTGCACAACCCCGCCGACGGCGCGGTGGTCGGCACGGTGCCCATCGACGACTCCGACACCGTCGCCGCCAAGGCCCGCGAACTGCGCCTGTTCCAGCACGAGTGGGAGGCCATCGGCGGAAACGGCCGCAAGAAGTGGATGCTCAAGTGGCAGGACTGGATCCTGGACAACGCCGACCACCTGACCGACGTGCTGATGTCGGAGACCGGCAAGAGCCGAGTCGACGCCGCGCTGGAACCGGTCGGCGTGGCCGACGCGATCAACTACTGGGCCAACAACGCCGAGGCTTTCCTGGCCGACAAGCACCCCAAGGCGCACAGCCCGCTGTTCAAGGTCAAGAAGCTGACCACCGTCTACCGGCCCTACCCGCTGGTCGGCATCATCGAACCGTGGAACTTCCCGCTGGCCATGCTCGGCCTGGACGTGGTGCCCGCGCTGGCCGCCGGCGCGGCGGTGCTGCTGAAACCCTCTGAGGTGACCCCCCTTTCGGCCGTCGAGTTCGTCCGCGGCTGGAACGAGGTGGGCGCCCCGCCGATCCTCGGGCTGACCACCGGCTACGGGGCCACCGGCGCGGCGGTCATCGACAACGCCGACTACGTGCACTTCACCGGCTCCACCGCCACCGGACGCAAAGTGGCGGTGGCCTGCGCCGAGCGGCTCATCCCGTTCAGCCTCGAACTCGGCGGCAAGGACCCGGCGATCGTGCTGGCCGACGCCGACGTGGACCGGGCCGCCAACGGGATCGCCTGGGGCGGCATGTTCAACTCCGGCCAGGTGTGCATCTCGGTGGAGCGGGTGTACGTCGAGGCCCCGGTCTACGACGAATTCGTCACCAAGCTGACCGCCAACGTCAAGAAGATCGCGCAGGGCAGCGAGTCCGGCAAGGACTTCGCCTTCAACACCGGAGCGATGGCCACCGAGGCCCAGCGGGACATCGTCGAGCGCCACGTCAACGAGGCCGTCGCCGCCGGCGCCCGGGTGCTGGCCGGCGGTAAGCCCACCGGGGTGGGCACCTTCTTCCAGCCCACCGTGCTCGCCGACGTCGACGCGTCGATGAGCTGCATCGCCGAGGAGACCTTCGGTCCCACCCTTCCGGTGGTCAAGGTGGCCGACGAGGAGGAGGCGATCCGGCTGGCCAACGACTCCCGCTACGGCCTGTCGGCGACGGTGTGGACCGGGGACACCTCCCGCGGCGAGCGGATCGCCCGCCGGCTGGACTGCGGCGCGGTCAACGTCAACGACGCCCTGACCAACGTGTTCTGCCCGTCGCTGCCGATGGGCGGCTGGAAGGACTCCGGCATGGGCTACCGCTCCGGCGGGGCCAACGGGCTGATCAAGTTCTGCCGCCAGCAGGCCATCACAGCCCCGCGCATCCCGACCCAGAAGTCCGAACTGATGTGGTACTCCTCGTCGCGCAAGCAGGCCCGGTTCGCACTCGCCGCGATGCGGGCCTTCGCCGGGCACGGCTGGCGCCGGCTGGGCCGCAAGGGCGCCAAGGGCTAGCCGCCCGGGTAGCCCGGCGGGTTGGGGGAGTCGACCCAGAAGTCCACGCCGAGTTCGTTACCCGGCACGCAGTCGTACACCGACAGGTCGGTGACGCCGCTGTCGAGCAGCACGTCCTCGCACAGCAGGCTGTGGCCGGTGAACCCACCCGCGGGCTTGCTCAGCACCGCGTAGGCGGCGTCGGCGTACACCTCCGGCTTGCGGGAGCGCGCCATCATCTCGTCGCCCCCGAGCAGATTCTGCACCGCGGCGGTGGCGATAGCGGTCCGCGGCCACAGCGTGTTCGAGGCGATTCCGTAGTGCCGCAGCTCCTCGGCAATACCCAAGGCGCACAACGTCATCCCGAACTTGGCCATCATGTAGGGGGCGGGCCGCAGCCACTTGGGCTCCAGCCGGATCGGCGGGGACAGGGTGAGGATGTGCGGGTTGGACCGGCCCTTCATGTGCGGGATGCAGGCCTGCGACACCGCGTAGGTGCCGCGCACCTCGATGCCGTTCATCAGGTCGAAGCGCTTGAGCGGCACGTCCTCGATGGAGCCCAGGTTGATCGCTGAGGCGTTGTTGACGCACATGTCGATGGCGCCGAACTGCTCGACGGTCTTGGCGACGGCGGCGGCCACCGAGTCGCCGTCGCGGACGTCGCCGACGATCGGCAGGGCGTGGCCGCCGGCCTCCTCGATCTCCTTGGCCGCGGTGTAGATGGTGCCGGGCAGCTTGGGGTGCGGCTCGGTGGTCTTGGCCACCAGCGCGACGTTCGCGCCGTCGGCCGCGACGCGCTTGGCGATCGCCAGGCCGATGCCGCGGCTGGCGCCGGAGATTAACATGGTCTTGCCGGAGAATCCGCTCGCTGCCATGCCGGTGAGCCTATTCCCCTAGGATTGGGCCCCGATGAGTGACACCGAGGACTTCGCCGACCACCCCGTGGGGACCGCCACCCGCGAGGAGACCGACGCCGAGGTCACCGCGCGCTTCGAGCGTGACGCCATCCCGCTGATGGACCAGCTCTACGGCGGCGCGCTGCGGATGACCCGCAACCCCGCCGACGCCGAGGACCTGGTGCAGGAGACCATGGTCAAGGCCTACGCCGCGTTCCGGTCGTTCCGGGAGGGCACCAACCTCAAGGCCTGGCTGTACCGGATCCTGACCAACACCTACATCAACAGCTACCGCAAGAAGCAGCGCCAGCCCGCGGAGTACCCCACCGACGAGATCACCGACTGGCAGCTGGCCGCCAACGCCGAGCACACCTCGACCGGGCTGCGCTCGGCTGAGGTCGAGGCGCTGGAGAATCTTCCCGACAGTGAAATCAAAGAGGCGCTCGGAGCGTTACCAGAAGAGTTCCGGCTCGCGGTGTACCTAGCCGACGTCGAGGGCCTGCCCTACAAGGAGATCGCCGAGATCATGGAGACGCCGATCGGGACGGTGATGTCCCGCCTGCACCGGGGCCGCCGCCAGCTGCGCGGGCTGCTCGCCGACGTGGCCCGCGACCGGGGACTGTTGCGCGGCCGGGAGACCGCCGACGAGGTCGAGGAGGTCAACCCGTGAGCGCCGAGGACAACCTGCCCGACCCCGATCCGGGCCACACCGACTGCGCGGTGGTCATCCGCGAGGTGTGGTCGATGCTCGACGGCGAGGTCACCGACGACGAGGCCGACCGGCTGCGCCGGCACCTCGACCACTGCCCGGCCTGCCTGCGCCACTACGGCGTCGAGGAGCGGATCAAGCATCTGCTGGCCGCCAAGCTCAGCGGCGAGAAGGCCCCCGCCTACCTGGTGGAAAGGGTGCGGCTGCAGATCAGCCGCACGACGATCATCCGCTACAGCTGAGGCTCAGCTGTTGGGCCGCCGGCCGTGGTTGGCCTTGCTGTGCTTGCGGGCTTTCTTCTTCCGGCCACGCTTGGCCATGGTGATACCTCCGTCGTTCATCCGCGGGATTTGCCCTATTCTCTCACGGCCCTGCGACCTCCCGGGCACCCGGTGTTGTGGTTCGATACAGGCATGGCCGAGGACGTGCGCGCGGAGATCGTGGCCAGTGTTCTCGAGGTCGTCGTCAGCGAGGGCGACCTGATCGACGCCGGCGACATCCTGGTGCTCCTGGAGTCGATGAAGATGGAGATCCCGGTGCTCGCCGAGGTGGCCGGGACGGTCACCGAGGTGAAGGTGGCCGTCGGCGACGTCATCCAGGCCGGCGACCTGATCGCCGTCATCGACTGAACCCGCTGTCCTGACCCGTGTCGACCCTCGGTGACCTGCTCGCCGAGCACACCGTGCTGCCCGGCGCCGCCGTCGACCACCTGCACGCCGTGGTCGGCGAGTGGCAGCTGCTCGCGGATCTGTCCTTCGGGGACTTCCTGATGTGGGTGCGACGCGAGGACGCCACCCTGATCTGCGTGGCCCAGTGCCGGCCCAACACCGCCTCCACGCTGCTGGTCGCCGACGCCGTCGGCACCGTGGTGTCCGGCGCGGACCTGCCCGGGGCGATCCCGGTGCGCTACCGCGGCGAGGAGGTCGCCCTGCTCACCCGGCAGAGCGCCGACGACGCCCGGCGGACCTCCTCGCCGCTGGAGACGGCCTACCTGGACTGCGCGGCCCGGCTGGTCGACATGGTCTCCGAGGGCACCTTCCCCGACGCCGCCGACCAGGCGATATCGCGGTCGAGCCCGCGGGTGGGCGACGGATTCATCCGCCTGGACGTCCACGGCGTGGTCGGCTACGCCAGCCCCAACGCGCTCTCGGCCTACCACCGGATGGGCCTGACCGCCGAGCTGGAGGGCCACAGCCTGGTCGAGATCACCCGCCCGCTGATCTCCGACTCGTTCGAGGCCCGGGAACTGGCCGAGCACGTCGGCGCCTCGGTGGCCGGCGGCGCCGGCATGCGCCTGGAGGTCGACGCCGGCGGCGCGACGGTGCTGCTGCGCACGCTGCCCCTGGTGGTAGGCGGGCGGTCCGCCGGTGCGGCCGTGCTGATCCGCGACGTCACCGAGGTCAAGCGCCGGGACCGGGCGCTTCTGTCCAAGGACGCCACCATCCGCGAGATCCACCACCGGGTCAAGAACAACCTGCAGACCGTTGCCGCGCTGCTGCGGCTGCAGGCCCGCCGCACCGCCAACGCCGAGGGACGCGAGGCCCTGGAGGAGTCGGTGCGCAGGGTGGCGGCGATCGCCCAGGTGCACGAGGCGCTGTCGATGTCGGTCGACGAGGAGGTCAACCTCGACGACGTGGTCGACCGGATCCTTCCGGTGATGAACGACGTGGCCCGGGTCGACACCCCGATCCGGATCAACCGGGAGGGCGCCCTGGGCGTGCTCGACGCCGACCGGGCCACCGCACTGGTCATGGTGGTCACCGAACTGGTGCAGAACGCCGTCCACCACGGGTTCGCCCAGGCGTCGGGTCCGGACAAGGCCGAGGGCCGCATCCTGATCCGGGCCGACCGGTCGGCCCGCTGGCTCGACGTCGTCGTGTACGACAACGGGCGTGGGCTGCCGCCCGGATTCGACCTGGAGACCTCCGACCGGCTGGGCCTGCAGATCGTGCGGACCCTGGTGTCGGCCGAGCTCGACGGCTCGCTGCAGATGCGCGGCGCGGCCGGCGGGGGCACCGAGGTGGTGCTGCGGGTGCCGATCGGGCGGCGCGCCGGGCGGGCGGTCCACTGACGGCGGCGGGAAAAGCGGCGGGAAAAAACTCAGGGCCCCGGCACTAGCGCCGGGGCCCCGAGTTGTCGACGGTTCTCAGACGCCGGTGCGGGCCCGGGTGCGGGCGTTGCGGCGCTTGAGGGCACGACGTTCGTCCTCGCTCATGCCGCCCCACACGCCGGCGTCCTGGCCGGACTCCAGCGCCCAGGTCAGGCACTCGGTGGTCACCGGGCACCGGTTGCACACCAGCTTCGCGTCAGCGATCTGGGCGAGGGCAGGGCCGCTGTTCCCGACCGGGAAGAACAGCTCCGGATCCTCGTCCCGACAGACCGCCTTGTGGCGCCAATCCATTTTCGGCTACTCCTTGTTATGGTGTGTGCGCGCCAAGTAGGGGGTTTCCCCCTGAATCCCGGCTGCGTAACGCGTGCACACACAAATGTTGTTGCACTGTTACCTAGATGGTTTCACAGCCCGCGCGGAAGTCAATAGGGCTCGAGCCAAGCGTGGGCAATGTCACTCCCCGGGTCACTCCCCGGCCGGTTTAGCCCGCCCGGCCCTGGTCGGCGGTTATCGGCGCAGCTCAGAGCCCTGATCGGGGAGAGGCGCGACGACGTCGAGGGCATCGGGCACCGCGGTGAAGACCATGTCTGTTCGCGGTCCGAGAAAATCCCCGTCGACCTGGCAGGCGATCGGCGCGGCGGCGGTGAGGCGCACCCACGCCACGTCGTCCTCCCGGATCAGGTGCCTGCCCTTGATCTCGGCGGTGCTGGACAGCATCCGGCGCAGGGCCAGCAGGTTGGAGACGATGTTCATGGTGGTCATGGCGAAAACCCCGAGGCCGCCCTCGAATGTGGTGCCCGGGTTGGTCCGCGCCGGCCGGCTGTTGGCGTAGGTCCAGGGGCTGGCGTTGGAGACGAACGCGAAATGCACCCCGCCTACCGGCTCGCGACCCGGCAGATGCAGCGTGAGCAGCGGTTCGGCCCGGATGTTGCCCAGCATCTCGCGCACCCCGATGCGGATGTAGCGCGCCGCGGTGACCTTGCGGCCCTTGGCCCGCTGGGCCTCCACCGCGGCCACGACGTCGCCGTCGACACCCATGCCGGCGGTGAACACCGCCCACTTCTCGGCACAGTCCATCAGCCCGATCCGCCGCCACGACCCGCCGTGGCGGCGGCCGTCGATCAGGTCGACGAGCTGGTTGGTCGCCGCGATCGGGTCCGGGCTGATGCCCAGGGCGCGGGCGAAGACGTTGGCCGAACCGCCCGGGACCACCCCGACCGCCGGCAGCGTCGAGGGTTCCGGCCGGTCCGTGCCGGGCGGGCCGAGCAGGCCGTTGACGACCTCGTTGACCGTGCCGTCGCCGCCGTGCACGATGATCGCGTCGATCCGGTCCCGCCTGGCGTCCTCGGCGATCTCCACCGCGTGCCCCCGGTGGTCGGTGTGCACGACGTCGAGTCGCACCCGGCTCTCCAGCGCGTGGGCGAGCAGGTCGCGGCCGGCCGGGGTGGTCGACGTGGCGTTCGGGTTGACGATCAGCACGGCGCGCACGAGCCATGAGCCTATCGGCAGCTCTAGGCTCCACTGTGTGAGTGTTCAGTCGACCCCGACCCCGGTGCGCGCGGCCGCCGTGCTGGTCGGCCTGCAGGGCACCCTCGGCGCGGTCTCCGCTGTGGCCTTCCTGGTCCGCGGGCTGGCCGGCGCCGACCGCCACATCGTCAACGGATTCGGCAACGCCGGATGGTTCGGCCTGCTCGGCGCGGTCCTGCTGGCCGCGGCGTGGGCGCTGTGGACCGGACGGCGGTGGGGCCGCGGCATCGCGATCTACGCGCAGATGCTGCTGCTGCCGGTGAGTTGGTATGTCGGGGTCGGCTCGCACCAGTGGGGTTACGCGGTCCCGGTCGCCCTGGTCTCGGTGCTGATCCTGGCGCTGCTGTTCAGCCCGGCGACGTTGCGCTGGCTGCAGCGGCTCCCCGGCCCTCAGGAACCGGCCAGCTCCGAGAGCTCCGGTCCGGACACCCGGTAGCTGATCCACTCCGGCATCGCCCGCCCGCCGACGGCGTCGTACAGGGTGATCGCGTCGGTGTTCCAGTCCAGCACCGCCCAGCTGAGCCGGCTGTAGCCGTTCTCGACGCACTCGCGGGCCAGGGTGGCCAGCAGCGCCCGGGCCAGGCCGCGGCGGCGGAACCGCTCGCGGACAAACAGGTCCTCCAGGTGGATGCCCGCCACCCCGTCCCAGGTGGAGAAGTTGCGGAACCACAGCGCCATCGCCGCCGCCGTCCCGTCGACCTCGGCGATATGGCAGCTCGCCACCGCGTCGTCGCCGAAAAGCGCTGCGGTGATCTGGGTTTCGTTCACGCTGCACTGTTCGGGTGCGCGTTCGAACTCGGCCAGTTCATGGATCATCGCGACGAGCCCGTGATCGTCGCGATGTTCCATGAACTGGCCGACCTCTCCCCCGCCGGACCCGCGCACACCGGCACGGCCCTGGTGGGCGCCAGCCCCGAACTGCTGGTGGCCCGCCGCGGCGAGGAGGTGACCTGCCGGCCGTTCGCCGGGTCCGCACCGCGCTCGGCCGATCCCCGGGCCGACGACGCCGCCGGCGCCGCACTGGCCGCGTCGGCGAAG
>NZ_JBJTJF010000169.1:0-20979 GCF_046095365.1 Mycobacterium sp.
GACGACGCCGCCGAAGTCGAAGAACAGCAGAACGGCCACCAGCGGGATGGGGGCGATCTCGGCGCGTTGCTGGTCGACGCCGATGGTTCCGGTCAGTTCGCTGGCCAACGGGTTCAGGCCCGCCAGCTTGATGGCGCCGCCGTTGATCGCCTTCAGGTCGGGCTCGACGTCCTGGTAGTTCCTCAGGATTTCGTCGTCGCTGTCTCCCTTCAGCGGGATCGACACGAAGGTGTGGCGCTTGTCCGCGGTCTTCATCTGCTGGACGGTGGCGTCGGTGCTGTCCGGGGCGCGCAGCCAGCCGGCCCAGCCGACCACCTGGTCCTCGTGTTCCTTGGAGAAGTCGTCCAGCTCGGTGACCATCGCCCTGGACCAGTCCGGGTCGTCGACCTTCTTGTCGTCCGGCGGGGTGAGGATGGCCACCACGTGGCTGGTGCGGTCCCGGCCGTAGGCGCCGTCGGCGATCAGCGAGGCTTGGACCGACTGGCTGCCGTCGTCGTAGAAGCCGCTCTGGGTGACGTGCTTGCCCAGATCCATGCCGAAGATGCCGCCACCGATACACAACGCGACCATCAGAGCGATGACGATGTACCGGTTCCGGTACACGGTTCGACCCCACCAGGCGAACACTCGATCTCCTCACTAAGAACTAACGCGCGACCGCGCCGCAGGCTACAGCCGCGAGGTCAACAATGCGGACAGCGGCCGGAACGGCTGCAGCCATGCTCCGTGTTCCGGAAGCGAATCCAAACCTATTCGGGGCAGTGGCTCGCGGAAGACACCGGGGATGTCCTCCAAGTCGACGAAATCCAAGGTATCCGACGCTAACGCCCAGCTGGCATGTTCACGAAATCCGAGCACGGAGACCGGGATGCCGCCGCGGGCGATCTCCTCCAGCGGGGTGCGGAACGCCTGACCGTCGGCCGAGGCCACCAGCACCGACGCCAGTCCCTCCCGCTGGCGAAGGGCGATGTGCCCAAGCATGTCGCCGTCGACGTCGCTGTCCTCGTCGACCTTGGGTTTGGCGAAGACGGCGAAGCCCACGTTGCGCAGGGCCTCCACCCAGGGCCGGACGACGTCGGCACTGCCGGGGGCGATGTTGGTGAACACCGTCGCCTCCGGCTCGGCCGACACGTCGGGGTGCCCGGCGGCCAACTCGGCGGTCCTGGCCAGCAACCAGCGGCCGAGAGCGTCGAACCGGGGCCGGTGGGCCGCCGTCGGGCGGCCGCCGAGGATCGCGCCCAGGCCCATGTCGAGGTTGGGTGCGTCCCACACCAGCAGAACCCGCCGGGGGGCCGGTTCGGCGGTCGCCGGCGGCTCCGGCGGCACCGCCGCGACGGTGGCCGCCGATTGCGCGCTCGCCTCGTGAACAGTGGTCATGCTCGCCTCACCCACAGCAGTTCGGTAACGGCGCGGCCCGCGTCTCGGGCCTTCGTCTCGTACTTGGTGACGGGCCGCAGCACCGAGATCGGCAAGGTCTCACCGGTCACCGCCCGGCGCAGCCGAGGTTCGCCGTCGCCGGCCTCGGCGATCTGTTCGGCGTATCCGGCGTGATCGGTGGCCACGTGCAGCAGCCCACCGGGCCGCAGCCGGTCGGCGATCAGGGCGATCGTCTCGGGCTGCAGCAGGCGCCGCTTGTGATGGCGCGATTTGGGCCACGGGTCGGGAAAGAAGACCCGCACCCCCGCGAGCGCACCCGGCTCGATGAGATGCTCGAGCACATCCACGCCGTCGCCGCGGATCATCCGGATGTTGGACACCCCGTCACGGTCGATCGCGCTGAGCAGCTGGGCCAGGCCGCGCCGGTAGACCTCGACCGCGATGACGTCGACACCGGGTTCGGCCTGGGCCATCGCCAGTGTGGATGTGCCGGTGCCGCAGCCGATTTCGCACACCAGCGGTCGGCCGGTGCGGCCGAACCACGACTCGGCGTCCAGAGGTGTGATCGGGCCGGCGGCATCGGAGACCAGCGCCTGGCGGCCCAGGCCCGGCCACAACCGCTCCCAGGCGTCCTGCTGAGCCTCGGTCAGGGCCGACCGGCGGGACCGGAAACTGGTCACCCGGCGCTGGTGATGCGTGGCGGTGTCGGGCGTGGTCGAGCCCCCGCGCTGCGCATGCATTGATCCATGGTGGCCCATGAAGCCCGCGCCGCCGTCATCGCGGGCCAGATTGATACCCAACAGTTGCCTACCCGGGTGAGTCGCGCCCGGACCGGGCCGCTGCCACCATCGTGGCCGTGTTGTCCCAGCGATTGCGTGCCGAGGTTCACCTGGCCCGCGCCCAGCTGGCCGCCCTGGTCCGGTCGAGGTGCGCGGACCTGCGCCGCGCCTGGCAACGCGAGGCGGGACAACTGCAGCGCCCGGGCCTCGGCGCCTTCGAGGCCCGGGTCCTCCGGCAGGCGGGCCGCGCCGCCGACGAGGTCGCGGCCGCGGCGGCCGAACGGTTCGGCGAGGCGGCCCGGCGGGCCGGGCTGACGGCCGCCGGATCCCGCGACGTCGCGGCGCCGCCTTTCCGCCCGCCGCCGCCGCGGCGGTGGCCGCTCGAGGACCGGCTGTCGGCGGTGCTGGGCGCGGGTTTCGGTCTGGGTGTGTCGCTGACCGCCGGACGGGTCCTCGCCGGGTGGGGGGCGGCGCCGGAGATGCTGATCGGCTGCGGCGGAATCGGTCTCTCGCTGGCCTGGTGGGTGGTGGGAACCCGCCGGCTGCTCAGCGCGCGCGCCGGGACGGAGCGCTGGGCGGCCGAGGTCGCCGCCGCGTTGCGCGCGGCGCTGGAGGAACTGGTGCTGGCCGCCGAGTCGGACCTGATGAGCCGGTATCCGCCCAGCCCGCCCGTTTCCGGTCGCCGACGGCCGTCGCTGAGCGATACTCCCGATTACCGGCGGTTGTGACGGTCGCGTTAACCTCTGTCCCAGGACGCCTCGACCGCCCCGCCGCCGGGCGGGGAGGGTCAGCCCCCTGACAACGACGCACGCGGGAGATAATCGATGACCTCAGCGACCATCCCAGGTCTGGACAAGGCACCCACCAGGCACGCCGAGCTGCTGGCCTGGGTCCGTGAGGTCGCCGAGCTCACCCAGCCCGACCGGGTCGTCTTCGCCGACGGCTCCGACGAGGAATACCGGGCGCTGTGCGAACGGCTGGTGGCCGCCGGCACCTTCACCCCGCTCAACGACGCCGACGAGCCGTCGTCCTACCTGGCCCGTTCCACCCCGTCGGACGTGGCCCGGGTGGAGTCCCGGACCTTCATCTGCTCCGAGCGCGAGGCCGACGCCGGGCCCACCAACAACTGGATGGCGCCCGATGAGATGCGCGCGATCATGACCGACCTCTACCGGGGCTGCATGCGGGGCCGGACCATGTACGTCGTCCCGTTCTGCATGGGGCCGCTCGGCGCCGACGACCCCAAGCTCGGGGTCGAGATCACCGACTCGGAGTACGTGGTGGTGTCGATGCGCACCATGACCCGGATGGGCAAGGCCGCGCTGGACAAGATCGGCGACGACGGGTTCTACGTCAAGGCGCTGCACTCGCTGGGCTCGCCGCTGATCGACGAGTCCGGCGCCCGCAGGGACGACGTGCCGTGGCCGTGCAGCGAGACCAAATACATCACCCACTTCCCGGAGACCCGCGAGATCTGGAGCTACGGCTCCGGCTACGGCGGCAACGCGCTGCTGGGCAAGAAGTGCTACTCGCTTCGGATCGCCTCGGTGATGGCCCGCGACGAGGGCTGGCTGGCCGAGCACATGCTGATCCTCAAGCTGATCTCCCCGGAGAACAAGGCCTACTACATCGCCGCGGCGTTCCCGTCGGCCTGCGGCAAGACCAATCTGGCGATGATCCAGCCCACGGTGCCGGGCTGGCGGGCCGAGACCCTCGGCGACGACATCGCCTGGATGCGGTTCGGCAAGGACGGCCGGCTCTACGCGGTCAACCCGGAGTTCGGCTTCTTCGGTGTGGCCCCCGGCACCAACTGGAGTTCCAACCCCAACGCCATGCGGACCATCGCCGCCGGCAACACCGTGTTCACCAACGTGGCCCTCACCGACGACGGCGGCGTCTGGTGGGAGGGCCTCGAGGGCGACCCGGAGCACCTGATCGACTGGAAGGGCAACGACTGGTCACCGGACTCCGATGAGCCCGCCGCGCATCCGAATTCGCGCTACTGCACCCCGATGTCGCAGTGTCCGTCGCTGGCCCCGGAATGGGACGACCCGCAGGGTGTGCCGATCTCGGCGATCCTGTTCGGCGGCCGCCGCAAGACCACGGTGCCCCTGGTGACCCAGGCCCGCGACTGGCAGCACGGGGTGTTCATCGGGGCGACGCTGGGCAGCGAGAAGACCGCCGCCGCCGAGGGCCAGGTGGGCACCATCCGCCGCGACCCGATGGCGATGCTGCCGTTCCTGGGCTACAACGCCGGCGACTACTGCCAGCACTGGATCGACCTGGGCAAGAACTCCGACGAGTCCAAACTGCCGAAGGTCTTCTTCGTCAACTGGTTCCGCCGCGGCGGCGACGGCCGGTTCCTGTGGCCTGGCTTCGGCGAGAACAGCCGGGTGCTCAAGTGGATCGTGGAGCGGGTCGAGGGACGCGCAGAGGGGACCTCCACCGCGATCGGCATCGTGCCGTCGGCGGCGGAGTTGGACCTCGGCGGGCTGGACGTCGCGGCCGACGATGTCAGCGAAGCGCTCGCCGTCGACACCGACGAGTGGCGTGCCGAGCTGCCGCAGATCGAGGAGTGGTTCGACTTCCTCGGCGAGAAGCTGCCCACCGGCCTGCGGGACGAACTGGAGGCGCTGCGACACCGCCTGGCCGAGGCCGACTGACGATGCGGGCCGCAGGGCCCGGGCAGCAGGCGGCCGCGCTCTCCCGGCGTTCCCTGCTCGGTTTCGCCGGCGCCGCGACGGCCACCGCCCTGGCGGGCTGCGGCACGACGGCGACCCGGACCGCCCCCACCGTGACCGTCACGGTCCCGGCCGACGTCGCGGTCACCACCGAACGGTCCCGGCCCGACATCACCGACCCGGCGACGGCGCTCGCCAAGCTGCTGCGGGGCAACGGTCGTTTCGTGACCGCCGCGATGGTGCACCCCGACCAGACGCCGGAGGCCCGGGTGCGGCTTTCCGCGGCACAGAAGCCGTTCGCCGTCGTCCTGAGCTGTTCGGATTCGCGGCTACCCCCGGAGGTCATCTTCGATCAGGGCCTCGGCGACCTCTTCGTGGTCCGAGTCGCCGGCAACGTGGTGGACCCGGCCGGGCTCGGCAGCGTCGAGTACGCCGTCGGCCATCTCGAGACACCGCTGGTAATCGTTCTGGGCCATACGAATTGCGGCGCGGTGTCGGCGACCCTCGACGCGCTCAAACCTGCGGGGGCGCGCCCGCACGGCGCGGTGGCGGCGGTGGTGGACGCGATCACACCCGCCGTCGGGGTCGCCGGGCAGCGCCCGGGTGATCTTCTGGACAACGCCATCCGGGCCAATGCCGAGCAGTCCCGGGATCAGATCAAAGCGTCGTCGGAGTTGGCGCAGCAGGTGAGCCGGGGCACCCTGCTCGTCGTCGCGGGCCTCTACAACCTGGCCGACGGCACCGTCTCCGTGATCTGACCGCGGGCGCGGCCCGATTCACACCGCGAGATCGCCTCCAGGGTCGCGATCGGCGATGTTCCGCAGCCGTGGGGGCGATCTCGAGGCGCGGCCCGGCCTGGCAGCATGGGCGAGGTGATAGATCCCGGCGGTCCGTACTTCGACGACCTGGCGATCGGGCAGGTCTTCGACTGGGCTCCGTCGATGACCCTGACCTCCGGCCTCGCGGCCGCCCACCAGGCGATCACCGGGGACCGGCTGCGACTGGCGCTGGACGGCGAACTGGCCCATGCGGTGACCGGGGTGCCCGGGGTGATGGCCCACCCCGCACTGGTCTGCGACGTCGCGATCGGCCAGTCCACCCTGGCCACCCGGCGGGTGAAGGCCAATCTGTTCTACCGCGGCCTGGCCTTCCACCGATACCCGAGCATCGGCGACACGCTGTTCACCCGCACCGAGGTGGTCGGGCTCCGGCAGAACCGCGACAGAGCCGGTCGCGCCCCGACCGGCCTGGCCGCGCTGCGGATGACCACCATCGACCAGGCGGGCCGGCTGGTGCTGGATTTCCACCGCTGCGCGATGCTGCCGCTCAGCGCCGGGGTCGACACCGGGCACGCCGACGACCTCGACGGGATCGGCGCCGGCCCGGACCCGGCTGACGATCCGACCGGGGGATGGGACGCCGGGGCGTTCCGCGAGCGGGTGCCCGGCCCGCACTTCCGCGCCGACATCGCCGGGAGGGTGTTGCGCAGCAGCGCCGACGTGGTCAGCTCCGCGCCCGAACTGGCGCGGCTGACGCTGAACATCGCCGACACCCATCATGACTCCCGCCCCGCCGGGCGGCGCCTGGTCTACGGCGGGCACACCATCGGGCTGGCGCTGGCCCAGGCCGGCCGGCTGCTCCCCAATCTCGTCACCGTCCTGGGCTGGCAGTCCTGTGACCACACCGGGCCGGTCCACGAGGGCGACACGCTCTACAGCGACCTGCACATCGAGTCGGTCCAGCCGCTGTCCGGCGGCCGCGGCGGGGTGCTGAACCTGCGATCGCTGGTCTACGCCGCCGCGGACCGGCCGGTGCTGGACTGGCGGTACACCGCCCTGCTCTTCTAGCCGCCGTCTACCGGCCGGTAACCTGGGAAGCGGATGTGAAAGGACACCGCCGGATGACGATCGCCAATCCCGTGGTCGACACCACCTACGGCCCGGTTCGGGGCGTCGATGACGGTCGGACCAGGGCCTTCAAGGGGATCCGCTATGCCGCGCCGCCGGTGGGCGAGCACAGGTTCCGTTCGCCCCGGCCCCCGCAGCCGTGGACCGAGCCGGCCGACGTGACGTCGTTCCGCGCGGCCTGCCCGCAGCCGCCGGTCCCGAACTTCCCGATCAACCTCGGCGCCCGCCAGGACGAGGACTGCCTGGTCCTCAACGTGTGGGCGCCCGCCGCCGCGTCGGCCGACCCCAAACCCGTCCTGGTGTGGGTGCACGGCGGCGCCTACGTCCTGGGCTCCGGCAGCCAGCCCTACTACGACGGGGGGATGCTGGCCGAGCGGGGAGACGTCGTCGTGGTCACGCTGAACTACCGGCTGGGCGTGTTCGGGTTCCTCGACGTGGAGGGGTTCGACTCCAACGTCGGCCTGCGCGACGTACTGGCCGCCCTGGGCTGGGTGCGCGACAACATCGCCGCCTTCGGTGGCGATCCCGGCCGGGTGACGGTGTTCGGCGAGTCCGCCGGCGCCGGCATCATCACCACGCTGCTGGCCGTCCCCGCCGCGCGGGGTCTGTTCGCCGGGGCGATCGCGCAGAGTTCGCCGGCGACGTCTGTCTACGACCGCAGCCGGGCCCGGCGGGTCACCGCCGAGGTGCTCGACTTCCTCGGCATCCGGCCCGGTGACGAGGCCCGGCTGGCCGACGTGCCGGTGCCCACGCTGATCGCCGCGACCAAGAAGGTGTTCGACGAGGTGCCGGTGCGCAACCCCGGCACGCTGGCCTTCGTGCCCATCGTCGACGGGGACGTGCTCCCGGACTACCCGGTGGTGTCGGCGCGCAACGGCAGAACCCACCCGGTGCCGCTGATCATCGGCACCAACCGCGACGAGGCGGCGCTGTTCCGCCTGATGCGCTCCCCGCTGCTGCCGATCACCCCGCGGGCGATCACCTCGATGTTCAACCAGATCGCCGGCGAGCAACCCGACCTGCAGTTGCCCACCGAGGAGCAACTCGGTTCGGCCTACCCCGGCAAGAAGGCCAAGGCGCGGGGCCTCAGCATCGCAAGCGACGTCGGGTTCCGGATGCCCTCCGTGTGGTTCGCCGAGGGCCACAACGCTGTCGCGCCGGTCTATCTGTACCGCTTCGACTACGCCACACCCGTCATGAAGCTGCTACTGGTGGGTGCCGCCCACGCCACCGAACTGCCTTATGTCTGGGGAACTCTCGGCGCGCCCCAGGACATGACCCTCAAACTCGGCGGCGCCAAGACGGCCAAGGCGGTCTCCAAGCGCATCCGCACCCGATGGGTGAACTTCGCCGCCACCGCCAAGCCCGCGGGCCTGCCCGGCGAGCCGGAGTGGACGCCCTACCAGGACGCCGACCGGGCCTGCCTGATCATCGACCACCACGACCGGATCGTCTACGACCTCGACGCCGACATCCGGGCGGCGTGGGGTACCGATCCGGTGCACCTGCGCTGATCCGGTCGCGGTTCAGCCGGTCGGCAGGTCCCTGAACGGGACGTCCTTGTACGGCTCGGGCTCCTTCGGCAGACCCAGCACCCGCTCGCCGACGATGTTGCGCTGGATCTGGTCGGTGCCGCCGCCGATCGAGGTGAAGTAGGCGTTGAGCGTCCGGAAGGTGACGGCGTCACCGGCCGGGTTGTCCGGTCCGGTCAGCATGGATTCGCAGCCGAGGATGTCGGTCTGCACCCGGGCGGTCTGGTGCAGGATCCGCGACATCGCGATCTTGCCGAGCGCCATCAGGGTCGCCGCCTCCGTGCGGTCACCGGTTGCCTTGGCGCGCTGGGTGTTCCACCGGTTGACAGCCGCATAGGCCTCGACCCGGGCGATCTCCTGGCGGATGTTGGAGTCGGAGAGCCTGCCGGCCGAACGCGCCATCCCGATGAGGCTGTCGGCGTCGGGCTTGAGGTCCCGGCTGGACCGTGACGTGCGGGCCAGGTCGCCCATCAGGCGACGCTCGTAGGCCAGCGCCAGTTGCAGCACCCCCCAGCCCCCGCCGGGCTCGCCCACCAGATTCGCGTTCGGCACCCGCGCGTCGGTGATGAAGACCTCGTTGAACTCCGACTCGCCGGTGATCTGGTGGATCGGCCGGATCTCCACCCCGGGCTGGCGCATCGGGAAGATGAAGAAGCTGATGCCCTTGTGCTTGGGGACGTCCCAGTCGGTGCGGGCGATCAGCAGGCCGTAGTCGGCGATAGTCGCGAAGGAGGTCCACACCTTCTGCCCGTTGATGACCCAGTCGTCGCCGTCGCGTTCGGCGCGGGTCCGCAGGCCGGCCAGATCCGACCCGGCGCCGGGTTCGCTGTAGAGCAGACACCAGCGGGTCTCCCCCCGGACAGAAGCCGGGATCAGCCGGCGTTTCTGTTCGTCGGTGCCCAGATCGTGCAGGGTGCATGCCATCAGGTCGGCGCGGTCCTGGCCGGCGCCCCGGGCTCCGACGGCGGCGAATTCCGCTGCCACGATTCGGGATTGCGCGTCGCTGAGTCCGCGGCCCCACCATTGCGGCTCCCAGCCGGGTACCGCCCAGCCGGCCTCGAAGACCCGGCGGCCCCAGTCGCGGCGGTCCAGAGCCGGGTCCCAGTTCTCGGCCAGCCAGGCCCGGACCTCGGCGCGGATCCGCTCGTCGTCGCTCACGTGATCTCCTCCCGTAGTCGTACGTAGCGTTCCCGGTGCCAGGCCGGGTCGCCGAAGATCTGCGCATCGGTGCGGGCGCGGCGCAGGTAGAGGTGTGCCGGGTTCTCCCAGGTGAATCCGATCCCGCCGTGCACCTGGATGTTCGTCGCGGCCGTGGAAACGAAGGTCTCCGCGCAGAAGGCCTGTGCCAGGGCGAGATCCATCACGCGGTCGGGTTCGGCGGTATCGAAGGCGGCGGCGACGTGGCGTGCCGCCGACAGCGCGGACTGCGCGTCGAGCAGCATGTCCACACACATGTGCTTGACCGCCTGGAAGCTGCCGATCGCGCGGCCGAACTGGTAGCGGCCGCGGGCGTAGTCGGTGCCCATGGTGGTGACCTGCATCGCTCCGCCGGCCTGCTCGGCGATCAGTGCGACCGCCGCCCGGTCCAGGGCCGCCGCCAGGGCGGAGGTGGCGGCATCCGGTGCGCCGACGAGACGCGCCGGGGTGCCGGTCATGGTGAGACGGCCCTGCTTCCGGGTCTGGTCCACGGTCGTCAGCGGCGATACCGCCAGACCCTCCGCATTCCGGTCGACCGCGAAAACGCCGGTCCCCGAACCGCTCTGGGCCTGCACGTAGAACCGGTCGGCACGCAGCGCGTCGAGGACGAAGATCTTCTCGCCGTTCAGCGACCAGCGGCCGTCGTCGTCGACGGCGGCCGTGGCCGGATGCGCGGGCGGGCGGGCCGACCCGGACTCGGCGAAAGCGGCGGTTGCGATCAGGTCACCGGCGGCGATCCGCGGCAGCGCCTCGGCGCACTCGGCGGTATCGCCAAGTGCCAGCAGGAGATAGGGGACCAGTACGGCCGCCGACAGGTACGGGGCGCACAGCAGCGCGCGGCCCATCTGCTCGCTGACGACGGCCAGTTCGGCCGCCCCGGCTCCGGACCCGCCGAACTCCTCCGGAATCACCAGTCCGACCAGGCCCATCGCCGCCATCTCGGCCCACACCCCGCCGTCGTATCCGTCGCCGTCCATCAGGCGCCGGACCTCGGACTCCTGGGAGCGTTTGGCCATCAGGTCGGCCACCGCGTCGCGCAGGTCGTTCTGTTCCCGGGTCAGGGCGGCCGACACCGGCCTCACCCGACCATCGTCATGGCGCGGCGCAGGCTGGCGCACTTGCTGTCGAAATACGCCTGGGAGATGCCGGCTTTCGGCACGATCTTGTCGAAACCGTGGAACGCGCCCGCCACCTCGTAGACATCGCAGGGAACCCCGGCCGCCTCGAGGCGCTTGGCGTAGCCGACGCCCTCGTGGTGGAACAGGTCGAGAGTGCCGACCCCGAGCCAGGCGGGCGGCAGCCCGGCCAGGTCGGTCCGCCGGCCCGGGACCGCAACCTCCGGGTCGGCTCCGCCCAGATAGGACGTCCAGCCGATCCGGTTGCTCGCGGTGTTCCACAGCCGGAATCCGGGGTCGTCGAGACCCGGGTCGACGGTGCGGTCGTCGAGCATCGGGTAGGAGAGCAGTTGCAGGATCGGCCGCACTTCGCCGCGGTCGCGGGCCAGGAAGGCCAGCGCCGCGGTCAGCCCGCCGCCCGCGCTGGCGCCGCCGATCGCGATGCGCCCCGGGTCCACCCCCGGCAGTTGCGCCAGCCAGGTGAGCGCGCTGTAGCAGTCCTCCAGCGGGATCGGGTACGGATGCTCTGGAGCCAGTCGGTAATCGACGGCCGCCACCGCGATGCCGAGCTTGCGGGTGAAGGCCCGGCAGTAGTCGTCGTCCTGGGCGGCGTTGCCGATGACGTAACCGCCGCCGTGAATCCACAGCAGCGCGGCGACGTCACCGGACACCCGCGCCGGCCGGTACAGCCGGACGCCCGCCCCGGACGGCAGGGTCAGGATCTCGACGCCCCCGCTCTCCGGCCGGCGCGGGCCGGGCATCCGGCGCAGCAACGGCACCGACCAGCGGTAGACGACCTGCCTCGGGACGAACCGCGCCGCCCGGCGTAACTCCGGGTGGATGTCGTCGTTGGGCATGAATGTCATTATGCCGCCGGGTCCGGCGCCCGGCGGCGGTGGTTACGATCGCCCGATGAGCGAATCATCCACCGGCGGCGGCGTCGTCCTGACCGAGCAGCGCGACCGCGTCCTGATCGTCACCATCAACCGGCCGGAGGCCAGGAACTCGGTCAACGCCGAGGTCAGCCACGCTCTGGCCGCCGCGGTCGACCGTCTCGACGAGGACCCCGGACTGTCGGTGGGCATCGTGACCGGCGCCGGCGGATCGTTCTGCGCGGGTATGGACCTCAAGGCGTTCGCGAAGGGGGAGAACGTCGCGGTGAAGGGCCGCGGGCTGGGCTTCACCGAGCGGCCGCCGGTCAAGCCGATCATCGCCGCGGTCGAGGGATACGCGCTGGCCGGTGGCACGGAGTTGGCACTGGCCACCGATCTGATCGTGGCGGCCACCGATTCGGCGTTCGGCATCCCCGAGGTGAAGCGCGGCCTGGTGGCCGCCGGCGGAGGCCTGCTGCGGCTGCCGCAGCGCATCCCGTATCAGATCGCGATGGAACTGGCGCTCACCGGCGACAGCCTGCCCGCGCCGCGGGCGCACGAACTCGGTCTGGTCAACGTCCTGGCCGAACCCGGCCACGCGCTGGAGGCGGCGCTGGAACTGGCCGCCCGGATCACCGCCAACGGACCGCTGGCGGTGGCGGCCACCAAGCGGGTCATCACCGAGTCGCGCGGCTGGAGCGACGAGGATCGGTGGCGCCAACAGGCCATGATCATCATGCCGGTGTTCGCCTCCAAAGACGCCCGCGAGGGTGCGGTGGCCTTCGCCGAGAAGCGCGCCCCGAACTGGACCGGCACCTAGGTCGTAGCAGCCGCCCTCAGTCGCAGAACGGCAGGCAGGGGCCGGGCGTGTAGGGGGTGGGCGCGGTGATCGCCGGAGTGAACGAGTTCGGACCGCCGGGGGACATGTTCTTGTCCGAGGGACTCGGTGCGCCGGGCCCCTGCGGCACGCCGGAGCCCGGTGTCGAGGGGGCTCGACTCGACGGACTCGGCGGCGGCGCGGGTTCCTGCCGGACGGCGCCGCAGGCCGACATGGTCGCGACGGCGATCGCAATGCCCACCGCGCCCAGTCCGGGAGTGACTCGTGCGAACACCATCGCCGGTTCCCTTCCGCTAACCCGACGCCACGCCGACGATCACGTCCCAGGGATCGGCGCCCGACAGAGCCAGTCGGCCCAGCCGCCGGGCGTGGTGCGCCGCGTCGCCGAACTCCCCGGTCCAGCTGCGGGCTCGCATGGTGGCCAGCCACAGCCGGTGCTCGATGGTCACCCCGATCGCGCCGTGCAACTGATGGGCCGATGTCACCACGGCAGGAACCACCTGGCCCAGAGTGACCTTCGCCACGGTCACGGCGTACTCGGTCTCAGGGGCGTTGAAGCCGTGGTCGGCGGCCGCCGCGACTGCGAGATTGGTTGCCGCGCGGGCACGTTCGACCTCACCGGCCATGCCTGCCAGGGTGTGCTGGACGGCCTGGAACGCACTCAGAGGGCGTCCGAACTGCTCGCGTTCCCGGGTGTGGCCGACGGAGAACTCCACTGCCGCGTCGAGCGCACCGATGGTCTGTGCGCATCGCGCCCAGGCGCCGCGGATGACCAATTCGGAGCTGAGGTCCTCCAGCGGGTTGAAGGCGGCCGCGGGAACATCGACGGTCACGGTGTCGCGCGGCTCACCGCCGGCGTTGTGGCCCTTGGTGATTGACAACTCCGCGGGATCGCAGGCGGCGACCAGCAGTCGATTGCCGTCGCGAAGAGCCAGCACCACACCGGCGGCGGCTGCAGCGTAGGGGACGGCCGGGATCGTCGCGGCGACCCTGCCGGCGGCGACCCGGGCATCGCCCGAGGCGACCGTCAGCGGCCCCGTCGCCGCGACGTCGACACCGGCCGCGGACGCCAGCCAGCCGGCCAGTACATCGGTCTCGGCCAGCGGCACCGTCACGCCATGGCGGGCGAGCGCGCGCAGCACCACCGCGGCCTCGGCGGGACCGCCGCCGGAGTCGCCGTCGCTGACCAGACGGGTCAGCCCGGCGTCCTCGAGGTGCTGCCACGCCGCGGCGTCGAGGGCGTCCGGCAGCGCCCGGTGACCGATACGTGACTGGAATGAGCGTTCGCCGATGTCTCCAGCCAGGTCGCGCAGTTCGGCGAGACCGTCGGCGCTGCAACCGAACACACCCCCGCTGAGGACACCTGTCATCGCAGTCCCATTCCCCGGGCCACCATGCCCCGGAGCACCTCGTTGGTGCCGCCGCGCAGTGTGAACAGCGGCGCGTGCACCTTCGCGACGTCCACCAGTGCTGCCACCCGCGCCCGCCCGGCGGTGCCCTCGGCCACGTAGGACAGCAGATCGGCCGCCAGATCCACCGACTCCTGTTCGAAGCGGGTGCCGAGGTCCTTCACCAGCGCGGCCTCGTTGACCGGCGCACGGCCGTCGGCCAGTGCCCGGGCCACCGACACCGACAGCTGACGCAGCGAGATCACCCTGGCCAGCAGGCCGCCCACCGCGGCCGCGGTGTGATCGTCGACCGGGTTCTGGTCGGCCAGCAGTCCGATCAGCGCGGTGAGCAGCGGGGCGGTGGTGAGGATGCGTTCGGGCCCGCTGCGCTCGACGGACAGTTCGGCGGTGACCTGGCGCCACCCGTCGCCGGCCTCGCCGAGCAGATTGCGGTCCTCGATGAACACCTCGTCGAAGGTGACCTCGTTGAAGTGGTGCTCCCCGGACATCAGCACGATCGGGCTGATTCCCAATCCGGCTGAGTCGGTCGGCACGATGACCTGGCTGAAACCGGCGTGCCGCCGCGTTGGGTCGGCCGGGCTGGTGCGGGCCAGCACCACGATCTGATGGGCCAGATGGGCGCCGCTGGTCCACACCTTGGTGCCGGACAGCACCCAGCCGCCGTCGGTGCGGGTCGCGCGCGCCGCCGAAGCGGCCAGGTCCGAGCCGGCCTGCGGCTCGCTCATGCCGATCGCCGAAAAGTACCGTCCCGCAGCGATTCCCGGCAGGAAGCGCTGCCGCTGCTCATCGGACCCGTAGGACATCAGGCCCGGGCCGACCTGACGGTCGGCGATCCAGTGCGCTGCCACCGGCGCGCCGCCGGCCAGCAACTCCTCGGTCACCACGTAGCGATGCAGGTGGCCGAGGCCCCGACCGCCGTACTCAGGCGGGATGGTCAGGCCGAGGAAGCCGGCGTCACCCAGGCGTGCGCTGAAGTCCTCGTCCCAACTCGACAGCCAGGCGTCGACCTTCGGCTCCCAGCCGAACTCGGCGCGGTCGGCGGCCAGGAACTCGCGCACCGACCGGCGCAGCTTCGCCAACTCGGGTTCGTTGGCGCACAGCGCGGCGAAGCCGTCAGGCTGGCTCATGGTCCGATTGTGCACCGGTCCGCCGGCCGCCGCGGCGACGGGGCTGAGGGCCGGCGATTTGTATGATTCGGGCCGTAACCGGGTCGGGAGGTCTGAGCGTGCAGGTGATCGGGTCCATCGATGAGGCGCAGGGACTGGTCGGCCGGGAACTCGGCGTCAGCGACTGGCTGCTCATCGACCAGCGGCGCATCAACGATTTCGCCGACGTCACCGGTGATCACCAGTGGATCCACGTCGACGTCGAACGGGCCAGGGCCGAGAGTCCCTACCGCACGCCGATCGCGCACGGGTTCCTGACGCTGTCGCTGATCCCCGCGCTGAGCAAGGACAACTTCCGGCTGGAGAACGCCAAGTTCGCTCTCAACTACGGGCTGAACAAGGTCAGGTTCCTCTCCGGCGTCCCGGTGGACAGCCGGATCCGGGCCCGCTCGGAACTCGTCGACGCCACCAGGGTCGACGACAACACGGTCAACCTCGTAGTCCGGCACACCATCGAGATCGACGGCGCGGCCAAGCCCGCCGCGGTCGCCGACATGGTGGTTCGGGCCGTTTTCTAGGTCTTCGGGGTGTAGCCGAAGGGCAGCAGCACGCTCTTGAGTTCGACGTACTCCTCGATGCCCTCCGGCCCGTTCTCCCGCCCGACCCCGGAGTTCTTGTAGCCGCCGAACGGCGCGCCCGGGTCGAAGGCGTACATGTTCACCGCATAGGTGCCGGTACGGATCCGCGATGCGATCTCGATCGCCTTGTCGTAGTCGGTCGTCCACACGCTGCCGGCCAGTCCGTAGTCGGAGTCGTTGGCGATCCGGACGGCGTCGTCCTCGTCGGAGTAGCCGATGATCGACAGCACCGGGCCGAAGATCTCCTCCTGGGCGATCGTCATGGAGTTGTCGACGTCGGCGAACACCGTGGGCTCCACGAACCAGCCGGTGTCGATCCCCTCGGGCCGGCCGCCGCCGGTCACCACCCGCGCGCCCTCCTCGCGGCCCTTGGCGATGTAGCTCTCGACCCGCTCGCGCTGCTTGGCACTGATCAGCGGACCGATCACCGCGCCCGGGGAGTCCGGCAGGCCGACCGGCATCGCCGCGACAGCCGCGCCGACCTTCTCCACGATCTCGTCGTAGCGCGACCGCGGAGCCAGGATCCGGGTCTGCGCCACGCAGGCCTGCCCGGAGTTCATCAGGCCGGAGAACAGCAGCATCGGCAGGGTGGCGTCGAGGTCGGCGTCCTCGAGGATGATCGCCGCCGACTTGCCGCCCAATTCCAGGGTGCAGGGCTTGAGCTTCTCCGCCGCCAGCACACCCACCTCGCGGCCCACCGAGGTGCTGCCGGTGAAGGTGAACTTGTCGATCAGCGGGTTTGCGGTCAGCGCCTGACCGGTCTCCGGGCCGCCCGGCACCACCGACAGCACACCCTCGGGCAGGCCGGCCTCGGCGAACACCTCGGCGAGAGCGTTGATGGTCAGCGGCGTCTCGGCGGCCGGCTTGAGCACCATCGTGCAGCCGGCGATCAGTGCCGGTCCGAGCTTGTTGCACGCCAGGAACAGCGGAACGTTCCAGGCCACCACCGCGCCCACCACGCCGACCGGCTCACGCAGCACCAGGGTCTGCCCGTAGATGCCGTCGCGGATGTCGCGCCAGGTGAACTTGTCGGCGGCCGCCGAGTAGAAGTGCAGCCCGGACAACGCCGCGCCGTACTGCATCATGTCGACGATCATCTGCGGCTGGCCGGTCTCCGCCTTGAGCAGGAACTTGAACTCGTCGGCGCGGTCCTCGATCAGCTTGACCGCGTTGGCGATCACGGCCTGGCGCTCCTGCGGCGTCATCCGCGGCCACGGACCCGAGTCGAACGCCTCGCGGGCCGCGTCGCAGGCGGCGTCGACGTCGGCGGGGGAGGCCCAGGGCACCTTGCCGACGTACTCCCCGGTGGCCGGCGAGTACACCTCGATGAACCTCGACGTGGACGGCTCGACCCACTTGCCGCCGATGAAAAGCTTGTCGAATTCGGTCTTGTACGCCGTCTGTGCCATGCCGACAACACTACGTAGGGCGCAGCACCAGCACCAGATTGCTCACCAGGAATTCCCGGACGCCCGGCATCGAGGTCAGCCACCAGGCCCATCGGGGGTGGTAGCGGGGGAAGGCGGCGGCCAGCATGCCGGTTCCCCTCGCCCAGCGCAGGCCGTCGGCGGCCGAGACGCCGAACAGCGACTCCCCGTAGCGGTTCTTCGGCGGGTGCCCCCGCCGGCGGGCGTACCGTTCGGCCGCCCGCGCCCCGCCCAGGTAGTGCCACAGCCCGGTCTCGTGGCCCCCGAAGGGACCCAGCCAGACGGTGTAGGACAGGATCGCCAGGCCGCCCGGCCGGGTCACCCGCAGCATCTCCGCGCCCAGCGTCCAGGGCGCCGGCACGTGTTCGGCGACGTTGGACGACAGGCACACGTCGACGCTGCGGTCGGCGAACGGCAGGGCCAGCCCGGAGGCGCGCACGAAGGTCCCCGGACCGCCCCGCCGGGTGTGGCCGGCGGCGTGCATCTCCCGGGGATCGGGTTCGACCCCGATGTAGCGCCAGCCCGCCGCGGTGAACGCGTCCGCGAAGTAGCCGGGGCCGCCGCCGACGTCGAGCACGGTGCGGCCGCCGGGGTCGGGGTCGTGCGGGTGCCGGCCGCTCCACAGGTCGGTCACCATCGCGGCGGTGTCGTCGGCCAACGCCCCGTAGAACCGGGCCGGATCGCCCTGCTCGTGGCGGAACTCGCCGAGCAGCCGGACCGCCCGGCCCAGCGTCGCGCGCCGGGCGAACAGGTCGGTGACGGCCATCGGCCTCACCCTAGGCGATAGGCTGTGCGGCGATGTCTTCTCCGCCGGCCCCCGTGCGCTCGGTGCTGATGCTGTGCTGGCGCGACACCGGTCATCCCCAGGGCGGCGGCAGCGAGACCTATCTCCAGCGCATCGGCGCGCTGTTGGCCGGGGCCGGCGTCGACGTCACGCTGCGCACCGCGCGCTACCACGGAGCCGCCCGCCGGGAGGTGGTGGACGGGGTTCGGATCAGCCGCGGCGGCGGCCGCTACACCGTCTACATCCGGGCGGGGCTGGCCATGGTGGCCTCCCGGGTGGGCCTGGGTCCGTTGCGGCGGGTGCGCCCCGACGCGGTGATCGACAGCCAGAACGGACTGCCCTTCCTGGCGCGGCTGGCGTTCGGGCGGCGGGTGGTGGTGCTGGTGCACCACTGCCACCGCGAACAGTGGCCGGTCGCCGGCCGCCTGCTGGGCCGGTTGGGCTGGTTCGTGGAGTCCCGGCTCTCGCCCCGGCTGCACCGGCGCAACCAGTACGTCACGGTGTCGCTGCCGTCGCTGCGCGACCTCGCCGACCTCGGTGTCGACGCCCGGCGGGTCGCCGTTGTCCGCAACGGTCTCGACCAGGCTCCGCAACGCACCCTCACCGGCGCGCGCTCGGACACCCCGCGGGTCGTGGTGCTGTCCCGGCTGGTGCCGCACAAGCAGATCGAGGACGCGCTCGAGGCGGTGGCCGTCCTGCGCACCCGGGTGCCGGATCTGCACCTCGACGTCGTCGGCGGCGGGTGGTGGCACGACCGGCTGATCGAGCACGCCCGGCGGCTGGGCATCGCCGATGCGGTGACCTTCCACGGGCACGTCGACGATGCAGCCAAACACGCCGTGGTGCAACGTTGTTGGGTGCATCTGCTGCCGTCCCGCAAGGAGGGCTGGGGTCTGGCCGTGGTGGAGGCCGCCCAACACGGTGTGCCGACCATCGGCTACCGGTCGTCAGGGGGGCTGAACGACTCGATCGTCTACGGTGTCACCGGGGTGCTCGTCGACGATCTCGACGGCATGGTCGACCGGCTCGAGGAGCTGCTCGCCGACCGGGTGCTGCGCGAGGAACTCGGCGCCAAGGCCGAGGTCCGCAGCCGGGAGTTCTCCTGGCCGCAGAGCGCCGCGGCGATGCGGACCGTGCTGGACTCCGTGCGCGCGGGTGACTACGTCAGCGGCGTGATCCAGCCGTGAGCACCGGGGCCCCCGACCCGCTCCAGTACATCGCCTACTGCTGCGGCAGGGTGCTGCCGCCGGAGTTCGACGACTGGGTGCGCAGGGACCTGGCCGGCCGGGGAGCCCGGCGGCGAACCCTGGTACGGGTGAGCGTTCCCGCGTTGCTGTTGGTCGCCCCGCTGTGGTTCGTCCCGGCTACGGTGGGCATGCACCTGGCGATGTCCTCGCTGCTGCTGCTGCCCTTCGTCTACTTCGCCCACGCGCTGGACAAGGTCTGGCGGGCCCACCGGCTGCGCCAGCACGGTCTCGACCCCGACCTGGTCGACGAGCGGGCCCGCCGCCGCGACGCGCGAATCCGCGAGGACTACCAGCGCCGCTACGGCCACCGTCAGGACTGAGCTCTCCTGCGCAGCGCGGCCGTCGCCAGCCCGACGGCGCCGGCCGTCAGCGTCGCCGCCCACAGCAGATGAGCCGCCAGCACCGCCGCGCGGTGCGGTTGCGGTCCCGGGGGCCGCACACCGGCGATCCGGTACACCGCGATGTCGGCGTCGGCGTAGGCCGGGGGCAGCTGCCGCACGGAGCGCTCCGAGGCACCCATCTCGCCGGGCGTGCCGCGCTCCACCAGCAGCCAGCCAACCCCCGCGCCGGCCAGCGTCCCGGGGTCGGCCCCGGACTCCAGCAGCGCCTGCACCTGCCGGGCCCGCCCACCCTCACCGGGAACCATGCGGCCGGCCACCATCAGGTCGCCGGTGCTGAGCACCTCGGCCCGGACCCAGCGGGGGGCCGGGTCGAGCACCGGGGCCGGACCCGACCAGGCGAACCGGCGCATGATGTCGGCCGGCAGCACCGCCACGGTCGCCGGATCGGCGTTGATCCGACCGGTCGCCGCCGCCCAGCCCGGGGGGTAGTGCACCGGGCGCAGTCCGCCGGCCACGCCCCAGGCCAGATCGGGCAATCCGGCCAGCAGTGCCGTGCAGCACATCAGGGCGGCGAGCGCAGGGCGCATCCACCGCCGCAGGAACAGCACCGCCCCCGCGGCCGCGAGCGCATAGCCGGGCATCGCCAGGGCCACCCACTTCTGCCCGTCGCGCAGGACCGCCAGACCGTGGACCGTCTCCACGGCGGCGCGCAGCAGGGCCAGACCGGGACCGGTGGACATCGCGGCGGGCACCAGTACGGCGACCGCGGCGAGCACCAGCAGCGGTTCGCCCGTTCGGGCGCGCAGCACGGCAGGTGCTCCGCACAGCACGACGGCAAGCAGTAGAAGCGTGCCCACCAATGCGAATCCCGTTGTGCGGGTAGGCGGCACCGCTTCGGCATTCCAGATTCCACCCAGCCCGGCCAGGCTTCCGAGCGTGCCCAGCAGCGGTTCGGCCCTGGGCGAGAACGATGCCAGGCCTTCGCCCTCGGGCATGTTCAGTGCGCTGCCGAGCAGGGACGCGGCCAGCCACGGGGCGGCGGCGCACGAGGCGGCGGCCACCGCCCCCGCCGCGGCGCGGGCGCGGGGCACGGCCGGCCCCGGGACGGCGACGCACACCAGGGCCACGACGGCGGCCAGGATCGCACCGGTCGGGGTGAGGCCGGCCAGCGCGATCCAGAACACCAGCGCCGCCCACCCGGTCCCGTCCCGGCGCAGCCGGATCATCCCGGCGGCCACCCACGGCAGGCAGCCGTAAGCCAGAACCAGGCTCCACTGCCCCTGCAGAAGCCGTTCGGCGACGAAGGGATTCCACACCGCGACGGTGGCGGCGGTCAGCCTCCCGCCCAGTCCGGCCTCCGGTACCACCCGGCCGGCCAGCAGACCCGCTCCCAGGCCGGCCAGGAATACGCCGGCGATCAGCAGGACCCTGACCAGCAGACCTCCGTCGACGACCGCGGAGACCACCGCGATCGCGAAGTCCTGCGGCACCGCCCGCGGCGCGGACTCGCCCAGTCCGATCGCCGCATCGGTCAGATAGGAGCGCGGCGTCGACACCGCATCGCGGATGAGCAGATAGCCCGGCGACCACAGCGGGCCCGTGACCGCCGCCGTAAGGGCCAGCGCGTAGCCGGGCAGCGCCCATCCGGCGGCCGGGCGGCTCGGCGTGGTCACCGCTGCGGGGGTGGGGACTCCGTCTGACTGGAGGAGGGTGTCGGACCGGAGGGGGG
>NZ_JBJTJF010000170.1:0-5384 GCF_046095365.1 Mycobacterium sp.
CGGCCCGGCCGGAGCCCCGCCCAACCCGGCGCTGTGGAGCATCGCCCAGCGCCGCGAGCTCATCAAGAACCCGGTGTTCTGGGACCGGCCCGAGAACATGGGCCAGTACAGCGACGACCGCGGGCATGTGTTCCTCGACGGCAACTCCAACCTCGTCATCCGAGCGACGCGCGATGCCCCGGGCAAGTACACCAGCGGCAAGGTGGTCGGTAACTTCGGTGCGCCGATCAACCACACCTTCGAGGCGCGGGTGAAATTCGAATGCCTGACGCCGGGTTGCTGGCCGGCCTGGTGGCTGGTCAACGAGAGCAAACCGCGCGGCGGCGAGGTCGACCTCGCCGAGTGGTACGGGAACATGGAGTGGCCCTCGGGCACCACGGTGCATGCGCGCCTGGACGGCACGTCGTTCGCGACGATGCCCTACCCGATCGACGACGCCTGGCACACCTGGCGGGTCACCTGGAACCCGTCCGGCATGTACTTCTGGCAGGACTTCCAGCCGGGCATGGAACCCTACTTCGAGGTCCCGGCCTTCTCGATCGACGATTGGCCGTTCAATGACCCCGGCTACATCCTGCGGCCGGTGCTCAACCTGGCCGTCGGCGGCACCGGCGGCAAGGACGCCTCGCAGGGCGTCTACCCGGCCCAGCTGCTCGTCGACTGGGTGCACATATTCCCGAGCTAGTTCCCGAGCTAGTTCCCGGGAGTCGGACCCCCGGTCGGATTCCGGCGTCTGGCGAGCCGAGTCTGACGAGCCGAATCTGAAGAGCCGAATCTGAAGAGCCTCTGTGTAAACGGCTAGATTTCCGGTGGGATTCGGCAACCGCCGCACGCAACCCTCGACCGCGGCTTAATGTTCGCGGGTGGACATTCTCATCATGATCCTGCTGTTCGGGATCGCCCTGCTGATCTGGCGGGGCGCCAACCGCGGATTGATCATCGGTCTGTGGGCACTGGGCCTGGTCGCCATGATCGGCCTGTTCCGCTACCACGTCACCTCCGTGCTGGATCTGAGTTTCTGATGGCCGAGGTCATCATCGAGGAAACCCGGATCGTCGACGAGCCGGCCGGCACCGGTAGCCGGCTGTGGGGCGCGATCACCTACTGGGGGCTGCACGCCTGGATGCTCGCCTACACCGTGGTGATGCTCAGTGCCTTCTTCATCCAGTTCGTCATGGGCGAGTTCCCCTGCCCGCTGTGCATGCTGCAGCGCTACGGGATGATTCTGGCCACGTTAGGCGCGCTGTTCATCGTCATGCAGGCCCGACGGGGCACCCTGACCACGGCCCGTTACGCACAAGGGCTGGGCATGGGACTGATCTCGGTGCTGGCCGGCGCCTCGGTGTCGATCCGCCAGATCGAACTGCACATCCTGCCCGGGGATCCCGGATACGGCGAGCCGTTCCTGCGTCTGCATCTCTACACCTGGGCGTTCATCACCTTCGCCATCGTGATGATCTACGTCGGGCTGATGCTGATCCTGATGCCGCGGGGGATCCCCCAGGCCCCGCCCGTCGACAGCGGCCTGCGCAAGCTCTCGACGGTGATCATCTGGCTGTTCATCGGGGTGGTGGCGGCCAACGTCATCGCGATCATCTTCCTGGAGGGCTTCGCCGCGGTGCTGCCGGATGACCCGATCAGCTACAACCTGATCGACCAGATCAGGGGGCGTTGAACCGGAGCCGCTGTGGAACCGGGCGGTCGGTGGAGCCGATGACGGGAGAACCGCTTCTTCAGGCGAATTCGCGGGAAGGCTTGCACGCAAACGGAGTTCAATCGCCGCGACGTCGTCGCTGCAGATAAAGAGCCTCTGTTTTCGGGTGGCAAGCCGGACCTCCGTCACGTCCCCCGCCGGGCGGCCCGAGATGACGCGCAGGGTTGGTGCAGGGTTGGTAAAGGGTTGGTATCTCTGTTGGCCATGGAGCCGACAACGACGGCAGGAGAATTGCAATGGCCTCATCCCTGGTTGACGCGCTGGGTTCGCAGACAGGTGGTCTGACTTTGCTGAAATTGCTGGCGGACAACAGTTTTGATTCCATCCTGGTGACGGATGCCTCGGCCCGGGGGCGGATCATCTACGCGAACAAGGCCTTCAAGAAGTTGACCGGACACGACCCGGCCGACGTGATCGGCAAGGACCCGCGCATATTGCAGGGCCCCGGCACCGACCGGAAGGTGATCGAGAAGATCAGCGCGACACTCAAGGCCGGCGGACGGTTCGAGGGCCGCGCCGTCAACTACCGTAAGGACGGAACGCCGTTCATCATGAACTGGCGGATGTTTCCGCTCAAAGACGCCGGCACGATCATCGCCTGGGTCGCCATCCAGCGCGAAGCGCTCGCCGCCACCTGAGAGCGCCCGCACGTCGCGGCGTTCGCCTCCAGGTGATCCGGAATCGCTCGCCTACTCAACCTCGTCCACGACGACCAGACAGGGACCGGCCAGTTATGACGGGAAGGTTGTTCTTCCTCGATCTCAGCGGCGGGAGGATCGTCGCGCTCAACGCCGACGGCTCTGGGTCGCGGACCCTGCTGGCCGGGCTCACCAGCCTTCCCGACGGGATCATCGCCGATGCCCAGGGAGGGCATCTGTATTGGACGAACATGGGCGACCCGGCCGGCAACGACGGGTCGATCGAACGCATCGACCTCGACGGCTCGAACCGCACCACGATCGTCCCGGTTGGTGGCACCTTCACTCCCAAACAGCTCCAGTTCGACGACGGGAGGCTGTACTGGTCGGACCGCGAGGGGATGCGGGTGATGCGCGCCGCCGCCGACGGGTCGACGATCGAGACGCTCGTCCAGACAGGTTGCGGCGACGCCGACCGCAAAGACCAGCGCAACTGGTGCGTGGGTATCGCCGTTGATCGGGTTGGCGGCAAGATCTACTGGACGCAGAAGGGCGCCGACGACTCCGGTCAGGGGCGCATCCTGCGCGCCGGCATCGACGTCCCCGCCGGGCAGACGCCGGCCGCTCGCACCGACATCGAAGTGGTCTACGACGGGCTGCCGGAGCCGATCGACCTCGACATCGACCACAGCACGCGGACGCTGTACTGGACCGACCGCGGTGACCCGCCCCGGGGCAACACCGTCAATCGGGCCCCCCTTGACGCCGGTCCCGATGGGAGGCCCGAACCAGAGGTCATCGCCGATCACCTGATGGAGGGCATCGGGCTGGCGCTCGACGTCGCAAATGACCGGATGTTCTTCACCGACTTCGGGGGCACCGTCTACCGCGCGGCGCTCGACGGTTCCGGCAAGAAGACGCTGCTGCAGGCCCAGGGCAATCTGACCGGAATCGCTTACGCCTGAGCGCACAACTGACTGTCTCCGCGGCTGTTCAGGCTGGAGCCGATGACGGGAATCGAACCCGCGTATTCAGCTTGGGAAGCTGATGTTCTGCCATTGAACTACATCGGCATGTTGCGCTGACGAGGATAGCAACCCCTACGGCGCGGCCACCGTGTTCCGGGGAATCCGCGGGCTATACGCTCGTCGGGTGCTGCTCTCCGACCGTGACATCCGCGCCGAGATCGCCGCCGGCAGGCTGGGCATCGACCCGTTCGACGACGCGCTGGTGCAGCCCTCCAGCGTCGATGTCCGGCTGGACAACCTGTTCCGGGTCTTCAACAACACCCGCTACACCCACATCGACCCGGCCCAACAGCAGGACGAGCTGACCAGCCTGGTGCAGGCGACCGACGGAGAACCCTTCGTGCTGCATCCCGGCGAATTCGTGCTGGGCTCGACCCTGGAGTGCTGCACGCTGCCCGATGACCTGGCCGGGCGGCTGGAGGGCAAATCGTCGCTGGGGCGCCTCGGGCTGCTGACGCACTCCACGGCGGGGTTCATCGACCCCGGATTCTCCGGCCACATCACCCTGGAGCTGTCCAACGTGGCCAACCTGCCGATCACGTTGTGGCCGGGGATGAAGATCGGGCAACTGTGCCTGCTGCGGCTGACCAGCCCGGCCGAGAACCCCTATGGCAGCGCCGCGGTCGGGTCGAAGTACCAGGGGCAGCGCGGGCCCACTCCGTCCCGCTCGTACCAGAACTTCATCCGCACTCCCAGCTAACCCCCGGCGCTGTAACGGCCATTCCGATCCGGCCGATGAATCCGGTAGTCGACATCGGTGCGGAGGTGGGGCTTGGACGTCGTGCTCGGGGTCTCGATGACGCCGACGGCGGTGCGCATGGCGCTGGTCGAGGGGGAAAGGGCAGACGGCCTCACCGTCGACCAGAACGCCTTCGACGTCTCGGCCGGTATGAGTCCCGCAACCTCCGATGCGCCCGAGCAGGTCGTCGCCGCCATTCTCGGCACCCGGGAGAGCGCCGCCGAGGGCGGACACCGACTGGTCGCGACCGGGTTGGCGTGGACCGACCACGGCGCGGCCGCCCGGGTGCGCCAGGCGCTGCGCGCCCAGCGTGTGGAGGACGTGGTCCTGGTATCGCAACTGCACGCCGCCGGCGCGCTGGCCCGGGCACTCGGGCTGGCCGCGGGATACACGCGCACGGCGATACTGCTCGTCGAACCGGGCCTGACGACACTGGCGGTGGTCCGCACCGCCGACGGTGCCGTGGTGCGGGTGACCACCCGAACACTGCCCGCCGACGAGGCGGTGCCGACCCTGGTCTCGGGTCTGGAGACCGGCCCCGAGCCGCCCCAGGCGCTCTTCGTCGCGGGTTCCGGCGTTGATGCCGCCGCGTTGAGGCCCGTGCTCGCCGCACGGACTTCGCTGCCGGTGCACGTCCCCGCCGACGGGGCTTTGGCGCTGGCCCGAGGCGCCGCGCTGGCGGCGGTCACCGCGCCGCGCTACGACGCCTCGACCGCGTGGCTGCAGGCGTCCGACGACACCTCGGCTGGACCCACCCAGCGGGCGGCGGCCTCCTGTCTCGGCTACAGCGCCGTGGATGACAGCGCCGTGGATGACAGCTCCGTGGATGACGACTACGCGACTGAAGACTCTCCGCCGCGGGCGTTTTCGGACCAGGACGTCGATCGCAGACCCTTTGCGCTCCTCGGCGGTGCGCTCTCCACGATCCTCGTCCTCGGCGTGGTGGCACTGATCATCGCGATGGCCGCCGCGATGCGGCCGGTCTCCGACCCGCCGCCCACCCCAGGGGACAGCGCCCTGGTCACCAGCGGCCAGACCCCGGCACCGGCGCAAGCCGAGCCGGCGATCACGCCGGCCCCGCCGGAGACCATCCAGGCCCCGGTGCCGGTGGCCAGGGAAGCGCCCCGAACCGACTTCGTGAACCCGCCTCCGCCCGCTGCCGCGCCCGTCCCGCAGGCGCCGCCCCCCGCGCCGGCACCGCCTCGGCGGCGGGCAGTGTTCGGGTGGTCACCCGCACCACGGCACCGTCGGCGGTGCGGACCACC
>NZ_JBJTJF010000171.1:0-10411 GCF_046095365.1 Mycobacterium sp.
CTACGACCCGTGGGTGCAGGCCGTGCTGGACAACCATCCCGAGGTGCCGGCCGTCGACGCCTACTCGCTGCTCGACGCCGCGGCGGTCGGTGAGCCTGCGCCGGCCAACGAGCACGTCTTCTACGACCTCGGCACCGCCGGGGCGGTAGCCAACGACCTCGCCGCGCGGCTCTCCGCGGCCGATCCCGCGAAAGCCGCCGAATATCGTTCCCGCGCCGAGGAATTCGTCCGCCGCGCCGATGAAATCCGGGTAAGTGAGAAGGCACTCGCCGCCGAACATGCCGGGGCAGCCGTCGTCGCCACCGAGCCGGTCGCTCACTATCTGCTGCGTGCCGCCGGTCTTACCGACAAGACTCCCGCGGGGTTCACCAGCGCGATCGAGCAAGATACCGACCCCGCCCCGGTCGACGTCGCTGCGGTGCTGGACCTGATGAACGGGGGCCAGGTCGCGGCACTTGTGTTCAACGACCAGACCGTCACAGCGGCCACCCGGCAGGTGCGGGCCGCCGCGCAGGGGGCCGGCGTACCGGTCGTCGCGGTCACCGAGACCCTGCCGGCCGGAACCGACTACCTCACCTGGCAGAACGACGCCGTGAACCGCCTGGCAGCGGCCCTGCGACAGGGCCGGTAGCAGGTGTCCGCGCGGCACCCGGTGGTCTCGCTGACCGACGCCCGGCTGGCCTTCGGCGACCGGGTGCTGTGGGACCACCTCGATCTGACGGTCTCGGCCGGGGAGTTCATCGCGGTCCTGGGCCCCAACGGCACCGGCAAAACCTCGCTGCTGAAGGTGCTGCTCGGGCAGTTGCCGCTCAGCGGCGGGACGGCACTGGTCGACGGCGAACCGGTCCGCGCCGGCAGCGACCGGATCGGCTACGTGCCCCAACACCGCGGCGTCGACCGCGGCCTGACACTGCGCGGCCGCGACCTGGTCCAGTTGGGTGTGGACGGACACCGGTGGGGCGTGGTCCCGCTGCGCCCGGCCGGTCGCGCCGCCCGGCGTGCGGCGGTGCTGCGCGCACTGACCCAGGTGCGCGCGCTGGAGTTGGGCCCGGTGCCGGTCGGGGTGATGTCCGGCGGGGAGCTGCAACGAGTCCGGATCGCCCAGGCGCTCGCCACAGATCCGGTGCTGCTGATGTGCGACGAACCGCTGCTCAATCTCGACCCCGGCAACGCCAGGCTCGTCGCCGGGCTGATCGACCAGCGCAGGAAGACCGGCACCGCGGTGTTGTTCGTGACCCACGAGGTCAATCCGGTGCTGCCCTACATCGACCGGGTCCTGTATCTGGTCGGTGGCCGATTCCGGATCGGCACGGTTGCCGAGGTGATGACCTCCGAAACTCTGTCCGAGCTTTACCAGGCCGACATCGACGTGGTTCAGGTCGGCGACCGCTACGTCGTCGTGGGCGAGCACCTGGACCACTCCGGACACACCCACGGGCACCACCATGAATGACAGGCTCACCCATCTGCTGGACGACCTGTTCGCCTTCGACGTGACCGCCGACCTGCTGCGCCGGGACTTCGTCCAGCAGGCGCTGGTGGCGGCGGCACTGCTGGCCTTGGTGGCCGGACTCATCGGCCCATTCATCGTGATGCGCCAGATGTCTTTCGCGGTGCACGGTTCCAGCGAATTGTCACTGACCGGAGCAGCCTTCGCTCTGCTTGCCGGCCTCAACGTCGGACTCGGCGCCCTGATCGGGAGTGCCATGGCCGCAATACTTTTCGGCGTCCTCGGCCAGCGCGCCAGGGAGCGAGACTCGGCAATCGGGGTGGTGATGGCATTCGGACTGGGCTTGGCCGTGCTGTTCATTCACCTCTATCCCGGTCGCGCCGGGACAAGTTTCGCGCTGCTCACCGGCCAGATCGTCGGCGTGGGCTATTCCGGGCTGGCGCTGCTGGGCGCGGTGACCGTCCTGGTGGTCGCCGTTCTGGCGGTCAGCTACCGCCCGCTGTTGTTCGCCACCGCCGACCCCGAGGTCGCCGCCGCCCGCGGGGTGCCGGTGCGCGCCCTGGGCATCGTGTTCGCCGCACTGGTCGGCCTCACCGCGGCCCAAGGGGTGCAGATCGTCGGTGCGCTGCTGGTGATGTCGCTGCTCATCACTCCCGCCGCCGCGGCCGCCCGGATCTTCAGTTCGCCGCCGGCGACGATCGCGGCGTCGGTGTTGTTCGCCGAGCTGGCCGCGGTGGGCGGTCTGGTGCTCTCGCTGGCGCCGGGCGTGCCGGTGTCGGTGTTCGTCACCACCATCTCGTTCGTCATCTATCTGGTGTGCTGGGCGGTCAGCCGGCGAAGCCACCGGGCGGCATAGTCTTAGGGAATGGCCAGCGTCGATCTCAATGCCGACCTCGCCGAGGGATTCGGGGTGTGGGAACTCGGCGACGACGCGGCCATGCTCGACATCGTCACCAGCGCCAATCTCGCCTGCGGCTTCCATGCCGGCAACCCCGTCGGTCTTGCCCGGACCTGCCGGGCCGCCGGCGAGCGCGGGGTGCGGATCGGCGCCCAGGTCGGCTATTTCGACCTCGCCGGATTCGGCCGGCGCCGCATCGAGGTGGCTCCGGCCGAGCTCACCGCCGACGTGATCTACCAGATCGGTGCGCTGCAGGCCCTCGCGCGGGCCGCCGGATCTACGCTTGGCTACATCAAACCCCATGGGGCGCTGTACAACACGATCGTCGCCGACCGGGAGCAGGCACGCGCCGTCGCCGAGGCGGTGTGCGCCGTCGATCCGGGACTGCCGGTACTCGGACCGGCCGGCTCGGTGTTCTTCGAGGAAGCCGGTGCGATCGGCCTGCGCACCGTGGCCGAGGCGTTCGCGGACCGCGCCTACCTGCCCGACGGACGGCTGCTGCCCCGCGGCGAGGCCGGCGCGGTGCTGGCCGACCCCGGACTCATCGCAGAGCGTGTCCTCTCCATGGTCGACAGCGGGACCGTCACCGCCGTCGACGGCACCGTGCTCCCGGTCAAGGTGGAATCGGTCTGCGTGCACGGAGATTCACCGGGCGCGGTGGCCATCGCATCCGCCGTGCGCGACCGGCTGCTGGCCGGTGGGGTGGAACTGGCGGCGTTCACCTGATGCGGACCAAGCTGGGCCGTCCCGACCTCACCCGTTACCGCGAGCATTTCGACCTGCGACCGGCCGCGGCCGGGGCTCCCCTCACGGTGACCTGGATCGGGGTGTCGACGCTGCTCCTCGACGACGGCACCTCAGCGGTGCTGACCGATGGCTTCTTCTCGCGGCCGGGTCTGCTCGACGTGGGCCTGCGCAAGCTCAGTCCCTCGGCCTCGCGGATCGACGACGCGCTCGAGCGGGCCGGGATCCGGCGGCTCGACGCGGTGCTGCCGGTGCACACGCACTACGACCACGCGCTGGACAGCGCGGCGGTCGCCCAACGCACCGGTGCCGTCGTCGTGGGCGGAGAGTCGGCGGCCAATATCGCACGCGGACAGGGACTCCCCGAGGAACGCATCATCGTCGCGACGCCGGGGGAACCGATGAGCCTCGGTTCGTTCGAGGTGACGCTGGTCGAATCGCATCACTGCCCGCCCGACCGCTTCCCGGGCCACATCAGCGCCCCGGTGGTTCCGCCGGTCAAGGCGTCGGTGTACCGCTGCGGGGAGGCGTGGTCGACCCTGGTGCACCACCGCCCCAGCGGTCGGCGGCTGCTGGTCCAGGGAAGCGCCGGCTTCGTGCCCGGAGCCCTGGCCGGGCGGCTCGCCGACGTGGCCTACCTCGGTGTCGGCCAGCTGGGCGTCCAGCCCGAGATCTACATCAGGCAGTACTGGAACGAGACCGTCCGGACGGTGGGGGCGCGTCAGGTGGTGCTGATCCACTGGGACGACTTCTTCCGCCCGCTGACCGAGGAACCGCGGGCGCTGCCCTACGCCGGCGACGACCTGGACGTCACGATGCGGGTGCTCGAGGCGCTGGCCGAACGCGACGGGGTGGCCCTGCACCTGCCGACGCTGTGGCAGCGCACCGACCCCTGGGCCTGACGCCCGGCTGCTCAGCGGCTCCGGCGCTGGCGCGCCACGTCGGCCAGGACGACACCGGCCGCGACGGCGGCGTTGAGCGACTCGGCCGGCCCGGCCATCGGGATCGACACCACCAGATCGCAGTTCTGCCGTACCAGCCGGGACAGGCCCTTACCCTCCGAACCGACCACCACCACGAGCGGACCGGATCCGTCGAACTCGTCGAGGGTGGTGTCGCCGTCGGCATCCAGCCCGACGACCTGCAGTCCCGCCTGCCCCCAGTCGGTGAGCGTGCGGTTGAGGTTGGTCGCCCGCGCGACCGGCACCCGGGCCGCCGCGCCGGCGCTGGTCCGCCACGCCACCGCGGTCACCGACGCCGACCGGCGCTGCGGGATGAGCACCCCGTGACCGTTGAACGCCGCAACCGACCTCACTATCGCACCGAGGTTGCGCGGGTCGGAGATGTTGTCCAGCGCCACCAGCAGCGCGGGCTGCACGTCGGAGGTCGCGGCGGCCAGCAGGTCGTCGGGGTGCGCATAGGCGTAGGGCGGAACCTGAAGGGCGATGCCCTGATGAAGTCCGTTGGCGCTCAACCGGTCCAGGTCGTGGCGCGGCACCTCCAGGATCGGGATGCCGCGGTCGGCGGCCAGTGTCACCGACTCTGTCAGCCGCTCGTCGGCATCGGCGCCCAGCGCCACGTACAGCGCTGAGGCCGGCGCGTTGGCCCGCAGGCATTCGAGCACCGGGTTGCGGCCCAGGACGGTCTCGGTCTCACCGGTCGGCTTGACCGGTCTTCGTGCCGCCTTAGCCGCTCGCCTGGCCGCCGGATGCCCGGGCCGCATGTGCGCCGGCGGGGTGGCGCCGCGCCCCTCAAGGCCGCGCCGTCGTACCCCGCCGGATCCCTTCGTCGGGCCCTTCTTGGTGCCCTCCTTGCGGATCGCGCCGCGACGCCTTGAGTTGCCGGCCATCAGCCGGCGGACCCGTCGAGCAGAGACCACTGCGGGCCGTCCGCGGTGTCGGTGACCTCTATCCCGGCCCTCTTGAGCCGGTCCCTGATCTCGTCGGCGGCGGACCAGTCACGCTGCCGGCGGGCCTCGTCGCGACGCTGAATCTCGGCGTCGACGAGGACACCGAGAGCAGCCAGAGCGGCTGCTGTCTCGTCGCGGGTCTCCCAGCGTTCGTCGAGCGGGTCACAGCCCAGAATTGCTGTCATGGAACGGATTTCACCTGCTCTGGCCAAGGCCGTCTGGTGATCTCCGCTGTCCAGCGCTCGGTTGCCCTCGGCCCGGGCGGCATGGATCTCGGCCAGCGCAGCCGGGACTGCGAGGTCGTCGTCGAGTGCTGCGCCGAACCTCGGCGTCCAGGTCGTCGGGACGACCGCGCCCACCCGGTTGCGAACCCGGTGCAGGAACTCCTCGATTCCCGAATAAGCCCGGGCGGCGTCCTGCAGTGCCGTCTCGGTGAACTCCAGCATCGACCGGTAGTGGGCACTGCCCAGGTAGTACCGCAATTCGGCGGGCCGGACCCGTTGCAGCACAGCGGGAACGGCGAGCACGTTGCCCAGCGACTTGCTCATCTTCTCCCCGCCCATGGTCACCCAGCCGTTGTGCAGCCAGAACCTGGCGAATTCGTCCCCGGCCGCCCTGGCCTGGGCGATCTCGTTCTCATGGTGGGGGAAAACCAGATCCATTCCGCCGCAGTGGATGTCGAACTCCGCGCCGAGATACTCGTGGGCCATCGCAACGCACTCGGAGTGCCATCCCGGCCGGCCGCGGCCCCAGGGCGTGGGCCAGGACGGCTCGCCGGGTTTCGCGCCCTTCCACAGGGTGAAGTCGCGCTGGTCGCGCTTGCCGGCGGCCAGGCTCTCGCCCTGATGAACGTCGTCGATCCGGTGACCGGAGAGCCGGCCGTAGTCGGGAAAGCTGAGCACGTCGAAGTAGACGTCGCCCGCCCCGGTGTACGCATGGCCCGTGTCGATGAGGCGCTCGATGAGTTCGACGATCTGGGTGATGTGTCCGGTCGCGCGGGGTTCGGCCGACGGGGGCAGTACGCCGAGCGCGTCGTAGGCGGCGGTGAACGCCCGCTCGTGGGTGGCGGCCCACTCCCACCACGGTCGTCCGGCCTCGGCGGCCTTGGCGAGGATCTTGTCGTCGATGTCGGTCACGTTGCGGATGAACGCGACATCGAGGTCCTTGGCCACCAGCCAGCGCCGCAGTACATCGAAGGCCACGCCGCTGCGCACGTGTCCGATGTGCGGCAGGCCCTGAACGGTTGCGCCGCACAGATAGATCGAGACCTGACCCGCGCGCAGCGGCACGAAGTCGCGCACTTCACCGGAGAAGGTGTCGTGCAGGCGCAGGCCGGTGGTCACGACGTCGCAGCTTACCGGGAAGCCCGGGTGACCAGAGCCGTCGCAACCGCCGCCATCCCCTCGCCGCGGCCGGTCAGGCCGAGCCCGTCGGTGGTGGTGGCCGCGACCGACACCGGCGCGCCCAACAGATCCGACAGCAAGCGCTGGGCCTCGTCGCGGCGTGGTCCGACCCTCGGCCGGTTGGCGATCACCTGGACCGCGGCGTTGCCGATCGCAAATCCATTCGCGGTGAGCAGATCCCGCACGTGCTCGAGCATCTGGGCGCCCGTGACGCCTCGCCATCGGGGTTGGTCCACGCCGAACACCCCGCCGAGGTAGCCGAGGCCGGCGGCCGAGAGCAACGCGTCGCACAGCGCGTGCGCCGCGACATCGCCGTCGGAGTGTCCGGAGCAGCCGTCGGCGCCGTCGAACAGCAATCCGAGCAGCCAGCACGGGCGCCCCGCCTCGATCGGGTGCACGTCGGTGCCAATACCGACCCGGGGCAGCGTCATGGGTCCAGCACCGCACGTGCCAGCGCCAGATCGAGCGCGGTGGTGATCTTGAACGCCAGCGGATCACCGGCCACCGTGTGCACCGGCGCACCCAGGTTCTCGACCAGGGACGCGTCGTCGGTCACCGACGTCACCCCCGCCCGCTGATAGGCCCGGCGCAGCAACTCGGTCTGGAACCCCTGCGGTGTCTGCACCGCGCGCAATCCGGCCCGCTCCGGTGTCCCCAGAACGGCGCCGTTGGCGTCGACGGCCTTGATGGTGTCGGCGACCGGCAGCACCGGGATAACGGCGCGCACGCCGTCACGAAGGGCCGCGACGACCCGCCGGATCTGCTCGGCCGGCGTCAGCGGACGCGCGGCATCGTGGACGACGACGAACTCCGGATCACCGACGGCGCTGAGGGCGAGCCGGACGCTGTCGTGTCGTTCCGGGCCGCCCTCGACCACTGCCGCGCGATCGCCGAGCGCGGCGGCGGTCCGGGCCACCAGGTCCGACGGGACGGCCACCACGACGCGGTCGATCACGCCGGAGGCGAGCAGGCCGTCGACGGCGCGCTGCAGGATGGTGCGACCGCCGAGATCGACGAAGGCTTTGGGCAGGCCGGCGCCGAGCCGCTCACCTGAGCCGGCCGCCGGGACGACCGCGACCGTTTCGGACACCGAACACCGTCGCCGGAGTCAGGAGGCGGCGGCCAGAACCTCGTCGAGGATCGTCGCGGCCTTGGCGTCGTCGGTGTTCTCGGCCAGAGCAAGTTCACCGACCAGAATCTGGCGGGCCTTGGCCAGCATCCGCTTCTCACCGGCCGACAGCCCGCGCTCCTGATCGCGGCGCCACAGGTCGCGAACGACCTCGGCGACCTTGTTGACGTCGCCGGAGGCCAGCTTCTCGAGGTTGGCCTTGTAGCGGCGCGACCAGTTGGTGGGCTCCTCGGTGTGCGGCGCCCGCAGCACCTGGAAGACCTTGTCCAGGCCCTCCTGGCCGACGACGTCGCGTACGCCCACGTATTCGGCGTTCTCAGCAGGTACTCGAACGGTCAGATCACCCTGGGCGACCTTCAGGACGAGGTACTCCTTCTGCTCGCCCTTGATGGTCCGGGTTTCGATCGCTTCGATCAACGCAGCACCGTGGTGTGGATAGACAACGGTGTCTCCGACCTTGAAAATCATCAGATTCGAGCCCCTTTCACACCCTAATGCTAGCACGGGCCACAAAGGCCTGCGGACCAACGGTGCAGGTCAGGGGCACCGCGGCTGAACACCGGGCCTTGACAGGTGCGGAAATATCTGTATCGGCGCGATTTTCCGGCCGCGACCACCGCGGCTAAACCGTCCTTGTCTACCCGCGGGGCCGCGCGACCTACTACTGTGCATAGTCGAACAGCGGCGGCCTTTCGGCGCCGACCGCACGGCCGTCCAGGAGGCTGCAGTGAACCTCTTCTCCACCCGCCTCGTCGCCGCCTCCGCGGGTCTGGCGGCCTGTGGCGTGCTCCTCACCGGCTGTGGATCCGGCCAGATCTCGCAGGTCGCGGGCCAGAAGGCCGCGGTGAACGGGATGTCGGCCGGCGTCAAGAACATCGCGCTGCGCAACGTGCACCTGCAGGCCACCCAGAGCAGCGACTTCATGCAGCCGGGCAAGGTGGTGCCGCTGGTCTTCGTGGCCGCCAACGACTCCCCCGACGTCGACGACAAACTGGTGAGCATCACCTCCGACATCGGGACGGTGGCGATGAGCGGCGACGGGGCCGTTCCCGCCGGCCGGGCCCTGGTCGTCGCGCCCAAGTCGGGTGCGCAGGCGATGGGCGGCGCGGCGCCCACGACCGCCTCGGTGACATTGACCAAACCGATCACCAACGGACTGAACTACAACTTCACGTTCAATTTCGCCAAGGCCGGATCGACCACCCTCGCCGTGCCGATCTCTGCCGGCGAGCCCGGCTGAGTCGGTAGCCCTCCCACGGCCCCCTGAAAGCCCCCTGAAAGCCCCCTGAGCCGCCGCGCGCGTCCGCGGTTTTGTCACCGCCAGCGGATAGCGTCGTCGGCGTGGCCAAGACCCGTGCGCAGTACCGCTGCTCGGAGTGCCGCCACCTCACTGCCAAGTGGTTCGGGCGTTGCCCCGAGTGCGGGACGTGGGGCACCGTCGACGAACTCGCCACGCTGAGCGCCGTCGCCGGATTGCCACAGCGGGGGACTGAGCCGCCGGTTCCGGCAGTTCCCATCACCTCGATCGATCCCGACCGCACCCGCCACCACCCCACCGGGGTCAGTGAACTGGACCGGGTGCTCGGCGGCGGGGTGGTGCCGGGGTCGGTGAGTCTGCTGGCCGGGGATCCGGGGGTCGGCAAGTCCACCCTGCTGCTGGAGGTGGCCCACCGGTGGGCCCGGGGCGGCGGCCGCGCCCTCTACGTCTCCGGCGAGGAGTCGGCCGGACAGATCCGGATGCGGGCCGGGCGCACCGGATGCACCCATGACGAGGTCTACCTCGCCGCCGAGTCTGATGTGCAACACGTCCTGGGCCACATCGACGCCGTCAAACCGAGCCTGGTGATCGTCGACTCGGTCCAGACCATGACCGCCACCGACACCGACGGCGTGGTCGGCGGGGTCACCCAGGTGCGCGCGGTCACGGCCGCGCTGACCGCCGCGGCAAAATCCACCGGGGTCGCGCTGGTGCTCGTCGGCCACGTCACCAAGGACGGCGCTATCGCCGGCCCCCGCTCGCTGGAACATCTCGTCGACGTGGTGCTGCACTTCGAGGGTGACCGGAACACCGCACTCAGGATGGTCCGCGGGATCAAGAACCGTTTCGGCGCAGCCGACGAAGTCGGCTGTTTCCTCATGCAGGACAATGGAATTGAATGCGTGGCCGATCCCTCCGGCCTGTTCCTCGACCAGCGCGCCAACCCGGTATCGGGAACCGCGGTCACAGTCACGCTGGACGGCAAGCGTCCGCTCATCGGGGAGATCCAGGCGCTGTTGACCCCGCCGAACCATGACGGGGCGCCGCGCCGGATCGTGGTCAGCGGGATGGACCAGGCCCGGGTCTCGATGATCACCGCCGTGCTGCACAAACGCGCCGGGGTCCCGATCGGCATGCTGGACATCTACCTGTCCACCGTCGGCGGTATGCGACTGACAGACCCCTCATCGGATCTGGCGGTCGCCGCGGCGATGGCCTCCGCCGTCGCGGATCGCCCTTTGCCGGCCACCCTGGTGGTCTTCGGGGAAGTGGGCCTGGCCGGGGATCTGCGGCGGGTGACTGGCATGGAACGCCGCCTGGCCGAAGCCGGGCGCCTGGGGTTCACCGCGGCGGTGGTCCCGGAGGGCTGTGGAACACCTCCGGAGGGACTGCGCACGCTTGAGGCGGCCACCGTCGACGAGGCGTTGCGTGCCGTGCTGGCGTTCGCGGACTCACCCGGGCCGGGGAGACGGGCCGGCTCCAGTCCTGCGGGCCACGGCCGCGGAGGTCGGCCGCACGCGGTCGAATCCGACGGGTTTTAGATACCGGCCGCCCGAGTTCGGCAGCTGCCCAACCGAACTCGGCGGCGGGGCGTCAGCCGGCCGGCGCTGGGGCGGGAGG
>NZ_JBJTJF010000172.1:0-3874 GCF_046095365.1 Mycobacterium sp.
CGGGTAGGGAGTCGGCCCGGCCGGCGGCGGGCCGGGCGGCGGGAACCCGCCGGGCTCCGGCGATTCCGGGTGTTCAGTCATCGTTCCCGCTTCACCTCGTAGGGACGGCAGTCAGGGTACCGCCGAAACGAAGGGCGCGGATCGCAGTGCGTGCCCATGCGATCCGCGCCCTGCGGAGAGCGTCAGCGACCGAGCGCCTCGTTGACCGCCGAGCGGACCTCGTGGCCGGTCTTGCGAAGCTGCAGGCCCGCGATGATCTCGAAGACCCCGATCACCACCAGCCAGACGCCGACCACCAGGGTCAGGGTGACCAGGGAGTCGAACGGGTAACCGAGGCAGATGATGCCGGCGAGGATGGAGACGATGCCGAAGAAGATGCTCCAGCCGCGGCCGGGCGTCCCGTGGAACTCGCTGATGGCCGTAGCGGTGGCCGCGACGCCCCGGAAGATGAACCCGATGCCGATCCAGATGGCCAGCAGCAGCAACGCGGTGCCCTGACCGAACTGCCGGAATGCCAGCACCGCCAGGATCAGCGAGGCCGCCCCGCTGATGAACAGCAGGATCCTGCTGCCGGCCGAGGAGTGCAGGCCGAAGGCGAGAGCCACCTGCGCGACACCGGAAACCAGCAGGTAGACACCGAACAGAACGGCGGCGACCAGCAGAGTCGGACCGGGCCAGAACAGGACCAGTGCGCCGAGAATGACGGCCAGCAAGCCGGACACGACAGTGGATTTCCAGACCTGGTGGAACAGACTCGGGCGATCGCCCGCATGAGTAGTAGTCACGGCGCGAAATCCTACACACACCCATCACCCGTCCCTGGAATTGACCGCTTCGACAGGCCGATTGGGCTGCTGGCCGGTAGTTTTCTAGAGGCGCTCGGGATTGCGCCGACGTGTTGACCGCGAATCGAAGGGGCACAGAGTTGTTGACGACACAGCAGATCCGCCACGGCTGGTGGCGCACCGCGGCGGTGTGTGCGGTAGCCGGCGCCCTGACCCTGTCGGGCTGCGCCAAGAACACCGAAACAGGTTCGGGCGCCGGAGCGGGCTCGGCCGTCCCGTCCACCGAAGTCAAGGCGGAGAAGGTCGACGCGATCGCGGCCACCCTGCCCGCCGACATCCGCGAGTCCGGCAAGCTCGTCGTCGGGGTCAACATTCCCTACACGCCAAACGAGTTCAAGGACTCCGACGGCAAGATCGTCGGGTTCGACGTAGACCTGATGGACGCCGTCGCCGCGACGCTGGGGCTCCGGGCCGAATACCGCGAATCCGACTTCGCCAAGATCATCCCGTCCATCGACGGCGGCACCTACAACGTCGGGATGTCGTCGTTCACCGACACCAGGGAGCGCGAGAAGCAGGTCGACTTCGTCACCTACTTCTCGGCCGGTACCCAGTGGGCGCAGCGTGCGGGCCAGGCGGTCGATCCGAACAATGCCTGCGGCAAGAAGGTGGCGGTGCAGGCCACCACGATCCAGGAGACCGACGAACTGCCGGCCAAGAGCAAGAAGTGCGTCGATGCCGGCAAGCCGGAGATCCAGATCATCAAGTTCGACGGCCAGGACGCGGCGACCAACGCCGTCGTCCTCGGACAGGCCGACGCGATGTCGGCCGACTCGCCGGTGACCGCGTACGCCATCCGGCAGAGCGACGGCAAGCTGGAGGGCGCCGGGGAGATCTTCGACTCCGCGCCCTACGGGTGGCCGGTCAAGAAGGGCTCACCGCTGGCGCAGTCGCTGCTGCAGGCCGTCGAGCACCTGATCAAGACCGGGGCCTACAAGACGATCGCCACGAATTGGGGCGTGCAGTCCGGAATGATCGACAAGCCGGTCATCAACGGGGCGGTCAGCTAGCAGCCGTGGCCGTCGATCCGCCGGCGCCCGCCGCCATCGACGCCGTACCGCTGCGCCATCCCTGGCGGTGGGTGGGCGCCGCGGCCATCGTTGTCGTCGTCGGGCTGTTCCTGTACGGCGCGGCCACCAACCCGGCCTACGGGTGGGCGACCTATCTCGAGTACTTGTTCAACGAACGCATCCTGTTCGGCGTCTGGAACACCCTGCAGTTGACCGTCTACGCGATGGTGCTCGGTGTGGTGCTGGGCATCGCGCTGTCGGTGATGCGACTGTCGCCCAACCCGGTCTTCGGTTCGGTCTCCTGGGTTTTCCTGTGGATCTTCCGCGGCACGCCGGTGTACGTGCAACTGGTGTTCTGGGGCCTGCTGCCGACGATCTACCAGAACGTCCAACTGGGAATCCCGTTCGGGCCGTCCTTCTTTCACCTCAACCTGCAGAACCTGTCCATCCCGTTCCTACTAGCCGTGATCGGGCTGGGCCTCAACGAGGCGGCCTATATGGCCGAGATCATCCGCGCCGGAATCACCTCCGTGCCGGAGGGGCAGACCGAGGCGTCCACCGCCCTGGGAATGTCGTGGGGAATGACGATGCGGCGCACCGTCCTTCCGCAGGCGATGCGGGTGATCATCCCGCCCACCGGCAACGAGTTGATCAGCATGCTCAAGACCACCTCGCTGGTCACCGCCGTGCCCTACTCCTATGACCTCTACAGCATCGCCTCGCGGGAGATCGCCGCCCGCACCTTCGAACCGGTACCGATGCTGCTGGTGGCGGCGACCTGGTATCTGGTCGTCACGAGCATCCTGATGGTCGGCCAGCACTACCTGGAGAAGCGTTTCTCCCGGGGCATCTCGCGCAAGCTGACCGCCAAACAGCTTGAGGCCCTTGCCAGAGCGCAGACCGAGGCCGGTCACGTATGACCGAGATGGTCCGGGCCGAACAGGTCTGCAAGAGCTTCGGGGCGCTGCAGGTGCTCAAGGGTGTGACGCTGTCGGTCGACCGCGGGCAGGTGCTGGTGCTGGTCGGGCCTTCCGGTTCGGGCAAGTCGACCTTCCTGCGCTGCATCAACCACCTGGAGACGGTGTCGGCGGGCCGGTTGTACGTCGACGGCGACCTGATCGGCTACCGGGAGCGCGGCGGCAGGCTCTACGAGATGTCCCCGCGCGACTCGGCCAAGCAGCGCCGTGACATCGGAATGGTGTTCCAGCACTTCAACCTCTTCCCGCACCGCACCGCGCTGGAGAACATCATTGAGGCGCCCGTCCACGTCAAGGGCGCGGGCAAGGCGGCCGCCGCCGATCGCGCCCGCGACCTGCTTGCTCGGGTGGGGCTGTCGGACAAGGCCGACGCCTACCCGGCGCAGCTCTCCGGCGGCCAGCAGCAGCGGGTGGCGATCGCCCGGGCGCTGGCGATGGAGCCCAAGCTGATGCTCTTCGACGAACCCACCTCGGCGCTGGACCCCGAACTGGTGGGGGAGGTGCTGGGGGTGATGAAAAAGCTTGCCGCCGCGGGTATGACGATGATCGTGGTGACCCACGAGATGGGCTTCGCCCGCGAGGTGGCCGACGAACTGGTGTTCATGGACGGCGGGGTGATCGTCGAGAGCGGGCCGCCGCGCCAGGTGCTGGCCGCTCCGCGGCACGAGCGGACAAGGGCGTTCCTGTCGAAGGTGATGTGAGCCTGGGGCTAGGAGTTGACGAGCTGGATCGTCCCGCGGGGGATTAAACGGCTCAGCCGTCAGCCGATGCGGCTTTTGGCGGGAAGTTCAGGTTGCTGCCCCTCATCCGATGCCGCCGGCTCGTGCGCCGGCTTGCGGCCGACCAGGTACCAGGTGTGCATGACGCCCTTGCCCTTGATGTCGACATCGCCGCGCTCCTCGAGTACGAAGGCGTGCCGGAGCCGCTCGTAGACGTTCTGGGGCACCTGGATCCGGCCCAGCTGATCGGTGGACTCCATCCGGGATGCCACGTTGACGGCGTCGCCCCAGACGTCGTAGAAGAACCGCCGCGCCCCCACCAC